>DATLRW010000051.1:0-16518 GCA_035534495.1 Candidatus Dormiibacterota bacterium | reverse complement strand
CAGCATCCCTGGAGGCATGCCATGCGCGAAACGCTACGCCGGGCCCTGGCCATTATCCTTTGCGAGTTTCTGATCCTCCTGCCCGCTACCGGCGTCAGTCCACGGGCGCAAACGCAGCCAGTTCCCTTGGCCTCGGTTCCCGCTGCCCCTGTTCCCGAAGCGAAGGAGCAGTCGCTGCGCGGCGACCTCCAGAAATCGTACGAAGACCTGTTTCAGCTCTCGCCCAGCCTCCATTTCACATCCGCGGAAATCGAGGCGCAGCGCAAGGCCCTCAAGACCGGTGAAGACCGCTGCGTCAACCGGTTCAAGGATCAAGAGAAGCAATACGGGAAACAGATCGATGCGGAGCGGAAGGAACTGAAGTCGAAGAGCGCGAGACTCACCGATGCGCAGCGCAGCCGGCTGCACTGCCGCATCGAGAACCTGGAATTGCTGCGGAGCGAGGCCCAGGTCCTCTCGCGGCACGCCATCCCCACCGCGTATGACAACCTGCTCGCCAAACTCGATCTGATCGAGAAGTGGCCGGCCGTCTATCGCCAGACCGAGCGGGAAATCGCCGAAGGGGCCTACCACAACCGGCGCTGGGGAGACATAAAGGACATCGGTTTTCGCGAGATCGCGGCCAAACAGCAGGACGACATCAAGCGCGGCCAGCAAGCGGTCGAGGAGATGCGGCGGTCGGGCTTGCTGCCGCCGGAACTGAAAAACGAGGCCATTCAGAAATACGTCAATGAGGTGGCGCAGAACATTGCCAAGCATTCCGACCTGAAGATCCCGTTGCACATCGTCGTGCTCCAGTCGCGCGAGATCAACGCCTTCGCGCTGCCGGGCGGCTACCTGTTCGTCGAGCGCGGCCTGCTCGAAGCGACCGACAACGAGTCGGAGCTGGCCGGCGTGATCGCGCACGAAATCGCTCACGACACGGCGCGCCACGGGAACAAACTAATGAAACGCGCGACGATTGCCTCGATTTTCTATCAGGCTGCGCAGATCGCGGCCATTGTGCTGACCGGCGGTGTGGCCGGAATCGGCACCTATTACGCCTTGCAGTACGGTTTCTACGGCCTGGGATTGGTGCTCAACCTCAACCTGCTGGGCGTCAGCCGCGATTACGAGCTGGAGGCCGATCAACTCGGCGCTCAATACGCGTGGAAGGCCGGCTACGACCCCTCCGGCTTCGTTCGCTTCTTCGACAAGATGGCCACCCGGAAGGGTTACGTCCAGGGCGTGAGCTGGTTTCGCACGCATCCGCCTTTCTATCAGAGGATGGTCGATGCCCAGCGCGAAATCATGTTCCTGCCGGCCAACCCGCAAATGGTCGTGCAGACCTCGGCTTTCGAGCGGATGAAAAAGGATCTCGCGCCGGTCATTACCGCCGCCCGGAAGGAAGAGTCCGGTCAGCCCAGCTTGCTGATTTCGCGCGCGGAAGGATGCGAGCCGCCCCGGAAAATCGAGTACAAGCCCGGCCAGTCAATCGAGGATTTGTGCGCGACGCCCATGCGAACCGTGCCGGGCCCCAAGCCGGCAAACTGAAACGGCCGCTTCGACGCATCTGATTTGCCCGCGGCGGGGTCGGGCGCGATATGATGAATCCCGAGGGTTTTCCACGCGCCATGAACGGATCCGCCACTTCCGCCTGGCCATCGCTTCCGCTGGCCGAATGGCTCGCCACGCGCGACACGCTGCACATGTGGACGCAGATCGTCGGGAAAATCCGCATGGCGCATACCCCGCCGGTCAATCACTGGTGGCACGTGACCCTATACGTTTCCCCGCGCGGCCTGACCACTTCGGCGATACCTTCGCGCGGCGGCCTCTTCGAGGTTCGGTTCGATTTCATCGATCACCAGCTCGTTGTCGAAACAAGCGAGGGAGCGATCAAGCGGCTGCCCCTGGCGCCGTGTACGGTTGCCGATTTCTACGCCGATTTCATGGCCATACTCGATTCCCTGGGCATCGAGAGAAAAATCCATGCGCGGCCGGATGAGGTCCCCGATCCGATTCCATTTGCTGAGGACCGGGTTCACCGTTCCTACGACCCCGAGCAGGCGCAGCGGTTCTGGCGCGTGCTGGCGTCGATCGAGCTGGTTTTCCGCGAATTTCGCGGCCGGTTTATCGGCAAGTGCAGCCCCGTGCATTTTTTCTGGGGCGCGTTCGACCTGGCGGTGACGCGGTTTTCCGGCCGGCGCGCCCCCGAGCGGCCGGGAGCCGATGCGATGACGCGGGAAGGCTATTCGCACGAATGCTCGAGCGTGGGCTTCTGGACGGGCGGCGCCTCCGGCGTGGACGAGCCGGTTTTCTACGCCTACATGGCGCCCGAACCCGAGGGATTCCGCCAGGCGCGCATTTCGCCCGGCGCCGCTTTCTACCACAACGAGCTGGGCGAATACCTGCTTCCGTACGAGGCGGTCCGCCAGTCGCGTTCGCCGCGCGATACGCTGCTCTCCTTCATGCAGAGCACCTATGAGGCCGGAGCGAACCTCGCGCAATGGGATCGCGCCGCCTTGGAACGGCAGGTCACCGGCCAATAGTCGGGGAGGGAAGCGTGGCGACCAGGTGCAATCACACCGATCAGGCGCAGATTCTCGATACCAAAACCCGCGTGTGCGAAGATTGCGTCAGGACGGGCGACCGGTGGGTTCACTTGCGGATGTGTCTCGCCTGCGGCCACGTCGGCTGCTGCGATTCGTCGAAGAACAAGCATGCCACCAGGCACTTTCGCGAAACCGGCCATCCGCTCGCGCGCTCGATCGAGCCGGGCGAGCAATGGGTCTGGTGTTACGTGGACGAGGAAGTGGCCGGCGAAATCGTCAACGGCCGGTTGGACCGGTCTTGAACGTTCTCTCTGAAGGGAAGGACGTGTGACGGTTATGCAAGACGCGGTGATTGCGAGTGCGGTGCGAACGCCGGTCGGCAAGGCGTTCAAGGGAAGTCTGCGGGCCATGCGGCCCGATGATCTGGCGTCGGTGGTATTGAAAGAAGCGGCGGGCCGTGTCCCCGGCCTCGATCTCCGCGAAATCGACGACGTGATTCTGGGCTGCGCGATGCCCGAAGGCGAGCAGGGCATGAACGTGGCTCGCATCGCCATGCTGCGGGCCGGGTGGCCGGTGGAAATCTCGGCGATGACGATCAATCGTTTCTGCTCCTCCGGTTTGCAGGCCATCGCCTTGGCCGCCGAACGGATTGCCGCCGGCCACGCCGAAGTGATCGTCGCCGGCGGGACCGAGTCGATGAGCCTGGTGCCAATGGGCGGCAACAAAATCTCGCCGAATCCCTGGCTGGTCGATCATTATCCCGACGTCTATCTGAACATGGGACTGACGGCGGAGAATCTGGCCCACGAATATGCCATCACGCGCGAGCACGCCGACCAGTTTTCCCTCGCCAGCCACCGGAAGGCCCTGGCCGCCATGGCTGCGGGGAATTTCCGCCATGAGACCGTTCCCGTCGAGGTGAGCTGGACAGATATGAACAACGGCCGGCCCAAGAGCCGGACGATCGCCTTCGAGACCGACGAAGGGCCTCGCGCCGATACGTCGATGGAGGTCCTGTCGCGCCTCAAACCGGCTTTCCACGCCCACGGCGTCGTGACGGCGGGCAACAGCTCCCAGATGAGCGACGGCGCCGCCGCGGCGGTGGTGATGAGCGAAAAGCGGGCGCGCGCGCTTGGCGCCGGGCCGCTGGCCCGGCTGGTTGCCTATGCGACGGCCGGTTGTCCGCCCGAGCGAATGGGCGTCGGGCCGGTCTTCGCGATTCCGAAGGCGCTGAAGATGGCCGGATTGACGCTGGACCAAATGGAAGTCGTGGAACTGAACGAGGCATTTGCGACCCAGTCTCTGGCCGTGATTCAGCTCTCCGGTCTCGATCCGCAACGCGTCAATCCGAATGGCGGCGCCATCGCGCTGGGCCATCCGCTGGGCTGCACGGGCGCCAAGCTGACGGCCACCATACTGGCGGAAATGGAGCGCCGCGGCGCCCGGTATGGAATGGTGACGATGTGCGTCGGCGGCGGGATGGGCGCGGCGGGAATCTTCGAGCGCCTGGCGTAAACATCGCCGGTGGCGCCGGGCGAACGCGCCGATTGCCGACGCCTGCGATTCCGGCTACGATGGAAGGTTCGTGGTGTCCGGCCGCTTTCCGGGAATTTATGCCCAACTTCGTCTGGTATTTTGCCTTCGCGAGCAACATGAACCGGGCGCAAATGAGCTCGCGCATCGGAGAGATTGCCGAGGAAAAATCCGGCAAGCTCGAAAATTACGAAATCGTCTTCAATAAGAAGGCCCGCGGCGGCGCAGCCATGGCCAATATTCGGCCCGCCAGCGGCAAGTGCGTCTACGGCGTGCTCTACCAGATCACGGAAGCGGCGCTCAAGACGCTCGACCGGTTCGAAGGCGCGCCGGAACACTACCGCAGGATCGAAGTGACCGTCACCGACACCCATGGCGGCCCGGTGCGCGCGCAGGCGTACATCGCCACGAAAGTGGAGAAGGGCCTGCATCCGGCGCCCCATTATCTCCAGGCCATGCTGCAGGCAGCCGCCGAATACCAGTTTCCCGCCGAGTACATCGAGGAATTGAAAAGGGTGGCCAGCGCCGGCTAGGCTTCCTGCCCGGTTTGTCTCCGGGCCGAGCCGCCGCGTTCTTTTCCCATCCAGCGTAGAATGGGGGGCGCCGGACGTTCCCCATTCGTATGGAGGGACGTCCGCGGCTCTGAGTACCCCTTTGGAAAAGGGAGATCCCTCATGTCCATGCCTTCTGCCAGCGGCTCCGCGATGAAAGGCGGCGAGTTTCTGCTGGAACCATGCGCGCCGGAGAACCTCTTTACGCCCGAGCAACTCTCCGACGACCAGAAGCTGATCGGCAAAACGGCGGAGGAGTTCGTGGAAAAAGAGGTGTTGCCGCTGGTCGCCCAGCTGGAGCAGCACAAAGAGGGCCTGATGCCCGGGCTTCTGAAAAAAGCGGGCGAGCTGGGGCTGCTTGGCGGAGGCGTTCCCGAGGAGTACGGGGGAGGGGGGCTCGACAAAGTGTCCCTGACGCTGCTGTCGGAGAAGCTGGCGGCGTATGCCTCCTTCGCCGTGTCCCACGGAGGCCACGCCGGTATCGGCACGCTCCCGATCGTCTATTTCGGCACCGAGGAGCAGAAGAGCAAATATCTGCCGCGCCTCGCCACGGGAGAGCTGATCGGCTGTTACTGCCTGTCGGAACCGCAAGCCGGTTCGGACGCGCTGGCGGCGCGCACCCGGGCCGAGCTTTCGCCGGACGGAAAAGAGTGGCTGCTGAACGGGCAGAAGATGTGGATTACCAACGGCGGCTTTGCGGACCTGTTCACGGTCTTCGCGAAAGTGGATGGGGAGAAATTTTCCTGCTTTCTCGTGGAGCGGGGAACGCCGGGATTTTCGGTGGGCGCCGAGGAGAACAAGATGGGCATCCGGGGCAGCTCGACAGTGCCGATCTTCTTCGAGAACGCAAGGATTCCCAGGGAAAATCTGCTGCACGAGGTCGGGCGCGGTCACATTGTCGCCTTCAACATCCTGAACGCCGGGCGATTTTCGCTCGGCGCCTATTGCCTGGGCGGGGCGAAGAAAACGATCGAGGCCGCGGCGCGCTACGCCAGGGAGCGCACCGCGTTCGGCAAGCCGCTGGCCGAGTTCGGCCTGATTCAGGCGAAACTGGGCGAGATGGCGGCCCGGGCCTTTGCCGTCGAATCGATGCTGTTCCGCTCGGCGGGCATGATCGAGGCGGCGACGGAAACGGCCGGTCAGGCCCCCGACCAGCCGGCGCGGATGATGAAGGTGCTCGAAGAGTACGCGGTCGAGTGTTCGATCAGCAAAGTGTATGCGAGCGAGATGGCGGATTTCGTCGTGGACGAAGCCGTGCAGATCTTCGGGGGCTACGGCTTCCATGAAGATTATCCCGTCGCCCGCGCCTACCGGGACAGCCGCGTGAACCGCATCTTCGAAGGAACCAACGAAATCAATCGCATGCTCATCGTCCAGATGCTGATGAAACGGGCCAGGGCGGGCTCCTTGCCGCTCATGCCCGCGGCCAAGCGGCTGGCCGATGAGGTGCTGGCCGGGCCGTCGCTCGCCGCGCCGCCCGAAGGCCCGCTCGGCGCCGAGCGACTGACGATTGCCAACGCAAAGAAGGCGTTTCTGCTTGCCGCCGGAGGGGCCGTGCAGCGCTATTTGGACAAGCTGGCCGACGAGCAGGAGATCCTGGCCGCCCTGGCCAACGTCGTGATCGACATTTACGCGATGGAATCGGCCACGCTGCGGGCGGCGCAGGCGGTCTCCCGCCAGGATCGCCTGGCCGAGCCGATGGTTGCCGCGGCGCGGCTTTTCGTCTACGACGCGGTGGACCGGATCGAGAAGCAGTCGCGCACCGTCCTCGAAAGCTCGGTCGAGGCCGACACGCTTCGAGCGCAACTGACTGTCTTGCGGCGTTTCTGCCGGCGCGAGCCGGCCGATACGATTCGTTTGCGCCGCGGCGTTGCGGCCGCCCTGCTCGCCGCCGGCCGCTATCCCTTTGAAGCTCGTTGAGGCTCGTTCTATGCCGATGAAAAAAGAAGAAATCGGTTCGGTGACTTGGATTCGCGATCTCGCGCGGCCGTATCTGAAGGGGTTCAGTCCGGCGCGGGAAGCCGGTCCGGCGCTGCGCGGCTACGCCTTTACGCGCCACGCGGACGGGAAGGCGGGCGCCCGCGCCGGTTTCTTCGCGGGGTTCCTGGTCGGCGGCGACGGCTACCGGTATCTCGATCCCCAACTGCCGGAATGCCTTCTGTTCGCGTTTATCGATCCACCCTCCGGGGACCTGCATGAGCGCCTCGTGCGCCGGCCGGAAAGCATGTTCCGTTCGACCCACGGGTATATTTCCATCCTCACGCACCATCCGCCGCGCTTCCAGTTCTCCGAGGGCGGGCGCGCCGCCCTGGTACGGCATCTTCCGCTCGAAATCTGGCCGGAGGGAAGGCGCATGCATTACGCGCGAAATTTCCTGATCGAAGGCCTGGCCTGGCTGGTTCGAAGCGGCCTCGTGCGAAATCTGGCCTCGGAATCCCTTTGAAAATAGAAGGGTTCGGACGGGCTCGCCGGCGCTAACCGCCCGGAACGTTCCCGGCATCGGCCCGGCATCGGCCCTGCATGGCCAACTCTGCTCAAAAGTTCCCCGGCCGCCTGTTTTTCGCCGGCCAAGCAGGGTCAGCCATTCGTTCGACGTCGCCGAGCGCATGATCGTTGAAGAAAATCTACCAAATACCTGCTGCTTTCAGGGGCGATGGGTTTCCGGCCGACTGCTAGGCAACTACTGTAAAATCAGGAAGATGAAGGAGTATATCCCCGGGAGATGCGTGAACGGCACGCTGCTGCGGCCGCGCGGCAGTCTATTCCCCGGAGATAACCTTCTAGCCGCGGGCATACGAATTCGGTATGATGCTTAACCAAGCGGGAGGGAGACCATTTCTATGAGCGTGGCCGGAAACGGCTCGAATGGATCGGGCGACAGGAAGTCGCTTCTCCGCGTGCGTCCCCGGGGTTTCTGCGCGGGGGTCGTGCGGGCGGTCGATATTGTGGAGTTGGCGCTGGAGTCCTACGGTCCTCCTGTTTACGTTCACCACGAAATCGTACATAACCGCCATGTGGTCGAACAGCTTCGGACGCGCGGCGCGATTTTCGTCGAGGGCGTGAGCGAGGTGCCCGAAGGGGCGGTGCTGATCTTTAGCGCTCACGGTGTTCCGCCTCGCGTGCGGGAAGAGGCCGACGAGCGCAAGCTCCGGGTCGTGGATGCCACCTGTCCCCTGGTGACGAAAGTTCACCTGGAAGCGCAGAAATTCGCCCGGGAGGATCGCACGATCATCCTGATCGGTCATCGGGACCACCAGGAAATCGTTGGGACGTCCGGTGAAGCGCCCCGGAAGACGATTGTCGTCGGCAGCGTGGAGGAGGTCAATAATCTCCAGGTTCCCGACCCGGCGCGCCTGGCCTACCTGACCCAAACGACGTTGAGCCTTTACGATACGCAGGAGATCGTCGCCCGCCTCAAGCAGCGCTTTCCGGAAATCGCCGGGCCGAGATCTTCCGATATCTGCTATGCGACGCAGAATCGCCAGGAGGCTGTCGAGCAGATGGCCCGCGAGGTCGATCTGATTCTCGTGGTCGGTTCGGCGAACAGTTCGAATTCCAACCGCTTGGTCGAAGTGGCCCAGCGGCGCGGCGTGCCGGCGCGATTGATCGAGGACGAACACGATCTCAGTCCCGATTGGTTCGAGGGCATTCGTCGAGTGGGACTAACGGCCGGTGCCTCGGCTCCCGAGGTTCTGGTGCAGCAGGTGAGCGAGCGTCTGGCGCAGCTCGGCTACACCGATCAGCACGATCTGGATCTGATCCGGGAGGATGTCAGGTTTATGCTCCCGACGGAACTGGTGGCTTTGAGCTGATTGGCTGCGGCAAGTGGCCACCACAACAGGTGGCCGCCACTGTCTGGGCTGTTCGGGCGTGAAGATCGCCCCGGGCGGCTAGTTCTAGAAAACATGGGGTAGAGGTGGCTTTTGACGGCCAAGCTGATCCGACAACCTGACCAGCTTGTGCTGGTGGGGGCTCCCACCAGTGCAGCAGCTGCCGCTGCGGGTGTCGAACGTGGACCCGCCGCGCTGCGAGAGCAGAAAATTCAGGATCGTCTGCAGGCAGTCGGTTATCACATTACCGACGCGGGCGATCTTCCCGCGCAGGTTTTCCAGCCCGACGACGAAAATCCCCGCGCCAGGAATCTGAAGAACGTTCTGGCCATGCTCGACCCGCTGCGCGCGCGCATCGAGCAGGCAGCCCGGGCTCATGCGTTTCCATTGGTGCTCGGGGGAGACGCGACGATACTGGTGGCATTGGTCGCGGGATTGCGCCGGCAAGCGCCGAGCCTCGGCCTGGTTCATGTGAGCCGCTATGCTGACCTTCACACCCCCACCGATACCGAAGACGGTCTGGTCGGCCCGATGACCGTTTCCCATCTGGTCGGGCAGGGCGCGGCGGAACTGGTGCGCTTCTGGAAGAGTCCGCCGCTCGTCAGGGAGCCGGATGTGGTGGCTTTCGGGCTGGATGAGACGGATACGATCGACCTCACGCGGCTGGAAAATGTGGCAATCCGGGATTTCACGACGTCCCGGATACGAAAACTCGGCGTGCCGCCGGCCGTGGAAGCGGCCCTCGAACAGATTCACGGGGGCGACCGGGATTTTGTCGTGCATCTTTCCTGGGATGTTTTTCCTGTGTCGGAGGTCCCCGGATGCGTCCGCGGCGCGGCGGGCGGATTGAGCGCCGCCGAAGTGGGAGAAGCACTGAACGTTTTCGCCGCCCGCGAAAAGTTTGCCGGTCTCTCCATCTCCGGTTACAACCCGGAACTCGACCCGGAGGGGCGCGGAGCCGCCGCCGTGGTCGATTTGGTCGTCGAGGCGATGGCGGCGCGGCATACCGCTCTGCTTCATCCGCCGGTCGAGAACGAAGAGGCGGAGGAGAAATCCGCTTCGGTCGAGACCGCGGCCAGCGAACCCCATAGCGATCATCCCTAGCCGGCTTTTCTTTCCATCGGCATCCTTCCTCCGCCGCGCCTGCGGAATCAGGAACGAAGCAAAATCGATGGCAACCTTTTTCCCCCGGGCATACCATCCAATCAAACGGAAGGAGGCTCCCATGCCGGGAGAATCGTCGATATGAACCGTCGAAATTCATCTTGCGTAATTATTCTGACGGCTGCGCTAGCCCTGTCTGCCGGCCCGTCCCTCTTCGCTCAAACCCATAAACAGACGCGCCACCCGCGTCCCGCTCCGGCGAAAACGGCCGCCCCTGGGGAGATGGCCGGTCTCGGATTTGGCGTTCCCGAATCCCTTTCGGGCACAGTCCAGATGGTGGTTGCCGGCCAGAATCTCCTGGTGATCACCGGGTCCGGCGGCGTGCCCTATGACGTGAAGGTGACGCCGAAAACGCTGGTGGTGATCAACGAAAAGCGGGGCACGATCCAGTCGCTGGCGGACCAGGCCGGCAAATCGGTCACCGTCGCCTTTGTCCCGCAGCGCGATGGCGACATGGCCACCCGGGTCGAGGTCACGGACTGATTCCGCGTTGCTTCAACCGTCGCTGCGCGGCCGGACCCGGCCCCATGCCCCGGGCGGACTGACGGCGCGATGGCGAGCGCTCGCCGCGATTTCTACTTCCGGAACCGCCGATGGCTGCTGGTTTCTTTGTTCGTCATCGCGTGGCTTTTTCTTCCCCTTCCCATGGTGTCCACGGGCAAGCGAATCGCCCGGCTTCTCTTCCACGCCGCCGGTGGCCCCAGCCCGCAATGGTGGGAACGCGCCAGCTACGGCCTGGCCGCTTTGCTCGCCAGTCTGGGCGCTTTCTGGCGGACGTGGGGCTCGGCCTATCTGGGCGCGAGCGTTGTGCAGGATAAACAGCTGCATACCGAGCGGCTGGTCGCCGACGGGCCCTACCGGCGGACGCGAAATCCCCTCTATTTCGGAAACATGCTTTTCGCCGCGGCCATGGCCATCGTGCTCAGTCCGGCGACAGGCGCCATATTCCTGGTCGGGATGTGGATTCTGGTGCGCCTCTTCATTCGCGACGAGGAGGCGGGCCTTGAAGACTCCCGGGGCGAATCCTACCGCGCCTATCGCGCGGCTGTGCCGCGCCTGGCGCCCGCGTGGCGCGCGCAAATTCCGACCGGGGGCGCGCGGCCGCGATGGGTGCAGGGTTTCTGCGGCGAGTCGATGATGTGGATGTTCGCCGTGCTGACGGCCGGCATCGCCGTCACGCTGGATCGGCGATGGTACGCCAACGGTCTGCTTTGGGGCTTCATGATTGTCTTTCCGCTCTTCCTATGGGCGAAGCGGCGCAGCCGCCGCGAAACGAAAACTCCATAGCCAATTCGGACGGTCCGAATTTATCCATCGAGGTGCGTTCCGATGCCGTGCCGGAGGCGCGAATTACCTTGACAGGCAATCGCTCTGCCAATAGGCTGACCTGCCCGTAGAACTGCCTCGAACCTCCATAAGGAGTTCTGGAAACGGCACTTCAGGATGCAATGCTTTTGCCCGCCCCTCGCGATGTGCGCGACTTCGCTTCCCGCGTCCCGGAACGCAGCTTTTCCGCCGACCCCCGTTGTACCCACAACTGATTTTTTTATTTTTTACCTCCGCGGCAGGGACTCTCGGACCGGATCATGGGTACCGGCCTCCGCCATTTCAGGAGACGATATGCGGAATCAAGGAATCATTTCACGAGTCGTGATCGGTTTGTTCTGCGTGGCCATGCTTTTGCCGGGGAGTGCGCGGGCGCAATCATCCTGTGAGGGAAACGCGGAGGTAACCCGGCTCCTGGAATTGCTCGTTCAGAAACATCTGCTCACCCGGCAGGAGGCGGAGAGCGTGCGCGCCGAGGCCGAAGCGCCGGGCCATCTGGCAACGGCAACGCCGCCCGCGCCCCAGCCGGCTGGCGTGAAGTTGCCGGAAAGCGACTCACAAACGGCCCCGCAGGCGACCTCGCCAGAAGCGCCGCGGGCCACGGCGTCGGCCAGTCTCCGGGAGCGCGCGCAAGAGGTTGTCGCCAAGCTGCCAGTCAAGATCAGCGGGCATGGGCAAGTGGAGTGGACCTCGCTGCCGGGAACCAATAGCACGTTCGAGGTTCGCCGCGCTCGCCTCAACGTGAGCGGCCACTTCGGCCAGCTGGCCACCTACAAGATTGGGCTCGAGACGCTGGACTCGCCCGCGCTCCGCGACGCCTATTTGCGGTTGAATGTTTTGCCGCAGGCCAGGCTGACGGCGGGCGAGTTCAAAATTCCATTCAGCCAGGAAAGCCTGCGTTCCAGCCGCAATCTGTGGATGGTCGAGCGATCCCAGGTGGTGAACCGTCTGGTTCCCGGCCGCGATAACAAATCCGGTGGCCGGGACATCGGCGCCGAGGTCGGCGGCGCCTACAACTTCTCCCCATCCACCGGGATCGACTACGCGATAGGCGTTTTCAACGGGGCGGGCATCAACCGCAAGGACGACAACCACCGCAAGGATCTCGCCTTGCGCCTCGCGATTCGTCCGCTCAAGGGTCTGGCTTTCGCGGGGGATTATTACAACGGGGCGTCGGGAGCCAGCGAGGTGCCTCGCGATCGCCAGGATGTGGAATTCGCCTACACGCGCCATTCCCTGACGCTGCGGAGCGAATTCATCTGGGGCCGGGACGGCGCGGTTCACGAGCAGGGATGGTACGGTTTGGGCGGCTGGCGCTTTACGAAAAAGTGGCAGGGCCTCTTCCGCGTCGACGGCTATAACCCCAACCGGTCCCAAACGGGGCAGGGAACTACCACCTACCTGGGCGGGGTGAACTGGTATTTCGCTCCCGGCCTGCGGCTCCAGCTCAATTACGGCCTCGAGAACGAGCAAAACAGTTTGAAGGATCTCGGCCTGTCCCAGTTGCAGTTCGAGTTCTGAGCCGCTGCGAAATGCCGATCCGCCTGCGCGGCTGGCGAAGCTCAGGCGAGCTTGCCGGTGGCGGCCAGCTTGGCGTACCAGCGGCCCGAATCCTTGACGGTGCGTTTCCCGTCGCGGAAATCGACATAGGTCAAGCCGAAACGCTGGGTAAAGCCTTCGGCCCATTCGAAATTGTCCAGCAGGCTCCAGTGATGATAGGCGCGGACATCGGCCCCGTCTCGTATTGCCCGCCCCAGAGCGCCGAGATAGGCGCGCGTGAAGGCGATGCGGCGCGGATCGGGCACGTCGCCGTCCACGTAGGGACCGTCGAGATAGGAGCAGCCGTTTTCCGTGATCTCGATGACCGGCCTGTGGTACTCGCGCGTGATCTGCATGAGCATCCGGTAGAAGCCGTCGGGCCAGATTTCCCATCCGTAATCGGTGAGCGGTCCTTCGTCACCGTCGAAGTGGCGGGCGCCGACCCCCGCTTCGCCTTCGCTGGCGGGAATGGCGGCGATAATCTGGCGCTGATAGTAGTTGATCCCCACAAAATCGAAGGGCGCGCGGCAAAGCTTCATGTCGCCGGGCCGAACGCCCATCATTTCCAGTGGATCGCCATGGACGAAGGCCTTGGGGTAGCTGCCCTTGAGTGCGGGATCGAGGAACCAGACGTTGGCCAGCGCACTCGCGCGCGCGGCCGCTCCCTGGTCGGCTTCGCTGGAACTGGCGGGCTGGCAATAGGACATGCTGAACGCGGTCCCGGCCCGGAGCTTGGAATTGATCGCCTTGATCGCGCGGAAGGCCTCGCCCTGCGCCATGTTGACCACGTGGGTGGCGCGCATGCACGCGTTGAAATCGCGCAGACCCGGCGCGTGAATGCCCCAGGCATAGCCGAAAAATGTAAACACCCACGGCTCGTTGAAAATGCACCAATGGGAGATGCGGTCACCGAGGGCGCCCGCGACGATTTCCGCGTAATCCGTGAAGCGGCCGACCATGTCGCGGCTGGGCCAGCCGCCGGCCTCCTGCAAAGCCTGCGGCAGATCCCAGTGATAGAGCGTGCACAGCGGGCGGATCTTCGCTTCGAGAAGCGCGTCGGTGAGGCGTTTGTAGTAATCGAGCCCTTTTGGGTTGGGCGTTCCGGAACCGGCGGGCTGGATGCGCGGCCAGGAAATCGAGAAACGGTAGCTCCGCAGATTCAGCCGCTTGGCGATCTCCACATCTTCCTTGTAGCGATGGTAGGAATCGCAGGCCACGTCGCCCGTGTCGCCGCCCCGCACCCGGCCCACGGTGTGAGCGAAGCGGTCCCAGATCGATTCGCCCTTGCCGTCCGCGTTCCAGGCGCCCTCGATCTGATACGCGGCGGTCGCCGCGCCCCAAATGAAATCCTTTGGAAATTGGAAGGGGATCGACGAGTCGGGGGCGCCCGGAAACTCGCGGAGAACGCCGCCCCCGGGCGGAAGGATGGTGAAGGCAGCCGTGGCGCGGAGCGCGCCGCTCAGGAATTCACGGTGGGAAAAGTCATTGTCCTCGAAGCGATTCATCCTCGCGCTGCGGCACAAAATGCCTCCCGCGCCCTTTCCGGAGTTCAGTCTAGCCCTTCCGGCTGCGTAGCGAAATACGCGAATGATGGGAAGGGCGGCGTAAGGCCCGCGCGCCGCGGGCGACGCCCTGCTGCGCATGGGAGCATTCTTCGCTATAGTGGCGGACGATGCCCGGGTGGCGGAATGGCAGACGCAGGGGACTTAAAATCCTTTCGACGGCTCCTGCGCTACACTGCACGCAACTGCAACCCACTGAAAAATAAAGAGATGGCCAGGATTGCGAACTGCACCTAACTGCGGAAAACTGCACCAAAACTGACACCAGACCAGCACCAACAAATGCGCCAACAGCCTGGGCCTGCGTCGCGCGTGTTGCATTCTAAGGGTCATTAGCCCATAAAAGCGCAGTTCGAATATGCTGGACGCCGACCCACTGGAGGATTCACCGTGGCAGCCGATATGCCTTCTCTGTTCGAGGATTTTCAGCTTGTCGGGTGCTGGTGGTTGCCCGGGGACCCGCAGCGGGTGATACACGGGACACTCAGCCACACGCGGGGTTCTAGGATGAGGCTCCGCCTGACGAATCCGATGCGGGTGCCGGTGGTAGAGCCTGGCACGAGCATGGGCTCCGTATTGCAAACATTCAAAATGGTGCTAGGGCGCACGGACACGGGTGAGGAATGCACCTTGCTTGGCGTGAGGGAAGTTTCTTCGTCCGCGTTGTTTCCACTGGACTTTGGCCGGACAGTTCTCGACGTGAATCTCCTATTCCGAGGAGCCCACTTTGACTCCGAGGACGACATCCGGTTCGCGACCGAGTCGGTCGAGCTCACTTACTTGGAAGACTGGGTGTGGAGGTGCCCGTATACGGTAAATCTTCTGACGGAACCCAAGAGAGCGGTGGTGGAGATACCACGTGAGCCGACAGAGGTGCTCAAGGTCAGACTCTCAAGCAAAGAAGCGTGGCTTTCGGCCACCTCAGGCGCGTCTTGGAGAGACTCCGTGGGAAGGGAATTCAGCTGTAGGCACGTAGCACGGATAGATGTAAAACCCGACTCGGCTCAGCTGTACGGATGGTTCAACGAAGTTGTACGCAGCTTCTCAGGCTTCCTGACATTGTGCGTCCGCAAGCCTGTTTATCCTCGAAGGATTTTGTGTCAGCCTGCGGTGCGAGTGGGTGGGGAGGATGGCTCCTCCGCTCTTCGAGAGGTTGCTTTATATTTGAACCTCGGGACATTCGCGGCGCCGGAGGGAGAATCGCGGGAGTTTATCCCCCTTCCCGTTTCTGGCATCCCTGACGCACCCACGGCCGTCGACTCCTGGTTCTCGCTCCAGGAAAAAATTGGGCCGGTCTACGGGTTGCTCCTAGGGTCGTACTTTAATCCCCACATGTACGTAGAGCCGGAATTCCTTGGACTGATGCAGGCACTGGAAATATTTCACCGCCGCCTCATCGGTGGAAATTATCTCTCCGAGGAGGAGTGGGCAGAACCCCTCGAGATGCTCGTCGGTGCCATCCCGGAATCATTAGCCGGCCCTCACAGGCAAGCGCTCAAGACGAGGCTCCGGTACGGGAACGAATATTCCCTCAGGAAGCGGCTCCAGGAGCTTATGGGAGGCCTCCAGGAGGCGACAGTGCAGAGAATTACCCGGGGCGAGGATAATGGGTTCGTGGAACGGTGCGTCAACACGAGGAACGGCCTTGTGCACGAAGGGTCAGGAGAAATTCTATCCGGTGGCCTCCAGGCACTATGGCGCACCAGTCTGACGCTCCGCGCCCTGCTGACCGTACTCATCCTGAAAAGCCTCGGGGTCCCGGAAGTGATCGCACTAGGCGCAGCTACCGACGCCCTCCCGTAATGGGTTTCCCCTTGGCACAGGCGGCCCGGCGCCATAGCCGCCGCATCTGCGTTTGAAGTGCCTTTCTCAGAGAATATCCGTGCGGAGGAGAGAGTGCGGGAGGCGGTTCATATGACGTCCCCAAAACCACTCAAAGGAAGCGCTCCATCGCATAACAGCTAGGACAACACAAACCGAAACGACCAAGGAAAAACAGATACCGGCCTTCTACATCTTCGACACCGTCGAGAGCGACGGCAAGAAAGAGAACAAGCGCGTCGGCGCCGCCTTCGCCCACAAGAAGGGCACCGGTTACAGCTTCCTCATCAATGGCAAACGTTACGCGGCGTTTCCGCCGAAGCAGAAAGCCGCCGTGCAACCCGAACCGGGGAAGAGCGCGTAAGCGCTCTTCCTCCTTCAAACAGGAGGTCATCATGTCCTATGAAGTGCAGCACTACACCTTGTTCTACGGCTGGGTCAACACATGGTGTTACGCCGAGGCCGATGGCGTCATGCAGCCGGAAACTTTCGCCACCGCTGCCGAAGCACAGGCAGCTCTCGACGAGTTCTTTGCAGACCTCGAAGAAGAAGTCGCGGCAGGCTAGATGGCACCTCACGACCGCGACGAATTCCGTGTCCGGCAGGCAACCGGAATTGGCATTTCCGGACAGCTGGACGCTGGTGGAGGATGCGTCTC
>DATLRW010000050.1:0-19761 GCA_035534495.1 Candidatus Dormiibacterota bacterium | reverse complement strand
CTCTTTTGCTTGTGGTTGGAGAGAACCTCTCCGATTAGCTCGTTCCGCTCTTGCTCGCCCATTACGTATCTCCCGTCACACAGAATCATATCCGTTGAGTCCACTTACGCCGCCGATGATCGGTACATGAGCCGCTTCCCTTCGGCTGAACGGATGGCCGCAGCCGTCCGCTCGCCATCGCTCATCTTGCGAAGATTCCACAGAAAATCGAACTGCCACAGGTAGCGGTGCAGATATTCCTTGCTGACGTTGTGGTAGATGCCCATGATCCCGCGCTTCAGGATCGCAAAGGAACTCTCCGCCGTGTTGGTGTGAATGTCGCCCCGGACGTATTCCTTGGTGCTGTGGGCAACAGTGTGGTGTCCGCCAGCATATTCCGAGCCGATGCCCTGGTAGGACGCCAAATCATCCGTCACAACCCGCGATTGCCGATCAACCATCTCTCGGATGGCCGATTTCAGGGTTTCCCCGCTCACGTCCGCCACAACCTGACGGCGAATCCGTCCTTGCCTTTCGACCGCCGCAAATACCGGGGCCTTGCGAGTCCCGCGCCCGCGAGGGTTATTCCCCTTGTAGCGCGGCTTCCCGCCCACGTAAGTCTCATCGCATTCCACCGTACCCTTCAATTTCTCGGCCTCTGGATTCTCCGGGGCCATCGCAAAGCGAATGCGGTTCATCAGGAACAGCGCCGATTTGTAGCTGATCTGGCATTGGCGCATGATTTCCAAGGCAGCTACGCCCTTTTTGGACGTTGACGCTCGCCAAAAGGCATAGCACCAGCGCCGCAGCGGAATACGGCTCTCCTCATACACCGTTCCGATGCGGACGGTGTATTGTTTGTGGCAATCATGGCAGCGCCACAGGAACCGCTTGTTGCGCTCGCCCGTCTTGCCATCCGCCATCTTGTAGACGTTGATGCTGCCGCAGTGAACGCAACCCGGATGCTTCCCCCAGCGCAGCGTTTCCAGAAGTTCAGCCGCTGCCAGTTCGTCGGAACAGGCCAGCGGTATCTTTTCGACCACGGCCGATTTTCCGAGATGCGCGTTGTTTTTCATCCCCGAATTCTATACTTAAAGCAAGCATTGTGTCAAGTACAAAATTATGGTCGGGGGACTGGCTCTGGCCGTCTTGTCCTCATTTCATCTAGCAGCTTTTTCATGTGCTCGCCAGTCCTTCGCATCTCCTTGATTCTCTCTATCAGGGATTTCATCCCTTCATCGAAATCTTCCGGTCTCATCGAGAAATCCGGGGCGCTTAGCAGTAGGTCTGCCGCCGCGTCCTGCACATCCCTGAGCTGGGTCACTAGGAAATCAATTCTTACGGGGTCGAGCATCCCGGAGTCGCCAGCCTCATTCAGAGCGGCAATATGCTTGTCTCCGCCGCAACCGTCTACGTGCTCGATGCACTGGAAGAGCACATAGGCCGCCAAAATCACCGCCTGCGGTCCAGGAAAATACCGCTGATGCAATCGGTCGGTCAGAAAATCAGCCAGATGCCGCCCTGCGCCAATGGCGGCGTAATCGAGTTCCTTAACTAACGGCCCAGATGCCCTGAACAACCCACTCTTGGCTTGCATCTTCACCCCGTATAGTAGTTCGGCGCTCGGCATGGCACCCGGCTGAAAAATCGCCCCATAGTGCCTGTAGCTCTCCTTGATGCTCTCTTCCATTCCCGCGCATGCGTTCTCAAAACTCCTGGCTTCTTTCACGTCTTCCCACGCTCGTTCAGTCAGCTTATCCACCCACGGCCCCTCGCCCGCCCCGGCCATCGCAACCATCAGATCATCAGGCGAATCCTTCGCGTACCACGGCTGAGGCTTCACAACCAACTTGGGGGTCCATGTTTTGGAATATTGGTCAATCGTCTCCTGCGTGTCAGCGCAGAGTATGACTCCGCCGTTGAACCTCATCCCAGCCACTATGGTCACGGCTTCACTCCGTGGAAGCCGCTTTGGTTTTGGACGCAGAAGCGGATGTGGGAACGGGCGCGGCTTCGCGCGTATCATTCTACCGCGCCCCTTGCGTAAGGTATATACTTCCGAAGAAAAAAACGGGGGTCTAACGCCGCGCGGCGGCGAGAGCGGCGGCCAGCGCCTCTTCCTGATCGGGGAAAACCGTGCGGAGATCTAGCACGAGCCGGTCATTTTCGATTCGGGCGATGACGGCAATCGCCGCACCCTCCGGGTGCCGCAACCTCTCCTCCAGCGCCGCGGCCGAATGGCGCCCGCTCCGAACGGCAACCAGCCAGGTGGGAAGCGTTTTTCCAGGGGTCGATCCGCCGCCCACGACGGAATTTCCCGCGACAATTTCCAGTTGCGCGCCCCCCTCGCCGGCCAGGCGAGCGGCAAATGCTTCGGCGCGTCGTCGAATCTCGTCGGCGGGCTCGCGAATCATTCGCACCACGGGCACGTCGTCCGGCGCGCCGCGAAGATAGCCGTGGAGGGTCGCTTCCAGCGCGGCGATGGTGAGTTTATCGACGCGCAAGGCGCGGAACAGCGGATCGCGGCGAACCCGGCCGACCAGTTCCTTCTGCCCGGCGATGATTCCGGCCTGCGGGCCGCCCAGCAGCTTGTCGCCGCTGAAGGTGGCGATCGAGACACCGGCGTCGAAACTGGCCCGCGCCACGGGCTCGTCGATTCCCTGCGGCTTCAAATCCACCAGGCAGCCCGAGCCCAGATCCTCGCAGACGGGTAAATTGCTCCGCCGCCCAAGCGCGACCAGTTCCTCGAGCGAGGGCCGCTCGGTGAAACCGACGATGCGGAAATTCGAGGGATGGACGCGGAGCACGAGCCTCGTCTCGGGCCCGATGGCGGCTTCGTAATCGGCCAGGCGCGTGCGGTTGGTCGTGCCGACCTCGCGCAGGCGCGCGCCGCTCGACGCCAGAATATCGGGAATCCGGAAGCCGTCGCCGATCTCGATCAGCTCGCCGCGGGAGACGATCACCTCGCCCTCTCGCGCCAGCGCATGCAGAACCAGGAAAACCGCGGCGGCGTTGTTATTTACAACGATGGCCGATTCGGCGCCCAGCAGGCGCGAAAGCAGGCGAGCGGTGTGCGCGTCGCGTTTGCCGCGCGCCCCGGTGGAAAGATCGTATTCGAGATTGGAGTAGCCGGCCGCCGCTTCGCGCAGGCGGCCCAGCGCCTCGCGGGAGATGGGGGCGCGGCCGAGATTGGTGTGAAGCACGACCCCGGTGGCGTTGATCACCGGGCGAAGCGAGGGCGCAAGCCACGCTTCGACGGTCTGCGCGATGCGCCGATCGAGCGTCTCGGCATCGTTCGCCAGGGGGCCTGCATGGGCGCCCGCCTGAGAGCCCACTGATGCTCCATCGCTCAGCTCGGCGCGAAGCTCGGCCAGCACCTCACGCGTGGCTTCGAGCACCAGGGCGCGCCCTGCCCGCCGGCACAAACCGTCGAGCCCCGGGCGGCCGAGCAGCTCATCAACCGAGGGAATCGTTCGCAGCGCGGCGCGGGAAGCGGGATCGGCAGCCATTGCCCTGTTATTGGAGCACAGCGGCAAGGGCAAGGCAATGCAGCGCGAGAGCGGAACGGAGCGGGCCGGAAAATCCTCCTCCCGACCGGAAAACTTTCGCATCCAGGCGCGGACGAATAGAATGGTGGGCTTCTCTTCTGAATGCAAAGCAACGACTGGGCGTTGCTGAATACAGTGACTCCTGTCAGTGGTCATCCCTTGCCCGCCGGAGGCGGGCAAGGGGTCTGCTTTCCCCCGCGGCGCCCGCGGAGAGAGCGCGGCAGATTCCTCGCGCCAAAGCCCGGCGCTCGGAATGACCACCTGCAAGCGGCCGGAGCGATACACTGGGTCGCGTCACTATATTTTGCAAACTTCCCTAGGAGGGTGATTTGGCCGTCGAACGGGCACTCATCAGCGTGTATGACAAAACCGGCGTCGCGGAATTCGCCAAGCGGCTCGCCGCATTGAAGATTGAAATCGTATCGACCGGAGGAACAGCGCGGCTCTTGCGCGATGCGGGCGTCGCGGTGCGCGACGTGGCCGAGCTGACCGGCTGGCCGGAGATGCTTTCCGGGCGCGTGAAGACGCTCCATCCGAAGGTGCATGGCGGCATCCTGTTCCGGCGCGACAACGCCGACGACCGCGCCCAGGCGGCCAAGCACGAAATCGCCCCGATCGATCTGGTCGTCGTGAACCTGTATCCGTTCGAGGCGGTGGCCGCCAAGGCCGGCGTCGGGCCCGACGAGCTGATTGAAAACATCGACATCGGCGGCCCGACAATGGTTCGCTCGGCCGCGAAAAATTTCGGTTTCGTCGGCGTGGTCACGGACCCCCGCGATTACGGCCGCGTGGCCGAGGAACTCGAGCGCGGGCGCGAGCTGAGTCTCGAGACGCGGCTGGAACTGGCCCGCAAAGCGTTCGCGGCGACGGCCCGATACGACGGCATGATCGCGACCGAGCTGGAGCGGCTCTCGGCCGCCGACGGCCGCCTTTCGCTCGTCGAGCGTCCGCTGCTGCCCGAACGCTTCCATCTGGCCCTCGAACGCCTCGAAACGCTCCGCTACGGGGAAAACCCGCACCAGAAGGCCGCTCTCTACATGCCCGCGGGACGGCCCGCGGCGGGCCTGGCCGGAGCGCGGAAGCTGCAAGGCAAGGAGCTTTCCTACAACAATCTGGTCGATCTCGAAGCGGCGTGGAACTTCGTCCAGGAGTTCGACCGTCCGGCGGCGATCATCATCAAGCATTGCAATCCGGCCGGCGCCGCCGAAGACGACCGCCAGGCCGAGGCATACCGGCTGGCTCTCGCGTGCGATCCGGTTTCGGCGTTTGGCAGCGTGATCGCGTTCAATCGGCCCCTCGATGCGGAAACCGCGGCCGAAGTGTCCAAGCTTTTCGTCGAATGCGTCGTGGCGCCGGGCTATCAGCCGGAGGCCCTCGAAACGCTTTCCCGCAAGAAGAATCTGCGTCTGGTGGAACTGGCCGCGCCCGGCGCTTCGGCCATCGAGCTGAAAGCGATCTCGGGGGGCTGGCTGTTGCAAGAGGCCGACCGCGCGCGGCCCGACGAGAGCCAGTGGAAAGTGGTCACCGAGCGCCAGCCGACGGCCGAGGAGATGGCGGCGCTGCGCTTCGCCTGGAAAGTGGTGAAGCACGTGAAGTCGAACGCCATCGTTTTCACCCGCGCGGCCCAGACGGCCGGCGTCGGCGCCGGGCAGATGAGCCGGGTCGATTCGGTGAAAATCGCCGTAATGAAAGCGCAGCTTCCCCTGGAAGGCACCGTCGTCGGTTCCGACGCCTTTTTCCCGTTTCCGGATGGCGTTGAGGAGGCGGCCAAAGCCGGCGCCACCGCGGTGATCCAGCCGGGCGGGTCGGTTCGCGACAACGAGGTGATTGCCGCGGCGAATCGCTTGGGATTGGCAATGCTGACGACAGGTCGGCGGCATTTCTGGCACTAGCCGGAATTGCGGCGCGCCCCGCACCCGGCACGAACAGGCGCATGGGCACAACCGCCGGGTGAATCTTTTGACCTGATCCGTACCGTCAAAGGATAATGGGTCCAGTCGACTGGAGCGATCGGTGAAATTTCTGGCCTGTTGCGCGCTGCTGGTGCTGCTACCCCTGACTGCGGCCGCACAGCAATCCCCTTCCGAAACGGCACCCGGCGCGGCAAGCCGCGTCGACCGCCAGGCCGAGGCGTACGCGAACTACGTTCTCGGCCATATCAACCAGGTCCAATACGAGGATACCGGGGACCAGAATTACGCGGCGCAGGCCATCGACTACTACAAGAAGGCCCTCGCGCTGAATCCCGACGGCGTCGAGATCCGGCTCCAGATGGCGGGCACCTACGCGGAATCCGGGCAGCTGCGCGACGCCATAGCCATCGCCCAGGACGTTCTCAAGAGCCATCCTAATAATATCGACGCCCACCGGCTGCTGGCCCGCATCTATGTGCGCACGCTCGGCGAGCTCGGCCCGCAAACCAACCAGAAAGAGACGCTCGCGCTCGCCGTACAGCAATACGAGGCGATTTTGAATCTGGACCCGAGCGACAACGAAGCCGGGTTGTGGCTGGCGCGGCTCTACCGCTTCCAGAACCAGTCGGACAAAGCGGGAAAAGTGCTTCAGCAAATGCTCGCCCAGAACCCGTCGAACCAGCAGGCGATCGGGCAATACGCGCAGCTCCTTCTCGACCAGGGCCACGCCCACCAGGCCATCGCGCTGCTGACGAAATCGGCGGGAGGGGCGGGCAGCGCCTCCCTCTACGATCTGCTCGGCAACGCCTACGTCCAGGTTCAAGACTCCGCCAATGCCGAGAAGGCCTACCGCCGCGCGGTCCAGCTCGACCCGGGAAACCCGGTGCCGTTGCGGCGTCTGGCCGGCACCCTGTTCGACGAGAGCAAGTTCGACGAAGCCATCCCGGCCTATCAGCGGCTCGCCGGTCTCGATCCCTCCGATCCGACCAATTACCTGCGGCTGGCGGAAATATACTATCAGCAGAAAAAGTACGATCTGGCCGAGACGAACATCGCGCTGGCCGAGCAGCGCGCCCCCGGCAGCCTCGAGGTGGTCTACAACCAGGCGCTGATCGACGAGGCGCTGGGCAAATTCGGCGACGCCGTCGACGTGCTATCGAGCGCCATCGCCAATCTGAAGCAGCAAGCGGCCACCCCGGCGGCCGGCGCGGCGCCCAACCCGGGCGTCTACGCAATCCTCTACGAGGAACTGGGGCACATCTACCGGCAACAGGGCGACTACGCCGCCGCCATCAACACGTTCAAGGAAATGATGTCGCTCGGCCCGGAGCAGGTCCGGCGCGGCCGGATCGAGCTGATCGAGACCTATCGCGAGAACAGCCAGATCGACGACGCGATCGCCACGGCGCGCCAGGCCATGCAGGCCGACCCGCAAGACCGCCGGATGAAAATTACCTATGCCTTTCTTCTCGGCGACAAGGAAGAAACCGACAATGCGGTGAAAACGCTCCGCTCATTGCTCGACGGCTCCCCCGCCGACTGGAAAACCCATCTCGATATCGCCCAGGTGGAACTGCGCGGCCGCCGCTACGCCGACGCGAAGCGGTCCGCCGACACCGCCGAATCGATGGCTCAGGGCCCCAAGCAGAAAAGCGAGGCGTGGTTCCTGCTGGGTGCCATTTACGAACGCCAGAAGCAGTACGGGCCGGCCGAAAAGCAGTTCCGCAAGGTGCTGGCCGTGAATCCGGACGACGCCGAGACCTTGAATTACTACGGCTACATGCTGGCCGAGCAGGGCGTTCGTCTCGACCAGGCCGCCGCGCTGGTCAAGCGCGCCCTCGCCATCGACTCGGGCAATAGCGCCTATCTCGACAGCCTGGGCTGGGTCTACTTCAAGCAGAACCGCCTGATCGACGCCCGGAACTACATCCTCCAGGCGATCGCCCGCCGCCCGAACGATCCGACGATTCTCGGCCACCTGGGCGACGTCTACCAGGGGCTGGGCGAAACCGATCTGGCCCTGGCGACATGGGAAAAGGCCCTGGTCCAATGGCGCCGCGTGTCCCCGGCCGACTACGAGCCGGACCTGGTTCGCGAGATCGAGCGGAAAGTATCGGAAACCAAGAGCCGCTCGAAACAGAAGAACCACGCGGACGCTGTCATCTCACACTGAACGGCTTCCTTGACCGCCACGCTGCGCATTCCCGCCTTCGCCAAGATCAACCTTCATTTGGGCGTGCTCGGACGGCGCCCGGACGGCTATCACGAGCTCCGCACCGTCTTCCAGACGATTTCCCTTCACGACACGCTCGAGCTGGAGCGCGTGCGCCGGCCCGGGATCGATCTGACGATTTCCGGGGCGGCTCTCGATCCCGGCCCCGACAACCTCGTTTGGCGCGCCATGGAAAGCCTGAGCCGCGAACTGGGGCTCGGCGGCGGGTGGCGGGTTCGTTTGCACAAATGCATTCCGGCGGCGGCGGGGCTGGGCGGTGGATCGAGCGACGCCGCGGCGGCGCTGCTGGCCGGAATGCGGCTGGCCCGCCGCCAGGTCGAGCCCGGACGCCTCGCGGAGATCGCCGCCGGGCTCGGCGCCGACGTGCCGTTTTTCCTGGTGGGCGGCCGCGCGCTCGGCGTGGGGAGGGGCGATGAAATCTATCCGCTCGCGGACGGAGCCCGGCATTGCGTCCTGGTCGTCCGGCCCGAAGGCGCCGCGATTGCCACGCGCGAGGCCTACGCCTGGCTCGACCATAAGTTGACAAAGGCCGCCACCAACCATAGAATTTGGGATTCCTGCGCCCGAAGCTGGAGCCGGGAGGATGGGGATCTTCTGAACGATTTCGAAGCGGCTGTATTCGGCCGTTTCCCACGCCTCCGGCAAATCAAGCGCCGCCTGCTTCAGGCGGGGGCCGCGGGAGCCGCGCTGGCTGGCAGTGGTTCGGCGGTGTTTGGACTGTTCCGAAACCTAGCGCAGGCGCGCCGAACCGGTCGGCAGTTCCCGGACGACCAGGTTTTCATCACCCGCACCTTGAGTCGGGCCGAATTTCGCCGCCTGACGACGGGGAAACGGGTCTGAGGTATCACGCTTGGCCGATGACAGACTGAAAATTTTCAGCGGGCGCGCGCATCCGGCGCTCGCCGAGTCGATTTGCCGCTATCTGGGGAATATGCCCGGGCGGGTCGAGCTGTGCACGTTTTCCGACGGGGAAACCTACACCCAGATTCTCGAGAACGTGCGCGGGGCCGACGTCTTCGTCGTTCAGCCCTGCTCCCAGCCGGTGGATTTCCACATGATGGAACTGCTGCTGATGATCGACGCCTTCAAGCGCGCCTCGGCCAACCGCATTACCGCCGTCATGCCCTACTATCCCTACGCGCGCCAGGACCGCAAGGACAAGCCGCGCGTGCCGATTTCCGCCAAGCTGGTGGCCGATCTGCTGGAAACGGCCGGGGCCAGCCGCGCGCTGACGCTCGACTTGCATGCCCCGCAGATTCAGGGCTATTTCAATATTCCCGTCGACCATCTGTTCGCATCGCCGGTCATCGTCGAATATTTCCGGCAGATGAATCTCGAGAATCTCACCGTGGTTTCGCCCGATGCGGGCGGAGTCGAGCGCGCCCGCGGGTTCGCCAAGAAGCTCGACGCCCCGCTGGCGATCGTCGACAAGCGCCGCGTCGCCATGGATCAGACCGAAGTGATGCACCTGATCGGCGAGGTCGAAGGGCGCGCCACGCTGATCGTCGACGACATCGTCGATACCGCCGGCACGCTCGTGAAAACCGCCGACGCCCTGCGCAAACAGGGCGCCGAGCGCGTCTACGCGGCCTGCACGCATGCGGTGCTTTCCGGACCGTCGGTCGAACGCCTCTGCCATTCCGCGATCGAGGAGCTGGTGGTCACCGACTCGATCCCGGTTAGCGAGGAAGTCAGCCGGGTTGGTAAAATCAAGGTATTGAGCGTCGCCGAACTTCTGGCGCGCGGCATCCGATCGATTCACGAGGAAACGTCGATTAGCGCGCTTTTCCTCTAGCGCCGTACGCGCAGCCGGTCCGGCCGCCCGAAGCGGTTGTACGACAGGAGAAAGGAAACCAGATCATGGTCATCGAAGCCACGCGCCGCGAAGGACGCGGAACCGGAGTCGCCCGGCGTCTGCGCCGCGCCGGCATGGTCCCCGCGGTACTCTACGGTGGAGGAAGCGAACCCGTGGCTCTGGCCATCGATTCGCACCGCGCGCAACAGGTCCTGCGCACGGCCGGCCACACCGTTGTTCACGAATTGAAAGTGGAGGGCGGCGAGCAAACCCGGGCTATCCTGAAGGACTGGCTGGCGGACCCGCTCCACGGCAACCTGCTGCATCTCGACCTGCTGCGCGTGGCGATGGACGAGAGGATTCGCGTGCGCATCCCCGTTCGCACGTTCGGCGAGCCGCGAGGCGTCAAGCTGCAAGGCGGGATCTTCGAGCGGGTCTCTCGCGATATCGAGGTCGAATGTTTACCCGACGACATCCCTGAGGAGATCAGCGTTGACGTCTCCGAATTGATGATCGGCCGGCAGGTGCGCGCCTCCGATCTGCCGCTCGATCCGGTGAAGATCCGGCTGATCTCGGAACCGCAACGCATGATCGCCCACGTCGTCGCCCCCTCGAAGGAAGAAGAGGCGCCGGCGCCGGAAGCGGCCGCGGCTGCGGCGACCGAAGCCGCCGCGCCCTCCGAGCCCGAGCTCATCAAGAAGACCCGGAAAGAGGCCGAGGAAGGCGAAGAAGGCGAGGAAAAGGGCGCATAGACCGCCGCCGGGCGTACCGGGAGCCATGCGGCAGAGGAAGCCATGCGACTCATCGTGGGTTTGGGCAATCCCGGACCGGAATATGTTTGGACGCCGCACAACTTGGGCTTCCTCGCCATCGACCACATGGCCGAGCGGGCGGGCATTCGGGTTCGCCGGCCGGAGGGCAGATCGCTGGTCGGGTTGGGTAAGCTGGCCGGGACGGAAATCGTCCTCGCCAAGCCGCAAACGTTCATGAACGCCAGCGGATTGGCGGTGCGCCATCTGGCCGGCCGGTTCGACGTGGATCTGGCGGAGATGATCGTGGTCACCGACGACGCCGCGCTCCCCTGGGGAACGATTCGCGTTCGCGAGCGGGGTTCGGCCGGCGGCCACAACGGTTTGAAGTCGGTGATCGGCGCGATCGAAAGCCAGGAATTCGTTCGCGTCCGGCTGGGGGCCGGCCCGGCTCCGCCGGACGGGGACCTGGCTGAATATGTGCTGCACGCGATGAGCGATGCGGAAATGGAGCAGGCCGTCGAGATGGTCGACAGCGCCACCGAGGCCGTCGAATGGATTTTACAGAAGGGCACGCAGGCGGCGATGAACCGCTTCAACCGGCGCGCCGGCGGGCTCGCCGACGGGACGGGCGCCCGAACTTCGGGCATCGAAGGGAATTGAGGAGACGATGGCGGAAGAAAGAATTTACGAACTGATTTTCATTTGCCGGCCCGACACCCCCGAGGCCGAAATCGACAAGGTCATATCGACGCTTCAACAGGCGGCCGAGGAACAGCAAGGCAGGGTGGAAAAAGTCGATAAATGGGGCGTGCGCCGGATGGCCTATCGCGTCGACAAGTGCAGCGATGGTTTTTTCGTCTTTTTCCTGATTCACGGCCGGCGGAGTGAAATGGTCAAGGAACTCGAGCGCCGGCTGAAGGTTTCCGAACCCGTGCTGAAGTACTTGACCGTACGCATCGACGAGGAATTGAAGCGCCAGAGAAAGCTCGTCGCCCGCCGTGAGCGCCGCATGGCGCGTCGCGCCCGCAAGTCGGCAGGTGAAACGGCCGCGGCCGCCGGATAAGGCCGCCCAGGAGATTGCTATGACCCCGGATGCCCCTCAACACACATCGCATGGTCCGCACAGTTCGCGTAGTTCGCACGGCCCCTCCGGGCAGCGCGGCGGCGGCAGCGGCAGCAGCGGCGGCGACCGGCCGCGCCGGCCGCGCCGGCAGTACGTCCGCAAGCGGAAGGTCTGCCGGTTCTGCGTCGACAAGATCGACTACGTCGACTACAAGAACGTCGACATGCTGCGCACGTTCATCCTCGATCGCGGCAAGGTGATTCCCCGTCGCATCACCGGCACCTGCGCGCGCCACCAGCGCTGGCTGAAATTGGCCGTCAAGCGGGCGCGCAATATCGCGCTGATGCCCTTCGCCGCCGGCGCGTAGACCGCCAAAGGACGCATGAGATGAAAATCATTTTGCAGGAAAATCTGGAAAAGCTCGGCACGCGCGGCCAGGTGGTCGACGTCGCCGATGGTTACGCGCGCAACTACCTGCTGCCGCGCAAGTTCGCCCTGGCCGCCACGGCCGGCAACCTGAAACAGATCGAGCGGATTCGCGCCCGCCTGTCCAAGATCGAAGCCCAGGAGCACTCGCAGGCGCAGGAAGCCGCCGGCGCCATCTCGAACGCCGTCGTCACGCTGACCCGCAAGGTGGGGCAGAACGACCAGCTCTTCGGCTCGGTCACCACTGCCGACATCGCCGAGGCCCTGGCTGCGCAAGGACTGGTCGTCGACAAACGCAAGATCGCCCTGGAAGAACCTCTCAAGCAGCTTGGCGAATTCCAGGTCACCGTCAAGCTGCATCACAACGTCGCCGCCACGGTCAATGTCGTCGTCGCCCGGGAGGGCGGGGCACCCCCCGAACCGGTGTCCGAAGCGGCACCCGAGACCGAATCCGAGTCGGCATCCGAGACCGAGTCGGCGCCCAAGACCGAATCCGCCACCCCGCCAGTCGAATAGCGGGGTGCAACCGGGCCGGGTTTATCCCCGGTCCCCGTGCGGGAAGAGAACCCGGGCCCGGTGGACCGGCGCGAGATTTCCACCGGTACACCGCTTTTCCACAGGCCCTCGTTTCGCGTTTCCCCGCTCCTGCCCTGCATCGGGACACTGTGGAAGGCCGGGGTCGAAATCCACAGGGGCGTCTTTGACTTTCCCGCCCCAACCGCCAGAATGTCCCCTTCGCTCCGGGACGAAGCAGCGGAGAAACGCATTGCGCTCGCAATCGCATTGGGCGAAAATCAGGCGAAAATAATGGCTACCTCGATCGGACTCGAACGGCCCCTGCCGCACAATCTCGGCGCCGAGCGCGGCGTGCTGGGCGCGATCCTTCTCGACAATCATGCCCTCAACACCGCGATCGAAATGCTCCGCGCGGAGGATTTTTTCCTGGAGCAGCACCGCCGCGTCTACAACCGCATGATCGCGCTCGGCGAGCGCCAGCGGGCGATCGACCTGGTCACCCTGGCCGACGAACTCGAGCGCGCGGGCGAGCTCGACGCGGCCGGCGGGGCGGCCTATCTGGCGCAACTGATCGACGGCGTTCCGCGGGTCGCCCACATCGAGCATTACGCGCACATCGTGAAAGAGAAGGCGCTGCTGCGCAGCCTGATCCACACCAGCGAAGCGATCCAGCAGCAGGCCCTCGAAGCCGAAGAGGGCGCCGAGGATATTCTGGACCGGGCGGAAACGCTGATTTTCCAGCTGGCCGAGGACCGGATCCGCTCGGGCCTGATCGGCGTCAAGGAGCTCGTGCGCGAGAGCTATGAGCGCCTGGAACGGATGCTCAGCGAGGGCCGCCAGATCACCGGCATTCCCACCGGCTACCAGCAGCTCGACCAGCTGACCTCGGGATTGCAACCCTCCGAACTGATCATTCTGGCGGCGCGCCCGTCGATGGGGAAAACCGCCCTGGCGTTGAACGTCGCGGAAAACATCGCCATGACGGAACGCCAGCCGCTGGCGATTTTCAGCCTCGAAATGTCCAAGGAAGCCCTGCTCATGCGCCTGCTCGCCTCCCACGCCCGTCTCGATATGCACCGCTTTCGGACCGGGCATCTGGGCCAGGAAGAGGGCCGGCGAATGACCGCGGCCCTGGGCGAATTGGCCGAGGCCCCGATATGGATCGACGATTCCGGTTCAGCCTCGGTGACGGAAATCGGGGCCAAAGCCCGCCGGCTGAAAAAGGACAAGGGGCTTTCGCTGGTGATCGTCGACTATCTCCAGCTGATCTCGGGCCGGGGCCGGTTCGGCAACCGCAACGAGGAAGTCTCGTCGATTTCCCGGGCGCTGAAAGGCTTGGCGAAGGAACTGAAGGTGCCGGTGCTCGTCCTCAGCCAGCTGACTCGCGCCCCCGAGCGCGAGGAGCGGCGTCCGCAACTGTCCGACCTGCGCGAATCGGGCGCGATCGAGCAGGACGCCGACGTCGTCGTGTTTATTAATCGCCCGAATTTCTACCGGACCGAGCTGCCGGAAGAAGAGAGGCGCAAATCGGAGCTGATCATCGCCAAGCAGCGAAACGGCCCGACCGACCGCATCCCGTTTGTTTTCTTCGAGAAGTACACCCGGTTCGAGGAGGCCGCTCCCGACTCGTTTCAGGACCGGGAACCCGACATGGCGCAGTAGCCGCCCAAACAAGCCTTTTTCAGCACCTCGACCACCCCCGTGTTATACTAAGCGCGGTTTTTTATGCGCTCTTGCGCCGAGTCTTTTGACTCATAACGCAATTGGGAATCCTTTTCTTTCCGGTATTATTCATTGGCTGAAATAAGAAAAAATCCTCAAGCTGCCCGTACAGGCTCATCCCATAACAAGACAATCGAGGCGCGGGAAGCGGCCAGGCCACAGGGCGCAAAGGCCAACGGTTCTCGTGAGCCGGCCACGGGCGGCGGCTGGGACCTGCTCCTGGTCCGCAGTCTCTTTATTGTCATTTGCATCCTGATCGGCTGGCATTTCCATCCATTTGGGTTCACACCGGTTACCGGCGCCATTTTCGGCGTTGCTTTTGCCGTTTTTTTCATCCTGGCGGAAATCCGCCTCCGGCGAGTGAGTTTGCGCCGGCTGATCGGCGGCGCGGTGGGCGCCATTCTGGGGGTTATCGGGGCTTTGCTTATTCACCTGGTCGTGGACAAAACCACGATTCCCGGGGAATCCAAATCGTTTTTGGGCATCGCGCTGGTGCTTGTCATGGGCTACGTGGGCATACTGCTGGGCGCCAACAAGGGCGATATGCTGAACCTGCAGGCGTTTGGCGGCTTATTCGGCAACGAGCGCGGCAGCCGACACCTGGCGAAGCTTCTCGACACCAGCGTCATTATCGACGGCCGCATCGCCGACGTCTGCGAAGCCTCCTTCCTGGAAGGCACGATCATCCTGCCGCAGTTCGTGCTGCATGAGCTGCAAATGGTCGCCGATTCGGCCGACCCGCTCAAACGCCAGCGGGGAAGACGCGGCCTGGAAGTGCTCGAAAGGATTCGCGAGCTTCCCTCGCTCGAAGTCGAAGTGGCCGATGAAGATTTTCCGGATGTGGCCGAGGTCGATCTGAAATTGATCGAGATGGCCCGCCGCTATGGCGCCAAGATCGTGACCAACGACTTCAATTTGAACAAGATCGCCTCCCTGCAGGGAATCGAAGTCCTCAACGTCAATCAGCTCGCCAACGCGCTCAAGCCCGTCGTCCTGCCAGGCGAGGGCATGCGCGTATTTATCCTTCGCGAAGGCAAGGAACCCAATCAAGGCGTCGCCTACCTTGACGACGGGACCATGGTGGTTGTTGACGGTGCCAAGCGCATGGTCAACAAGACGATCGACATCGCGGTCACATCGGTTCACCAGACAAGCGCCGGGAAAATGATCTTCGGGCGCTATGACGAACGCGCGGAATCGGCTGCCCGGGCCGCGTCGCAGGAATCGAATCAGCGGGACAATGGCGGAACAGCCGAAAAAGAACGCGAAAACCCTCCCCGTCCCATTCATCCCGGCTCCACGCACTAGCGCAAAATCCACCTGACATATTGAATCCCTTCAGGATAGGCCCGGGATTCTTCGGGTCCGGCACGCCGCGGGCGCTCCCGATGACGGCGGATTTTCCGGTCGCGCCCACGGTCATGCCGCCGTTGTGAAACATTCGGGCGGGTGGCCGCGGATCCTTCGGGCGTCTAGATAACGACGGATTCGCGGTATTCGCCGAAGACGCCTCGCATGGCATCGGAGATTTCGCCGACTGTCGCGTAGGCTTCGACCGCGTCGAGAATGGCGGGCATGAGATTTTCCTGGCTCCCGGCGCGGCGCTCGACCTCCGCGATGGCGCGGGCGGCGGCCCGGGCGTCGCGGCGCGCGCGCAACGCCCGCAGCCGTTCCGTCTGGCTCCGCTCGATTTCCGGATCGATGCGCAGGAGCGGAATCGGGCGCCGCTCATCGGTAACGAACCGGTTCACGCCGACCACGACGCGCTCCTTTCGTTCGACGGCAAGTTGATATTCGTAGGCGGCCCGCTGGATTTCCGCCTGGACGTAGCCGGTTTCGATCGCGCGGAGCATCCCGCCCATCGCATCGATTTTGGCGATGTATTCCCGGGCCTGCGTTTCGATTTCATCGGTGAGTTTCTCGATCGCCCAGGAGCCGCCGACCGGATCGACGGTGCTGGCGACGCCGCTTTCGGCGGCCAGGATTTGCTGGGTCCGCAAGGCGAGCAGGGCCGAAAGTTCGGTGGGAAGGGCCAGGGCCTCGTCGAGGGCGTTGCAGTGCAGGGACTGACAGCCGCCGAGCACGGCCGCCAAGGCCTGTATGGCGACACGGGCAATATTGTTTTCGGGCTGCTGCGCGGTCAGCGCGCTGCCGGCCGTTTGGGCGTGGAAACGAAGCATCATCGCTCGCGGGTCTTTGGCCCCAAACCGTTCCCGCATGATCCGCGCCCAGAGGCGGCGGGCGGCGCGGAATTTCGCCACCTCCTCGAGCAGATCGGTTTGCGCCACGAAGAAAAAGGAAAGCCGCGGGCAGAATTCATCCACGTCGAGCCCGGCCCCGAGCGCCGACTCCACGTAGGCGATCGCGTTCGCCAGGGTGAAGGCGACCTCCTGAATGGCGGTAGCGCCGGCTTCGCGAATGTGATAGCCGGAGATGGAGATCGTGTTCCAGGCCGGCAATTCCGAGCGGCACCAGGCGAAAACGTCGGTGACCAGGCGCAGGGCCGGGCGGACGGGGAAAATATAGGTGCCGCGAGCGATGTATTCCTTGAGGATGTCGTTCTGCACGGTGCCGGAAAGACGCCGGAGGTCGGCGCCCTGTTTTTTCGCGACGGCAACGTAGAGGGCCAGCAGAATGGGCGCCGTGGCGTTGATGGTCATCGAGGTGGAGATGCCCTCGAGCGGTATGCGGTCGAAGAGCGTCTCCATGTCCTCCAGGGAATCGATGGCCACGCCGACCTTGCCGACCTCGCCGCGGGCGAGCGGGTGATCGGAATCGAAGCCGATCTGGGTCGGCAGATCGAAGGCGACCGAGAGCCCGCTCTGGCCGTGCTCGAGCAGATAGTGATAGCGCCGGTTTGATTCGGCCGCGGCCCCGAATCCGGCGTACTGGCGCATGGTCCAGAGCCGGCTCCGGTACATGGTTGGATAGATACCGCGCGTGAAGGGGAACTGGCCGGGATAGCCGAGCCCGTCATCGGCGGCCCAGGCCGCTGGATCTTCGGGGGAATATACGATTTCCAGCGGCAGGCCGGAAAGCGTCGAGAAGGGTTTGCTTTCGGACGCCGCTTTTCCCTTCTCCCCGCCCGCTCGCCGAGACCCCGCCCGTTCAGACATCGCCTGTTCAGACCTGGACCGCTCAGACATCGCTTCCTCGCTCTCCGGCCCGGCCGCCAGCCGCAAGCCCTTGCCGGGGCCGTCTAACGCACACGGCGCGAATCGCGGAACGCGGCCGCGGCAAAAGAGGCCATGAGGGCGGCGTACCCCCCATCGAGACCGGCCACCCAGCGCGTGGCCGGATTCTGCCATTGGCGCAAGGCCCCCAGCACCCCGAGCACGGCGAAAAAGAAGAAAAACGCCGCGATCGTTTCGTGAAAAACCTCACGCGTGGCGCGCCAGAGCAGACGGAGGGTCGACATCAGGAATGATTTTAGTACAGAACGCCCGGGTAGCGGCAGCGCCGGTAGTGGGCTACTTTGCTCGTGAGCAACGCAATTTTTTACGTAGTACTGGTCTTTGAATTGCAATATGGAGAGATGGAGAATAGTTCTTGCAACCGGGCTACCGGATACCGCATCATACGGCCATGCCAAAACGGGTTAAGCACGAGGAGCGTTCGAAGGACGTTAACCAACTGGCACGGCAGCTGGTGGAGGAGTCCCCGGATGAACCCGGAAACAAGTTGCCAACCAAAGCACAGATTTCGGCGCTTATGGCCGAGTTGGGAAGAAAAGGTGGGAGAATCGGTGGCAAAAGGCGAATGAAGACAATGACCGCCAAAGAGCGAAGCGACATAGCTCGAAGAGCAGCCACGGCACGCTGGAAGAAAACAGTCGGTGTCTAAACACTCATCGGTAAGACCGATAAACGCCAACGCCATAATTGAGGCCCAGCTAGATGTACACGTACAAGCCATCGAAGAGGCCATGAAGGCCGATGTGCTGGCCTTTTGCGGTCCGATCGTCCACGGGGTTGAGGACTACATACGTGACGCTATCGAGAATGTGACCGACCGCCGCGATAAGCTCGTTATTGTTCTGGAGACCGAGGGCGGCTATATCGAGGTCGCCGAGAGAATAGCGAATATCGTCAGAAGACACTACAAAATTGTTGACTTCGTCGTTCCAAATTTTGCGATGTCTGCCGGAACCGTACTGGTGATGTGCGGGGACGCTATCCACATGGATTATTTTTCGATTCTCGGACCGATTGACCCACAGACGGAACGACCGGATGGGAGGCTCATACCAGCCCTGGGCTACCTGGAAAAGTATGATGCCCTGATCCAGAAGTCGAAGAAAGGAAAGCTCTCGACCGCAGAACTGACTTTCCTGGTGTCGAAATTCGATCCTGCTGAACTCTACTATTACGAGCAGTCCAAAAAGCTGTCTGACTCTCTCCTGCAGGAATGGCTAGTGAAATACAAGTTTAAGAACTGGACGAAAACCGAAACCCGTAAGCGAAACGTCACCCTGCGGATGAAGAAGGCCAGAGCCAAAGAGATAGCCGCCAAGCTGAACGACACCAAGAAGTGGTGCTCGCATTCCCGTGGAATATCGCTTCAGGTCTTGCGCAATGACTTGAATTTGCAAATTGAGGATTTCGGCGAAAAATCCGAAACGAACAAAGCCCTGAGGGAGTATTATAAATTGCTAGGCGATTATAAGGAAAAGCGGGGGCATCGCTGGGTAATTCACTCGCATCAGAACTATACGCCGATAGGAGGGTAAAATGGCCAAAACCAGCGTCAAGAAAATAGCCAAAGCCAACCCTTCCGTGGACGCGACACAGGTGACTGAAACGCTAGTCCTCGTCGAGCGACTCCGAAAGGCGGGGGTTGCTTTCCCCTCGTTCAAGCTCGTGCTTCCTTTCTCTAAGCGTATTTCCAAGGTCGAAGACAACCGTACCACCCTCCACGTGCGGAAGAGGTCTACGTCAGAAACCCCCTGACATGCTAAAGCGGATTTAGTAATATGGCCGCAGGAACAAGCTCAGGCACGATCAGCGAGTCCAAGCTGTAAATTGTCTCATTGAGGGTTGTTCCGTTCGGGCAACTGTCCGCATAACGGGGATTGCGAGGAAGACCGTCATGCGGCTCCTGCGCGAGGTCGGCGAAGTCTGCGAATCCTACCAGGACCGCGTGTTCCGCAATCTGGCAGTCCGTCGGATTCAGCTAGACGAGCTTTGGGGATTCAATTATTGCAAGGCCAAGAACGTCACGCCGGAGATTTCGGCGAAGGTGCCAGGTGCGGGCGACGTTTGGCTTTGGGTCGCGGTCGATGCGGAAGCGAAGCTCGTTCCCTGCTGGCGTTTGGGCGACCGTAACGCCGGAACGGCGCTTGAATTTGTCCACGATCTGGCATCCCGTCTGAGAAGCCGCGTTCAGGTTACGAGTGATGGCCACAAAGTATACCTAGAAGCGATGGAGAGTGCCTCAGCTCCGAAGTGGACTATGCGATGCTCATCGTCTACGGGGCTGACCCACACGAGGATGAGAAAAGGTACAGCCCGGCGCAATGCATCGGCACGCAATTGGCCGTTATCAGCGGGAAGCCAGACCCACGGCATATCAGCACTAGCTTTGTCGAGCGGCAGAACTGGTCTGTCCGCTCGGCAATGCGCCGGTACACGCGATTGTCGAGCGGATTCTCCCGAAAAATCGAGAACCACGGGGCAGCCGTAGCTCTCAACTATTTCGCCTACAATTTCATCAGGATTCACAGGACCTTGCGGATGATCCCGGCAATGGCGGCGGGAGTGGCTGACGGGCTGTGGGACGCGAATGACCTGGGTTCCCTTTGGGAATCCGAAGAAC
>DATLRW010000049.1:0-9576 GCA_035534495.1 Candidatus Dormiibacterota bacterium | reverse complement strand
AGAATTAGATCCGTATTCCTATTCGCTCTGGGGGAGCTTGGCCGACGCCTATGAGGCCTCGGGCCAGACGGAGCGCGCGCGCCGCGCCTATGAGAAGGCGCAAGCGGCCTATCCGGTGTCGGCGGAAATGGCCTGGCAATTCGGGAGCTTTCTGCTGCGGCAGGGCGAATTCCAGGCGGCCGCGGAGCAGGTTCACCGGGCTTTGGAGAACAAGCCCGAACTGGCCGCCAGCGCGGTTTCGCAGTTCTGGAAGGCCGGGGTTGGGCTCGATCCGATTTTTCAACGGGTGTTGCCCGCCGAGCGCGAGGACTATCTGGCCGCGCTCAACTATTTCGTTTCCCAGCAGAATAGCAACGCCGCGCTCGCCAGTTGGGAAAGGCTGGCGGGCCTGGGCAAAAAAGTCCCCCTCAACGACTCGCTCGATCTCACCGGCAACCTGATCGCTCTCGATCGCTTTGCGGACGCCGCACGCGTGTGGCGGCAAGCGCTGGCGCTCTCCGGTCGCGGCAGCGAGACGGGATCGGGCGGTTCGCTGATCTTCAACGGCGGGTTTGAACAGGCTCTGGTGAACGGGGGTTTCGGCTGGCGCTGGATACCGACCGCCGGCGCAATACTGGATCTGGTTGGCGACGTAACCCACCGGGGCGCCCAGTCCGCCCGGATCACCTTTGATGGCACCGCCAATGCCGATTTTGGCGGCTTGCGCCAGTACGTTGCCATCGGCCCGCGAGAAAGATATCGCTTCTCCGCCTACATGCGCACCGACTCCATCTCGAGCGACAGCGGTCCCCAGTTCGTCATTTGGAGCTGCACGAGTCCCGTTCAGACGTTGGCGCAAACCTCGCCGATGACGGGAACACATCCCTGGACCGAAGTGCAGGCCGTGTTCACCGCCGGCGAAAATGTCTCGTGTGTTGACGTCGTGCTGCTTCGCAAGCCCAGCCAGGCCTTCGATGCCAAGATTCAAGGAACGGTATGGGTCGATGACGTCCGCCTGGTTCCGGTGCCCGCCGGTGGGGGATCGCCCCGATGAAGGTGATTCGAATCGCCATTCCCGCACTGGTGGTTTTCGCGGTTTTGGCCTATGGCGCCGTAGAGCCATGGTCAGTCGCCATACTCGAGGCCGGCTCGGCCCTGTTGTTGGTCCTTTGGGTGTTGACGGAGGCCGGCGCCGGACAAATCGAGCTGCGTTCGAACCCCCTGATTTGGGCGGCGGGAGGCCTGGTTGTTCTGGCGCTCTTGCAATGGGCCGGCGGACTCACCGTTTACGGATATGCCACGAAGTTGGCCGCGATGCAGCTGTTCGCCGAATGGATCCTGCTCTTCCTCACGATCCAGGCATTTCGCACGCCGCGTCAGTGGAAAAGACTCGTCTGGTTTTTGATGATCCTGGCGTTTGCGGTGTCCCTATTTGCGATCGTGCAGTATTTCACGTGGAACGGGAAGCTGTACTGGATCCAGCCGCTGCAACATGGCGGCCAGGCCTTTGGCCCGTTCGTGGATCGGGATGATTTTGCCGGCTTCGCGGAGTTGATCCTGCCCCTCGGTCTTGCCCTGTTGTTGTTCGACGGTGAACGCCAGGAGCGGCGTCTGCTGGTGGGCTTGTTCGTGGTTTTCCCTGCCGCGGCGCTGCTGCTGTCCAGTTCCCGGGCCGGCGTCGTTTGCTTTCTGTTCGAACTGTTCCTGCTCGGGATTCTGACCGGAATGCTCGGACGCCGTTCGCAACGGTGGTTGCTGGCCGGCATGGTGGTGGCGATCCTCGCGCTGGCTGTCTGGCTTGGCGTTGGCTATACCGTGCAGCGCTTTATCCAGGGCAATGGAACCGAAATGTCGCTGATCAGCCGCCTGGAGATGAGCCGGGACACGTTGCATATCTTCCTGGACCACCCGCTGCTGGGAACCGGCATGGGGACGTTCGAAACGGCCTACCCGCGCTACCAGACCCATTCCGTCGGCCTGATTGTCAACCATGCCCACAACGACTACGTCGAACTGCTATCCGATGGCGGAATCGTTGCCGGGATTTTCGGACTTGCCTTCCTCGTGATTCTTTACCGCCATGGTATCCGGAACCTCCGCCGGGCCCGCACGCCTTTGACTCGCTCTCTATACGCCGGAGGGTTAGTTGCCTGTACGGGTTTGTTAACTCACGAATTGGTGGATTTCAACCTACATATCCCATCGAATGCCATTATATTTTTAGTAATAGCTGCCCTGACAACAGCGGTAATTCCAGAGCCAATAGCTAAACCACGCCATGGTGTGTTCCACCCCAATCTTCCGTCTTGACTGAGTTGGTAGGGGTGGTTAGTCTAGCCTAGTCGGGATTCATTCTAGGCTTTCGCCAACAAAGTGTAGGCTTTAGGGAGGCCCTCGCCACCCCATGAGAGTTGGATTCTTTTTGGGCTTTGTGTCTCTGTTGGTTCTCTCCGCCGGACCCCTTCTCGCCCAGGAGATGCCACAGGCCGAGCTGCCCGCCGCCGAGACGATTCAGCAGACGAATCAGAAGCTGCGCCAGTATGCCTCTTCGGCGTCCCTCGATCAGACGGGCGAATATCCACTGGGCGCTGGTGATTTGATCAAAGTCGACGTTTTCGATATTCCCGAGTTATCGCAGCAGATTCGGATCGATCCCGGCGGCTACATCACCATGCCGCTGATTCCCCATCGGATTCAGTCTGCCGGGCTGACGCCCTCGCAACTGGAATCCAAGATTGCGGACTTATTGAAATCGATGGAACTGGTGTCGCATCCGCAAGTCACCGTATTCGTCGTGCAGCGGTTGAGCCAGCCGATCACCGTCATTGGCGCGGTCGAGCACCCGATGATCTATCAGGCCGTGCGTCCGACGACCCTTTTGGAGGTGCTATCGGCCGCCGGGGGGTTGAGCGACACCGCGGCGGATTACCTGACGGTCAGCCGGATGAAGAAAAACGGAACCCCCGATGAGCGGCGCGTGAGCCTGCGCGATCTGATCGATCGGGGCGACCCGCAGGCGAATATTTCGGTGCGGGGCGGCGATGTCGTGACCATTCCCAAGGCCGGCATCGTTTATGTTGTCGGCGCGGTCGCGCATCCGGGCGGGTTCGTCATCCAAAACGACACGGGCCAGATGACGGCCTTGAAAGCCTTGGCGCTTGCCGGCGGAACGGAGTCGACAGCCAGATCCAAGGACGCGGTGATCATCCGCAAGGAAGGATTGACCGCCAAGAAACAGGAAATCCGGGTCAACCTGAAGAAAATCCTTTCTCAAAAAGCGCAGGATGTGCAACTCCGGCCAAACGATATTTTGTTTGTCCCCGATAGCGCCGGCAAGAAGGCCCTGACGAAAGCGGCGGAAGCGGCCCTGTCGGTCACCACCGGCATCATGGTCTATCGTGGGTCGCAGTTTTAACGAACCGGCCCGGTTTCCGGAACAGGGCGCGAGGCGAGACACAATGCAAGAAGATCAATCCAAGCTGGCGCGGCGCGAGGCGGCATGGGCCGACCCGCTGGCCGTGCAAGCCTACCCCTCCGGGAACGGTGGCTGGGCGTCTTCCCCCATGCGGGAGATGCACCTGGTCGACTACCTGATTGTTGTGCGCAAGCATATCGTTCTTGCGCTGACGTTCTTACTGACCCTGGTGAGCGTGGTCGCGGTGGCCACATTCAAGATGAAGCCGGTCTATGTGGCTTCGGCCCAAATCGAAATCGATCGAAATTCCCCGAACATACTGCCGTTCCAGGAGGAACAGGGCGGCTCCTCCTGGTACGACCAGCAGGATTACATCCAGACGCAGGCGAGGGTGCTCGAGAGCGACAGCCTGGCGCTCGATACCATCAAGTCGCTGAAGCTGTGGAACTATCCGGAATTCCGCTCGAGCCCGCAGGAAATCGCCGCGCTGGACAATCTGTCCGACCCGAACCAGCAGCCCGTGCGGCGGCCGGCGATTTTGAGCGAATTTCTCGGCAGCCTGGATATCAAGCCGGTGCCGAATAGCAACCTATTGCAGGTGAGTTTTTCCTCCCAGGATCCTCGCCTGGCAGCGATGGTTGTGAACAAGCAGTTGCAGAATTTCATCCAGATGAATTACCGCACCCGCTACGAATCGGCCATGCACGCTTCCGATTGGCTCGAGCAACAACTGACCGATTTCAAGTCCCGCGTCGAGAAATCCGAGGACGCACGTCTGGCCTATGAGAGGCAGAACAAGATCTGGACGGTATCGGAAGGACAGGACCTCTCGACCCAGAAACTAGCCGACTTGAACAAGCAACTGACCGCTGCGCAAACCCAGCGCATGAAGGACGAGGCCAGTTACCTGATGGTGCGCGCGGGCGAGATCGACTCGTTGCCCGAGGTGCAGTCGGACGCCGTGATTCAGGATCTGGGCAAGCAACAGGACCGGTTGCGCGGCGAGTACGCCGACGCGTTGAGCAAGTACGGACCCAACTTTCCCAAGGTGAAGCAGCTGCAGGCGCAACTGGCCAGCGTCGCCAAATCGCTGGCCCAGGAAAAGAAGGCTGTGGCGCAGGAGATCATAACGCAGTACCACACCGCCCTGCAGCGCGAGCAGCTTCTCCAGCAGGCGCTCAACAAACAGGAAGGCTCGGCCAGCCAGCAGGCGCAGAAAATGGTGCAGTACGACATTTTGAAGCGCGAAGCCGACGCCAACCAACAGCTGTACAACAGCCTGCTCGAGAAACTGAAGGAAGCCGGGCTCTCGGCGGGGCTGCGTTCGAATAATTTGCGGATCGTAGACGCCGCCATGATTCCGTCCGCCCCCACGCGGCCTCAGAAAGCGCGCGATATTTCGCTGGCCCTCATCGTGGGCCTGGTCGGCGGGGTGGGCTTGGCGTTCCTGCGCGAATATCTCGACAATACCGTGAAAACGCCCGACGACGTCGAAAACCTCACGCATCTGCCCTCGCTCGCCATCGTTCCTGCCCTCAGCGGCGGCAACGGCCATCTGGCGCCTACCGCCGCCATGCTGAAGAGCGGGGAGGCCAGAAACGGACACGAAGGAGGGCACCGGGTAGCGCTGATTTCCCACGAGCAACCCCAATCTCAGATCGCCGAGGCCTTCCGTGCCCTGCGCACTTCGCTCCTGCTTTCCCGGGCGGACCAGCCGCCGCAGGTGATCCTGGTCACGAGCGCCCTTCCCAAGGAAGGCAAAACCACCGCCGCCGTCAATCTGGCGGTCACTCTGGCCCAGCTGGGCGACCGCACGCTGCTGGTCGATTCCGACCTGCGGCGGCCGGGAATCGCGAAGCTGCTCGGTTTGAACGGGACGCTCCGCAGCGGTTTGAGTTCGTATCTGGCGGGCGTCTGCGACATGGATGGATGCACCTACCCCTACCCGGGCGTGCCGGAGCTTTCGGTGATTCCGGCGGGACCGACTCCGCCGAACCCGGCCGATCTGCTCAGTTCGCAGCGCCTGGTCGATGCCATCGAGACGCTGCGGCAATCCTACAAGTTCGTCGTGATCGATTCGCCGCCGATCATGCTGGCCACCGACGCCGTGATCTTGTCGACCTGGGCGGATGGCGTGCTCCTGGTGGCGCGAAGCGGGGAAACCCCCAAGGCCGCTTTCAGCCGTTCGCAGGAGCTGCTTGCGAGCGTCAAGTGCCGGATGCTCGGGGTCATTCTCAACGCGGTGAATACTTCCGGGCCTGATTACTACTATCGCTATTACCCGAATTACGGGGAATACTACGGGCCCGATCAGGGCACTGGTTCGAGTTCCGAATCCGCGACATAGGCGGACCTGGCGGAGGACAACATGCGTTATCTGATTACGGGCGGAGCGGGTTTCATCGGTTCTCATTTGGCTGACTTTCTGCTTTCCCGCGGTCATCAGGTGATCGTGTTGGACGACCTTTCCACGGGCAGCATCGAAAATATCCGCCATCTCAAGAGCAATCCGCGGATGAGCTACTTTCTCGAGCCCATCGAGAACCGCCATGTGCTGGCCGAACTGGTCGACGAGGCCGACGCCATCTTTCATCTCGCCGCCGCCGTGGGCGTGCGATTGATTATTGAAAGCCCGGTTCGCACGATCGAGACGAACGTCAACGGAACGCAATTGGTTCTGGAGGTCGCCAACAAGAAGCGAAAGCTGGTCTTTTGCGCTTCGACGTCGGAGGTGTATGGAAAGAACGGCAAGCTGCCGTTCACCGAGGACTCCGATCTGGTGCTCGGCGCCACGACGAAATCCCGCTGGAGTTACGCGGCATCGAAGGCGGTCGAAGAATTTCTCGCCGTCTCGTACTGGAAGGAAAGGCGCCAGCCTGTCGTGATCGGCCGTCTTTTCAATACCGTGGGACCCCGGCAAACGGGCCGCTACGGCATGGTTCTGCCGACCTTCGCCAAGCAGGCGCTCGAAGGCCGTCCTCTCACCGTCTATGGGAACGGGCAGCAATCGCGCTGTTTCTCCTACGTTCGGGACGTCGTGGAGGCAATCTACCGGTTGATGTCGAACGATCGCGCCGTCGGCGAGGTGGTGAATATCGGCAGCCAGCAGGAGATCACGATCGAGGGCCTGGCGGAACTGGTCAAGGAAAGAACCGGCTGCCAGTCGCCCATCGTTCATGTGCCGTACGACGAAGCGTACGAGCCCGGTTTCGAAGACATGGTTCGGAGAGTGCCCTCGCTCGAGAAGCTGGAGCGCCTGGCCGGATTTGTGCCTCAAACGCCGGTTTCCGAAATTGTGGATCGCGTAATCGCGCATCTGGATGATCGGAGACAGCGGTCGGTGGCCGAGGTGAGCGCCGCCCTGGAAGCCTGAGGCCGCTCCCGATTGTTAGACGATTCATCCGCCGGGCCTGCGATGCTCGTTCCTTCCCTGTCGCTTTTCCCCCGAACCCTTGGCGAGTATCCTGCCCGGCGGCAGATCCGTGCCCGGTGGCTGATCGGCCACGCGGGAAGAGGAAAGTCGGCGCGGCGGGGCTGGCGCCGGGGATGATAGAAACCAGGCTGCACGGAAATCGATCATGAAGGCCGCGACAACGCTATCGGTATTGGTGCCGGTTTACTGCGAGGAGTATCTGCTCGAGGCCAGCCTGGCGCGTCTGGAATCGCTCGGTCAGTGCCCGCGGCTCTCGACGGTGCAAATCGTCGTCGTGGATGACGGTTCCCACGACGCCACGCCGGCGGCCATTGAACGCTTCCAGCGGTCTCTGGCAGCGCGTCCCTGGGCCGACTCGTTCGAATGGCTGTTCCTGCGCCATGAGCGGAATCGGGGAAAGGGAGCGGCCATCCGCACCGCCCTGGCCCATGCTACCGGCGAACTGGTTGTTATCCACGACGCCGACCTGGAATATTTCCCCGAAGACCTGCCCAAGATGATTCCTCTGTTTTTGGAGCAGGACGCCGACGCGGTCTTCGGCTCCCGCTTTCTGGCCGGAGAATTCAAACGGGTCCTCTTCTATCGGCATGCGCTGGCCAACCGGTTTCTGACGTTCCTGTGCGATCTGGTGTGCGACCTGAACCTGAGCGATATGGAGACCTGCTACAAGATGGTGCGCACCGATCTGCTGCGAAGCATCCAGCTCGAGAGCCGGGACTTTCGCATCGAGCCCGAGCTCGCGATCAAGCTGGCCAAGCGCGGGGCGCGCATTTTCGAAGTGCCCATCCGCTATGCGGGCCGCAGTTACCAGGAGGGCAAGAAGATCGGCTGGCGCGACGGAATCCAGGCGCTCGTAGCGATTTTGGGATTTGCCATCTCCGACCATGTGTACATCGAAGATCCCGATGGCGGCCAGATCCTCGAACGCCTCGCTCGCGCGCCGCGGTTTTCCCGATGGATGGCGGACAGCATCCGCCCGTGGGTTGGCCAGCGAGTGCTCGAAATCGGAGCCGGCACCGGAAACCTGACAGTCAATTTGGTCCCGAGGAAACTCTATTGGGCCAGCGACCTGAACCCCTCATACGTGAAGGCCCTCGAAAGGCTGAGCGAAGGGCGGCCGTACCTGCGGGTGAGCCATACCGATGGTTGCCTGGCCGAGACCTTCCCGCCCCTGAAAGATTTCGACACGGCGATTGGCCTGAATGTGGTCGAGCACGTCGATGACGCCGCCGGATTCATGCGCAACGTCTCCGGCGTTCTTGCGGCGGGCGGCCGGGCGATCGTTCTGGTGCCGCAGGGCCAATGGTTATACGGCTCTTTGGATGAGGCTCTCGGGCATCGGCTGCGCTATTCCCGGCGGAAGCTCGCCGCCCTGGGCCGCGCGGCGGGCTTCGAGCTCGAGCAGATGATGCCATTCAACCGCGCCGGCGTTCTGGCCTGGTGGCTGAATGGAAAGATCTTGGGGCGGCGGACCTTTGGACTCTGGCAGATAAAGACGCTGAACGGGTTGACCCCGCTTTTCCGGCGGCTGGACCGCTGGCTGCCCTGGCCCTCGCTTTCCCTGATTGCCATATTCCGCAAGCCCGTTCCGGTTGTCGAAGCGGCCGGTAAGGTTCCTGCAGCGGCCGGCCAAGGGAAAACAGCGGGATGAAGGCTTCTGTGCAGTCCTCTTCTTTCTCTTCGGGCGCGAAATGGCTGGTCTTGCTGTGGTTGATCACCCTGCCGCTGGTCAATCCGTGGGTGCGGGGAGACGGCGTCGGTTACTATGCCTATGCCCAGGCCCTCCTGATTCATGGCAACCTGAATCTCCAGGACGAATGGCTGCATGGGAACCCGTCATTTCTCTTGAATCGTACCGGCACGGATGGGCGGCTTAAGCCCGACCAGTTCACCGCCAACGGGCATATCGACGACCATTTCGCGGTCGGGCCGGCCATGCTGTGGGCTCCGTTTCTCATTCCCGTGCACGGCGCCGTCTTAGCACTCGACCATTTCGGATGGCATATTCCCGCCAATGGCTTCTCCCGTCCCTATCGCGTGGCCATGGCCGTGGGAACAGCCTTCTACGGACTGCTGGCGTTGTTGATCTCCTTTTGGCTGGCCAGAGAATACTTTGGCGATCGCGTGGCGCTGGTTGCCACGCTGGCCATCTGGTTTGGCTCATCGCTCATCGTGTATATGTACTTCAATCCTTCCTGGGCGCACGCGCAGGCGGCATTCACGGTTGCGCTTTTCCTCTGGTATTGGCACCGCACGCGGCGCGAGCGAAAACCGCTGCAGTGGATCTGGCTGGGGTTGATGGGCGGTCTGATGCTGGATGTTTACTATCCGGATCTCGTGCTCCTGCTGCTGCCGCTCGTGGACGCGCTCAGTTTCTGGCGCCGGTCGTTGTTCGAAAGCAAGGGTCCGGTGGCCGAGTGGCGCTCCGCGACCGTCTCGCATGCGCTGTTTGCCGGGGCGCTGGTTGTCGCGTTCCTGCCGACTCTAATAACCCGGGCGATCCTCTATGGCAGTCCGTTCCATACCGGCTATGCGCACTTATGGTTCTGGACGGCGCCTTTCGCGTGGAAAGTACTCTTCTCATCCGACCACGGCTTGTTGACATGGACGCCCATCCTGGTCCCGGCCGTGGCGGGCTTGATCCTGTTTTGGAGGCGAGAGCGACGCCTCGGCGGACTGTTCCTGCTCGTTCTGTTCGGACTTTACATTCTCATTTCTTGTTACGAGGATTGGAACGGCCTGTCGAGCT
>DATLRW010000048.1:0-3327 GCA_035534495.1 Candidatus Dormiibacterota bacterium | reverse complement strand
CCCGAGAACCTGTCGATCTTCGACCCGGTTTCGCCGCCCGCCTTCTGGATTCGAGACCTGCTCTACCTGGTCCTGGGCGTGGCCGCGGTCATTTTCGTCCTGGTCGAAGGGATGTTGCTTTACTCGATCTTTCGCTTTCGCCATCGAGAAAGCGACGGTGCTGTCGAGCCGCCGCAGATTTACGGCAGCAAACCGATCGAGATTGCCTGGACGCTGGCGCCGTTGCTGATCGTTTTCGTGCTGTTCCTGGTGACGGTCCGCAGCGTGGCCGAGGTTCGGCCCTCCGAACCGCCCAAAGGAGCGATGACCGTCCAGGTCATCGGTCATCAGTGGTGGTGGGAGTACCAGTATCCGCAAGGTTTCAAGACGGCCAACGAGCTGCACGTGCCGATCCACACGCCGATCGAATGCCATTTGCTATCCGTCGATGTGATCCACAGCTTCTGGATACCGCGGCTGGCCGGCAAGACGGACGTGGTGCCGAATCATCCCAATCGCATGTGGTTCGAGGTGCAAGAGTCCGGTCTCTTTCTCGGCCACTGCGCCGAATTCTGCGGCACGCAGCACGCCAACATGATGATCCGCGTGGTGGTCCAGGAACCGGAGGATTTCGAGAAATGGGTCGAAAATCAGCGAAAGCCCGCAATGAACGACCCGACGGTACGCGCCGGCCGGGACCTGTTTCTTTCCCAAGCCTGCGTCAATTGCCACACGGTCCGCAGCACGCGGGCGGCGGGAACTTTCGGCCCCGACCTGACGCACTTGATGAGCCGGGCCACGCTGGGCGCCGGGGTCCTGGCGAACTCGCCGGAAAATCTGCGGCTTTGGATTCAGAATCCGGCCGCCTTCAAGCCGGGCTGCGAAATGCCGGCGATGAGTTTGAATCCGAAGCAGCTGGGCGAGCTGGTCGCTTATCTGGAAACGTTGAAATAAGCGGTGGCGGGGCCGGCCGGCCGTCGGTTGGTCAACGAGGAGGGTAGGGAAGTGGTGTCGCAATCATTGCCGCACGCGGGGCCGCATGCCGGCGCGATCGAGGACCGGCGCCTCGGCGGCGCGGGGTGGCTGGAATGGGTGCACGAGTGGGTGGTCACGGTCGACCACAAGAAGATCGGGCTGATGTACATCGTCTACGCCCTGATCTTCCTGGCCATCGGCGGGGCCGAGGCGACGATAATGCGCATCCAGCTCGCTTTTCCCGAGTCTCACTTCGTTTCGCCCCAGGTTTTCAACGAGCTGTTCACGATGCACGGCACGACCATGGTTTTCTTCATGGGAATGCCCATCCTGTTCGGCTTCGCCAATTATCTGGTGCCGCTGATGATCGGCGCGCGGGACATGGCCTTCCCCCGGCTGAACGCCTTCAGCTTTTGGATGACGGCCTTCGGGGGCCTGCTGCTTTATTTCAGCTTCATCGGCGGGAGCGGCGTGTACGGGGCGGGAAGCGCGCCGAACGTGGGTTGGTGGGCCTACGCGCCGCTGACGGCCAAGGCGTTTTCCCGCGGGCACAGCACCGATTATTGGACCCTGGCCCTGCTGCTTTCCGGCATCGGAAGCATCGGCGCCGGCCTGAATCTGGTCGTGACGATTTTTTGCATGCGCTGCCGCGGGATGACGCTCGCCAAGATGCCCATGCTCGTCTGGTTGAACCTGGTGATGGGAGGAATGGTGCTGGGCGGCATTGGCCCGCTTACGGCGTCGCAATTGATGCTGTGCGTGGACCGCTACCTGGGCGGCCATTTCTTCGATACGCAGGCGGGCGGCTCGGCCATCATGTGGTTTCACTTCTTCTGGATCTTCGGCCACCCGGAGGTTTACATCCTGGTGATTCCCGCCTTCGCGTTCGCCTCGGAAATCATTCCCGTGTTTTCGCGGAAGGCGATTTTCGGCTATCCGGTAATGGTGGCGGCGACGCTGGCGATCGCCTTCCTGAGTTTCAGCGTCTGGGCCCACCACATGTTCGCTACGGGGATGCCCTCCTACGGAAACGCCTTTTTCGTGCTGACGTCGATGGTTATCGGCGTGCCCACCGGGATCAAGATCTTCAACTGGCTGGGAACGATGTGGGGCGGCAAGCTCATCTTTTCGACGGCGATGCTGTTCTGCATCGGGTTCCTGTTCCAGTTCCTGGTCGGCGGTCTGACCGGAATCATGCTGGCGACCGCGCCCTTCGACTGGCAGCTCAACGATTCCTACTTCGTGGTCGGCCATTTCCACTACATGCTCGTCGGCGCGATCATCTTCACGGTTTTCGCGGCCTTCTATTACTGGTATCCGAAATTCACCGGTCGCATGATGGATGAGCGCCTGGGGAAATGGCATTTCTGGCTGATGCTCATCGGTTTCCACATGACGTTCGACCCCATGCACATCACCGGGATTCTCGGCATGCCGCGCCGGATCTATACCTACGAGCCCGGCCGGGGATGGGCCATCTGGAATCTGATCATCACGATCGGCGTGTTCATCCAGATCGTCGCCGTCGGCATTTTCGTCTGGAACCTGATCCGTTCCTATTTCCGGGGAAAGCTGGCCGGCAACGATCCGTGGGACGCCTGGACGCTCGAATGGGCGACCAGCTCGCCGCCCCCTCCCTACAATTTTGCCGTCGAACCGGCCGTGCAGAGCCGGCGGCCTCTCTGGGACCTCAAGCATCCCGACGATCCCGACTGGAAGTACGAATGAGGATTCGATGAGCGCGATTCCCGCCGCCCTGATGCCTCGCGAAGAAGATTGGAAGCTGCCCTCGCGCGGCAAGACGGGCATGCTCTGCCTGATTGCCGCCGAATCGGCGATCTTCACGATCTTCGTGGTGGCCTACATCTATTACATCGGCAAGAGCCTGAGCGGCCCGACCCCGGCGCAGATTCTCCATGTCCCGATCTTCGATACCGTCTGCCTGCTTTCGAGCAGCCTGACCATCCACTGGGCGACCGGCGCTTTGCGGCGAGGCAAATCCAAAGCGTTCCTGCTCTGGTGGGGCGCAACGCTGGCGCTGGGGCTGAAGTTCATCGCCGGGACCGCGGCCGACTGGTACCGGATGATCTATCACGAAGGATTCACCGTGAAGACCAACCTGTTCGGCACAACCTACTACTCGCTGGTTGGCCTGCACGCCTCCCACGTGATCGTGGGCCTGCTGGGGCTTTTACTGGTATTTGTGTTTGCTTTGGCCGGCAAGGTGAAGCCGGAACATGCCGAGCGATGCGAGGTGTTTTCCTACTACTGGCACTTCGTCGATTTCGTCTGGGTGGTGGTTTTCACGGTGGTTTATCTGATTGGGCGATAGAAAACGATGACACACGTTCCAACCAGTCCCGGACCCGAAGC
>DATLRW010000047.1:0-29292 GCA_035534495.1 Candidatus Dormiibacterota bacterium | reverse complement strand
CTCGGGCGGAGTGATCCCGCCGATTTTCGCCAGTTCCCTGCTCACGTTTCCCCAGACGATCGCGCTCTTTTTCCAGCACCGCTCGAAATTCATCGATCAGTTCGGGCAGGCGCTGTCCTGGGGTGAGCCGCTCTACACGCTGATCTACGTTATTCTGATCATCTTTTTCTCGTTTTTTTACGTTGGAATCGTATTCAATCCAACCGAGTTGGCCGACAATATGCGCAAGTACGGCGGGTTTATCCCGGGCATCCGTCCCGGCCGCCACACGTCGGAATACATCAGCCGGATCCTGACCTATTTGACGTTCGTCGCCGGCTGGTATTTGGCGTTGGTCTGTTTGTTGCCGGAGTGGATGATCGCCGGAATCCACCTGCAACATCTTCCGCTCTGGCTGGGCGGGGGATGGTTTGACATGCATGCTCCGCTATGGCTTTTGCAAGGACTGGGGATTTCGTTCTATTTCGGTGGCGTATCGCTCTTGATCGTTGTGCAAGTGGCGATGGACACCGTGCAGCAGCTCGAAGCCCAGTTAGTCATGCGGAATTATGAGGGATTCGTGCGCCGCGGCCGACTGCGTAGCCAGCGGTACTAAACAGAGTGGTAACGCCTCGTCGAGAGCCGAGAGGATTGCGACGGCCCGTAATCCTGATGGGGCCGCCAGGTGCGGGCAAAGGTACGCAGGCCAAGCTACTTGCCGTGCTTTACGGGGTGCCGCATCTCTCGACCGGCGACATGCTTCGGGACTACGCCACCTGCGGAACCGATCTGGGGCGCCGCATTGGGGCGGTTATGAACCGGGGCGGGATGATCCCGGACGATATAGTGGTGGCGATGATGGAGCACCGGATCAGCCTGCCGGATTGCGCGGGAGGGTTTATCCTGGACGGGTTTCCGCGCACGGTTGGCCAGGCGGAGGCGCTCGACGGGCTGCTGGCCCGAACCGGGCGGCCCAAGCCGGTGGTGATCGACATGCGAGTGGACGAATCCCGGATTCTCCGGCGTCTCACCGGCCGGCGGGTGTGCAAAGTGGGTGGGGAGATATACAATATTTACGATCACCCGCCAAAATCGCCCAATCGCTGCGACCGCGACGGTGGGGAACTGGTCCAGCGGGATGACGATCGAGAAGAAGTGATTCGGAAGCGACTGGCTGCCTATCACCTGCTCACCCAGCCCGTCATGGAGTATTACCGCGGGCGGAATTTTTTGGAGGAGGTCGACGGTTTGGGAAGCACGGAGTCCGTCACTCAGGCTTTGCTGACCGTAATCGATCGGGAAGAAGCCGGTGTCCGTCATCTGTAAGTCGCAGGCGGAGATGGAGAAGATGCACCGGGCGGGGCTGGTGGTTTGGGGAATATTGAACGAATTGAAGCAGATGGTGCGTCCGGGAATCACGACGATGGATTTGGAAAAATACGCCGAGCGAAGGGTCGATGAGCAGGGCGCGCGGGCGGCCTTTAAAGGCTACCGTGGGTTCCCTTGCGTGCTTTGCACCTCGATCAACGACGAGGTGGTGCACGGAATTCCCTCGCCCAAACGGCGGCTGGGCGAAGGCGACATCCTCTCGATCGATTTCGGCGTCGAAGTAGAGGGGTATTACGGGGATGCGGCGGTTACGGTCCCGGTGGGCCATATCTCGCCCGAACTCGAGCGGCTGCTGCGCGTCACGCGCGAATCGCTCGACCATGGCATCGATCAGGCCCGGCCCGGCAATCGCCTGAGTGACATCTCTCACGCGGTGCAAAGCTGGGTGGAAAAACATGGCTATTCGGTGGTCCGCGAGCTCGTCGGCCATGGGATCGGGACGCGGATGCATGAAGACTTGCAAATACCCAACTACGGGGCGCCGGGCCGAGGGCCGCGCCTGCGCGAAGGGATGACGCTGGCGATCGAACCGATGGTGAATGCGGGACGGCCGGCGATTCGCATCCTTGACGACGATTGGACCGCCGCTACCGCGGACGGAAGTTTTGCGGCCCACTTCGAGCACACTGTCGCCGTGACCTCCAACGGTCCTTGGATTTTGACTCGGCCGCGCGACGTGGTCGGAGCGAGCTGGTAAGGATAGCGAAATCGTGAGCAGGCGACCGATACACCGCGAGAAAAAGAAGAAGCGGGAGCAGCCCGAGAGCCCGAAGGAAGATGCCATTGAGGTAATGGGTACGGTGATCGAACCGTTGCCCAATGCCATGTTCCGCGTGGAACTCGACAACAAGCATCAGGTGCTGACCCACATCTCCGGCAAGATGCGCAAGAATTTCATTCGGATTTTGGCCGGCGACCGCGTGGCGGTCGAGTTGTCGCCATATGATTTGACCCGTGGCCGGATCGTCTATCGCTACAAGTAGACGGACCGGGCCGCATGGAGAATGTGATGAAAGTGCGAGCTTCGGTCAAAAAGATTTGCGAAAAGTGCAAAGTCATTCATCGGCGCGGCGTTGTGCGGGTGATCTGCTCCAACCCCAAGCACAAGCAGCGCCAGGGATAAGGGGGACGCGTGGCGCGTATTGCCGGCATCGATCTTCCGCCGAATAAACGCCTGTGGGTGGGCCTGACGGCCATCTATGGCATCGGACAACTCCGCGCTCGTTCGGTTTCCGAACGGGCCGCGGTCGATCCGACCAAGAAGATCAAGGACCTGACCGAGGAGGAACTCACCCGCCTGCGGCAGGTGATCGAATCCGAGGGCCGGGTCGAAGGCGATCTCCGCAAGGAGATTCAAACGAACATCCGCCGCTTGATCGAGATCAGCAGCTACCGCGGCCTGCGCCACCGGCGCAACCTGCCGGTTCGCGGCCAGCGCACCCATACCAACGCTCGCACGCGCAAAGGACCGCGGCGCGGCGCAGTGGCTACGAAAAAGAAAGCGGTCATGAAGAAATAGATCGGAGGAAGCGACTTGGCTAAGGAACAGCAAGGGTCCGCCCCGGGCGGTCCGGCGCCGGCAGCGGCAGCGAAATCATCGCGCCGGAAGAAGGAATTTCGCCGGAAACGCGAGAAGCGGGTGGTGCCGCACGGCATCGTCTATATCCAGGCGACCTTCAACAATACGATCGTCACGATCACCGATCCGGCCGGCCGCGCGGTCTGCTGGGCTTCGGCGGGCTCGATCGGCTTCAAGGGGTCGCGGAAGGGAACTCCCTACGCCGCGCAGCAGGCCTCCGTCACGGCGGCGTCCGCGGCGCGTGAACACTACGGGATGACGACGGTGGATGTTCGGGTCAAGGGACCCGGGTCGGGCCGCGAGCCGGCGATTCGCGCCCTGTCCGCCGGCGGATTGCGCATCCATGCCGTCAAGGATGTGACGCCGATTCCCCATAATGGCTGCCGGCCGCCCAAGCGGCGCCGGGTATAGCCGGAAGGTTTTTCGAGGAGGACACGCATTTGGCAAGACATCGTGAAGCGGTTTGCCGCCTCTGCCGTCGAGAGGGAATGAAGCTGTACCTGAAGGGCATGAGGTGTCTGACGGAAAAGTGCGCCATTGAGCGCCGTAACTTCGCGCCGGGCCAGCACGGCCAGTCCCGGCGCGTGAAACTGACCGCCTACGGCCAGCAGTTGCGCGAAAAACAGAAGGTCAAGCGCGCCTACGGTCTGCTCGAGCGGCAGTTCCGCAACTACTTTGAAAAGGCGGAGAAGCTCAAGGGGCCGACCGGCGAAAACCTGATCGTCACCTTGGAACGGCGCCTCGATAACGTGGTCTACCGGATGGGTGTCGGGAGTTCGCGGGCGCAGGCGCGGCAGCTGGTGTCCCACGGGCACGTCCGGGTGAACGGGCGAAAGGTCAACGTACCGTCGTTCCTGGTCGCGGTGGGCCAGGAAATCGCCCTCCGGGACGACATGCGGGAGAACGCCATGGTCCTGCAGGCTCGCGACACCTCGCAGAGCCAGCCGATGGCTCGGTGGCTCGATATCGACCGGGAAAATCACAAGGCCAAGGTTGTGGCCATGCCCAAGAGAGAAGACGTGCAAACTCCGCCGATCACCGAGCAGTTGATCGTCGAACTGTATTCGAAGTAATCGGCTCGGGTCCGACTTTATTCCCGCCAAATGGGCGGGAGGAGGAATGGCAATTATGTGGAAAGGATTTCAGAAGCCGAAGCGGTTGGTTTCCGAACTCGAGACGCTCACCGATCGTTTTGGGAGATTTACTGCACAGCCGTTTGAGCGCGGCTGGGCGACAACGGTGGGCAATACCCTGCGCCGCGTGCTGCTCAGTTCCATTGAGGGCGCGGCCATCACAGCCATCCGCATCGAGGGGGTTCTGCACGAATTCTCCCCGATTCCCGGGGTTGTCGAGGACGCCACCGATATTATTTTGAACCTGAAGCAGGTGCCGCTGAAGCTTCACACCGACCAGACGAAAACGATGATCTTGCGCTCGGAAGCCCCCGGCGTGGTGACTTCGGCCATGATCGAGGAAGACTCCGACATCGCCGTGCTCGACAAGAACATCTATATCGCGACCGTCGGCGAAGGCGGCCGTCTGGAGATTGAGATGCGCGTGCGTAACGGCCGGGGCTACGTTCCCGCCGATCGCAATTTCGACGAGGACCTGCCGATCGGCTACATCCCGATCGACTCGGTTCACTCGCCCGTGCGCAAGGTCAACTACACCGTCGAGCAGGCTCGCCTGGGCCAGATGACCGACTATGAAAAGCTGACCCTGGAAGTCTGGACGAACGGCGCCGTCACGCCGCAGGACTCGATCGGGTTGGCCGGCAAGCTGATCAAGGACCATATGAATATGTTCATCAACTTCGAGGAGCAGCCCGAGCTGCCCGAAGAAGCCGGTGAATCGTTTTACGACCCGCGTCTCGAGTATCTGGACCGTTCGGTGGAGGAACTGGAGCTTTCCGTGCGCTCCTACAATTGCCTGAAGAACGCCAACATCCAGTCGATCCGCGAGCTCGTGCAAAAGACCGAAGCGGAAATGCTCAAGACGAAGAATTTCGGACGCAAATCGCTTACCGAAATCAAGGATATCCTGACAAAGATGGGACTGGGCTTGGGAATGAAGTTCGACGAGCAGGGCCGCATCATCTGGCCGCCCCTGCCCAGCCAGACCGCGGTGCCGGCTCCGGAAGAAACGCCGGCCCCCTGAGATCCGGAGGGATCCCGAATTATGCGACACCGCAAAGGCGGATCAAAACTCGGACGCAACCCGGCGCATCGCCGGGCGACCCTGCGCAACCTGGTGACTAATGTCATCGAGCGGGAACGGGTCCAGACCACGTTGGCCCGAGCCCGTGCGGCCAGGCCCCTGGTCGAGCGCATGATCACGCTCGGCAAGCGGGACAGCCTGCACACCCGTCGCCAGGCAGCCGCTTTTCTCGAAACGCCCCGCGCGCTCAAGAAACTCTTCGACGAGCTCGCCCCTCGCTTCGCCGAGCGGCCCGGCGGCTACACCCGTATCCTGCGAGCCGGCTTTCGCCACGGCGATGACGCCGCCGTTGCTGTTCTCGAACTGGTCGGTTCGGAGATGAAGGTCAAGGAAAAACCCAAGAAGGGCAAGAAGGCGGAAGAGGCCGCTGAACCGGAGAAGGAAGAAGAATAGGGCCTCCTAATTCTTGCCGCTGTTTTGTGGTTTGGATGTTTCAGGGCCGGTTGCGCGAAGGCGCGACCGGCCCTTTGTTTTTCTTTCGAAACACGTCGGGCCCTCGACGGATGGATCGATGGATCGAACGCGAGGCCGGAGCGGGCCGGTCCGATGCTCTGGAATCCGGCCCGGAAAAGGCGCGAGACGCTCACCGGCCGATGGCGAGACCTGTGGCCGGTGCCGGGCCTGTGGCCGGTGCTCAGTCCAGCCGCAGGCGAACGGCCGAGGCTAGAAGTTCCGGCTCGCTGGGTTTGGCCGGGTTCGGGAGCAGAAGGCCGCTGACGGAAACGGCCGGGCTCCCGGTGAGTGAGCCGGGTCCAGTGGCCAAGGCAGGAAACATCCCAAAAACGAGTTGCTGGCGCGGCAGGCCTGTTTCCCTATTCGAGCTGGTAGTTGGGAGGCTCTCGTGTGATCGTGACGTCGTGGACGTGGCTTTCCCGCAAGCCGGCGCTCGTTACGCGTACGAACCTGGCGGTTTCGACCAGTTCCTGGAGGTTCTTCGCGCCGCAATAGCCCATCCCGCTGCGGAGGCCACCGATGAGCTGTTCGATCAGCGCGCCGAGCGGGCCTTTGTATGGCACTCGCCCTTCGACGCCTTCGGGAACGAACTTCGAACCCGGGGTCAGCCCATAGCGGTCGGCCGAACCGGCTTCCATCGCGCCGAGCGAGCCCATCCCGCGATAGGCTTTGAAGGTCCGGCCCTGATAGAGAATCGTTTCCCCCGGGGATTCCTCGGTTCCGGCGAACAGACTGCCGGCCATCACCGTGGAGGCGCCGGCGGCCAGGGCCTTGGTGATGTCGCCGGAAAACTTGATGCCGCCGTCGGCGATCACCGGAACGCCGGTGCCCCGTGCCGCTCGGGAGACGTCCACAATGGCTGTCATCTGCGGCACACCGGCGCCGGTGACCACGCGCGTCGTGCAAATTGAGCCCGGGCCAATGCCCACCTTGATGCCGTCCAGGCCCAGCGCGATCAGTTCGCTCGCTCCTTCGCCGGTCGCCACGTTCCCCGCGATCAATTGCGCTTCCGGCAAACGGTGTTTCACGGCGCGGATCGCGTCGATCACGCGCTGGGAATGGCCGTGGGCCGTGTCGATCACCAGCACGTCGACGTTGGCCTTGACCAGCTCGATCGCCCGTTCGAGAAAATCGCCCGTGGCTCCGATCGCGGCTCCCACGCGCAACCGGCCATGCTCGTCCTTGGCGGCGTTCGGGAATTCGATTTTTTTCTGGATATCCTTGACCGTGATCAACCCTTTTAGGTTGTACTCGTCGTCGACCACGAGCAGTTTCTCGATCCGGTGCGTTTGCAGGATCCGCTCGGCTTCTTCGAGCGTTGTTCCCACCGATACGGTCACCAGGTTTTCGCGCGTCATGACCGAGCCGACCGGCTGGTCCATGTCCTGCTCGAACCGCAGGTCGCGATTGGTCAGGATGCCCACCAGACGCTGCCCGCGCGTGACCGGCAGTCCCGAAATCTTGTATTTGCGCATGATTTCGAGCGCGCGCCGGAGCGGCGCTTCCGGCTCGATCGTGACCGGATCGACGATCATCCCGCTTTCGGAGCGCTTGACCTTGTCCACTTCCTCGGCTTGGCGGTCCACCGAAAGGTTCCGGTGTACGAACCCCAGCCCGCCCTGGCGCGCGATCGCGATCGCCAGGCGCGATTCCGACACCGTATCCATCGCCGCCGCCACCAGAGGGATGTTCAGGACGATTTTCCGCGTCAGGCAGGTACGCGTGTCAACATCGCTCGGCAGGACAGACGATCGCCCCGGCACGAGCAACACGTCGTCGAACGTCAAAGCCTCCGGAATCGCTCCGTCTACCATCCCCACTCCTTTGTTTGGCTCGCGCCCGGCTCGGCGCCCCATGCGAAGCCAGCGCCCTCGCAGAATACCGCAAAACCGGCTGTCACGCTTGAACCATACCCCCCTAAAATACCACAGCCCAGCGGTCGTCCCGCCGGGCCCGCTTTCCTATCCGGAAGTTGTAGAAATCATGTGCGCAAAATGAAATTTTAGGGGTCTGGCGCTATCCCCGTCAACCGACCCGAGGGAGCGGCCAACGGCTTGGCTGAGCGATCCCCCAGAAATGCCTCGCCATCGGCAGAAGTTGGTTTCCCCACATGGGCTGACGAGAACGACAATGCAAAGCGGAAATCCCGAGGCGGTGTATTTATCCAGGTGCTAATATCTCCATGGTCAGTAGCCGGCCTGCCCGGTTGATCTGGTCCGCTCGCCAAGATGGCGGGGAGGCATGAATGAGCAAGAAGAAGGGCTGTTCCGCGGCATTTTACCTTTTTCTCATTTTTGGCTTGACGGGGTTTCTCGTCGGGTGCGGGGGAGGCAGCGGCAGCGGCACCGGCAAGCCGCCGGTGCCGGTCATTGAAAATCTCAACAGTTCGACTTCGCCATCCAGCCCCGCTAGCTTGCCCATTGAAATCAATGGCACCGGTTTTCAGAACGCGCCTGGACAGGTGATTTTTACACAGGGCAGCATCACGGCCACCGTGACGCCCAGCGCCGGCGGATGGTCGAGCACGGGCATCATCGCCGTGGTTCCCACGGGCAACGGAACAACTCAGTTCACAGTGCCAGGCACGGTTTCCGTCAGCGTGGAGACGTCGGGTGGAACGAGCAACGCGGAGAGTCTTTCCCTGGTACCAACATTCAATTTCAGCGTGAATAACATTACCTGGACGACGACCACTGCGTTACCCACGGCAATGTCCGGCATGCGGGCTGTGGCCGTGCCGGGGAGCACTTCGAGCAGCGCCTTCGTGGTGGTGGCCGGCGGTTACGACGGCACGAAAAACAATGCAACCGTTTTGTCGAACGCGATTAACAGCGACGGTACTCTGGGGCCTGTCTGGGGCGCGATCAACACGAATCCACTGCCTTCTGCGCGCGCATTTGCGGGGATGGTCGAGGCCGATCCAGGCAATTCGTTAGTTGCCGTTGGCTCTCGATTCATTTACGTAATTGGTGGCCAGCAAACGGCCACAGATACACCCGGAGGAACCAGCACCGTTTTCATGGCCTCTGTCGACCCGACAAGCGGCGCGGTTGGGACATGGACGCAACTGCCCAATTCGCTGCCTGTTCCACTGGTCGGACCCGGCGCCACTCTCTTTAATGGTCAAATTTATGTTGTCGGCGGCCTGCAAACCAGCGGGATTCCCTCCTCCGCTATTTATTCGGCCCCGGTTAACGCCGATGGCACGATCGGCGCATGGACGATCTCGGCCAATCCTTATCCTGTTACGGTTGCTTTCCCAACCGTTTTCGGCTTTGCCGGCAATCTCTACGTCCTCAACGGAGATAGTCAGAATGAGATGTCTCCCAACGTGGCGGATCTGGGCGGCATCACCGATGTTCGCTACGCGCCGGCGGCCTTTGGAAGTGTGGGAACCTGGAACTTGACCTCGTCAACCATCAAGAACCGCTCCAAACAGATCACCTGGCTCGAGTTCGGCCAGATCATCGATGCGGAAGGAACCTATAACGGCGGCGCCACAGGCTCAACCGAGTTCGAGCGGACGACGGTGAACCCCGACAGCACCCTCGCCACGTGGAACAGCGTCACCGCGGTGAACGCGCCGGGCGCGAATGTCTATAACGCGACGGCAATCGTCAGCCCTTTGCTCACGTCGAACAATGTTCCCCGCTTCCTGCTTTTTGGAGGCCAACAGTACGTCCAGAGCGGGGCGTCCAGCGTTCTCACCAACCCCCTCAGCGCCAAGGTGTACGTCAACAACAACAACACGCCCTAGCGCCACCATTTCATTACCGGAGGCGATTCGCCGCGGGTAGTGGCGCGCGGCCTGCGCCATTTCCACGCCTTGGGCGTTCTTGACTCTCCTCCCTGTCCGCTGCCGGTAGGCTTTGTTCTTTTGGCCATTTGCCCGTTACGATAAGCGTGCCGTAAAGCTTCGCATCCGGGGAGGTCGGCTGTGTTGAACTATCGTGAAATCGACCGGATTTTCAGTGACGTGCTGGGTCCGGACCGGCGGCCGGTCGCAGTCGCCTTCCGCGAATTCGTGCCGGCGGGCGTGGAGCAATTTGCCGGAACCCAGCCCTCCGGCTGCAGTTACTGGCGGCTGGCCGCCGCGGGACGCGTGTTCTGCACCGTTCCCGCCGATCATTACAACTGCCCGATCGGCAGCTACACGCATAACATCCAGCTTCCCGAAGATCGCGCCCCGGAGCTGGATCAGACGCTTTCCCTCATGGCCGGGATCGGCTACCTGAAGATGGATGAAGTGCCGATGATTCCGCGCTTGCCGCGGACGCCTTCGGTCGTGGTCTACGCGCCGCTGAGCGATACCCCGGTCGACCCGGACGTTGTCCTGCTGATGGGCCCTCCGGGACGGATCATGCTGATTCAAGAGGCGGCGCAGCGTGCCGGGGTCGGCACAGGCGCGCCGCTTCTCGGGCGGCCAACCTGCATGGCCATTCCCGCGGCGCTGGTCGGCGGCTTCATTGTCAGTACGGGTTGTATTGGCAACCGCGTCTACACGGACATGCGGGAAGACGACCTCTACGCCGTCATTCCGGCCAGAGATCTCGGAAGAATCGCCGGCGCGCTCGAAACAATTTCGGCGGCCAACGCCACTTTGTTTGAATACCATCAGGGACGCCGCAGGGAACTGGCAACCGAATAGCCGGGTTTGCCACGGAACACCGTGCACGTACGGGGTGCCCACGCGGGCCAAATCCAACCTGTGCGCCAGCGTTTCTCGCGAAAGGCTGCGCGACCTGGAGATCGTCGATGGCCAGCACCTATCATCGCCGCTTTTTTCTTTCCGGCCCCGCCGGCCGTCTGGAGGCTTTGTTGTGGACCCCCGCCCGGCCCGATCCGCCGATGGTGGCTCTGGTCTGTCATCCGCATCCGCTCTTTGGCGGGACCATGCACAACAAAGTCGTTTTCCGCGTGGCCCGAACGCTGCACGAACTGGGTCTGCCGGTCCTGCGGTTTAACTTCCGTGGAACCGGTTTGAGTGAAGGCGTTCACGACGAGGGGCGCGGCGAACAGGACGACGTCCGCGCGGCGCTCGATTGGCTGGCCGCGGAGTTTCCGGGGAAGCCGATTCTACTGGCAGGCTTCAGCTTCGGCGCGCTGGTGGGGCTGAATGTCGGAGGCGGGGACGAACGGGTGCGGGGACTGGTTGGGTTGGGGCTGCCGATCCAGCGGGCCCAGGCCGGATTTCTGCGCGGCTGCTCGAAGCCCAGGCTGTTTCTGATTGGTTCCGAAGATCGGCTCAGCAATGTGGATCAGCTCAAGGAATTCGTCGCCGGGCTTGCCGAACCGAAGCGGCTCATTATTGTCCCCGGCGTCGATCACTTTTTCACGGGCAAGCTCGACGAGGTGGATCGGGGCTTGCGCGACTGGCTGATCGCATGGCAACCGGCTCTTCGCCCGTGCGCCTCTTCGGCCGAGTAGCGTGAATGGACGGGCTTGCCGGCATCTGGTTTAACCGCCGCGAAAAAATTGGCGGTTTGCTGCTGTTCACGTGGCATCGCCTGCCACGCGCGCCCCGGAGGAGCCCGCTGGAAACGACTCCTGGCGGGTGAGCAGCCGGGCGCAGGCCCGCAGGATTTGACGGTAAGGCCACCCCTTCCCCGGGGTGGTTTCTCGAAAGAGAATCTCGCCCGATCGGGGCTTTGCATAGAACCAGCGAGCCAGCAGAGATAACGAATCGGCCGGGCGCTCGTCCGGGCGGGCCGCCGGTGCCTGGTTTTCCAGATAGTCGCGCAAAATCATTTCCACCGACCGCGGCATGCTCGACAGTTCCCGGAAGTCCAGCAGAAAAGGATCGTCAATCGCCGCTCCCTGCACGCGAAACGCCAGGACCGATCCCGCGGCGACGGCCGGCTGCAGAACGATGGCGTCGAGGAGGCCGACCTGGCGAGGCAGTTCGGGAAGCCTCCTGAGCAATGCGCTGATTTTTTCCCGTTTCTTGTGGATCGCGGCCGCGCTCTCGAAATCTTCGGTGGCGGCGGCGCGGTCGCGTTCGGCTTCGACCTCGGAGATCAAACTGCCGCCACGCGAGGCCAGGAAGCCGGTGACCCGCGCGACTTCGGCGTCGTATTCCGGCTTCGTGCAGCCGGCGTAACAGGGCGCCAGGCACATCTTCATTTCCGAATAGATGCACCCGGGAAATTCCGGATCGCGGCGGATCGGAATATGGCACCGGCGAAGCTTGAAGATCCCCAGAAATTCCTGGGCGAATTCCTCCGCCGCGTGCCGGCCGGGAAACGGTCCGAAATAGAAGGCGCCGTCGCCGGCCACGCGCTGTGTGACGTAGCAACGCGGATACTCTTTCGAAAGATTGATTTTCAGCAGCGCCGGCGGCGCGAGGCGAAGCCGTTCGCGATAGCTCTGCGGAAAAAGCCCCCGCGCCTGCTGGTAGAGCGTCAGGGACTGTTCAAACGCGGATGCGGTCAGCCGGTAGCGAACCCCTCCGGCGACATCCCGAAGATTCAGGCGTGGATGCGACCCCGGACGCGATTCGCCTACCGCCGCATCGCCCGGCGTCTTGGGCAAAGCGAGCAGGCGTCGGCAGGAGCGCCGGATGTCGGAGGTGGATCGCAGATAGGGACGGGCGTCTTCCGCGCGGAATTCGATGCGATACACGCCCGCCCGTGGCGGCAGCGCCTCGAAAAATTCCCCGTCGCGCGCGGGATCGAATTCTGCGGCTTGATCGAGCGTCAGCATTGTCTTCCCATATATAACGCGGGCGAACGCCCTTTCCCCCGTCAGCCTTTCGGCATGCGCCGGCGGAGGGCCCTCATGGATTAAACGGTCCCGGCGCTCGCCACCGCAGCGGCTTTGGCATTGCTTGCGAGCCAGCCGCGAACCAGGGCGATGGCCAGCGCGACGAGGATTCCGGCCAGAGCCGGTGAAACCAGCCACCAGCCCTTTCCGTCCGTCGCGAATGTGGCGAACACGGTTGCGCCGACGGCCCCGAAGATGCACCAAAGGGCCGTTCTCGTCGTCAACCTCCGCGAGTATAGCCCCAGCACGACGGGGACGAGCAGGGAAACGGCCAGCAGGGTGTAGAAGATCGTGATCGCCGAAATGACCGAAGGCAGCACGATCGCGAGCAAAACCCCGGCACTGCCGGCCAGCGCGGTTGTCGCCCGGCTGACCCGGAGTAATTTGGTTTTATCCACGTTGGGATTGAGAAACGTCTGATACAGGTCGACGGCCAGCGACGTCGATAGCATGAACAGGATGGCGTCGGTCGCGCTCAGCTCGGCGGAAAAAATCGACGGCAACGCCCAAATCCCCAGCCATGTGGGCAGCATCTTCATCATGACCGTCGGCAGGGCCAGTTCCGGGTTGGTCAGGTGGGGAAACCGCGACAGGGCGCACAAGCCGAAGATCGCGGGCACAAAGGCGAACGCCAGCTGTCCGAGCGAATTCAACCCGACGCCCATCCGGACGGTTTTCTCATCTCGCGCCCCATACAGTTTCTGCACCAGGCCGGGAGAAACGATGAAGGAGGGTACGAGGATCGAGACGTAGGCGACGATCTGCCTGATTCCCCCTCCCGTCATCTGGAACATTGTGGCGGCATGCGCGGGGCCCACATGGGCGGTCACGCCGGCGACCAGGCCTTTCCAGCCACCGGCCGAACGCAGCGCGAATGGCAGGGAGACGAGCAGGCCCGACATGGTCACCGTCAGCTCGATGCGGTTCACCAGCGCGGAAGCGAACAGTCCCCCGGCCGCGCAGTAGATCGTGGCTACGAGGCCTCCCAGCAGGCAGCCTTCCCATTTGGGAATGCCTGCCACAACCTCCAGAATCCAGGAAATGGCGATGAGCTGGCCGGCTAGAATGGCGAGCGTGCCGGCCCAGAGTAGAACGGCGATAACAGCTTTGACTGCTTTGCTATAGCGAAATTCCAGGAAGTCGCCGAGCGTGCTGAGCCCCGCCTTTTTCGCGATGGTCCATATCCTCGGACCGACAAAGATCGCCAGAATGAAGCACCCGATTCCGGCCGATCCCACCCACCACCATGCGGCCAGGCCAAAGCGGTAACCGAGGCCGCTCGCCCCAACCGTCGAACCGGCGCCGATGTTCGCCGCCAGAAACGTGGCGAATATGAGTCCCGGCCCGAAGCGACGCCCGGCCACCAGGAAGTCGGGCGCGCTCTTGACGCGGCGCGAGAAAAACAGGCCGGCGGCGACGAGCAGAATCGAGTAACCAATCAAGGCCGCGACGTAGATATTCATGAAAATCCGCCATCCATTGCATGCGGAAGTGTAGGCGTCATGGAATGACCCGGCCAGCCGCTTCTAAGCTGAGTCGCTCCAGGCGGTTGCCGGTCTGTTGAGAGACAACTTATAATTTCAGCCGCCTGCCCCGACTCACGCATGGACGCCCGCGGTTTTCCATACGGAGTGAAATGCGCACCGGCGCACGTCCCTGTTCGTCCGGGCCGGCGACGGTTGTCCGGTACCATCATGCCGGATCGGCGTAGGCAAGGGAACAACATTGCGGGGAATCCGGGGATTCTAAGGTCGCGCATGTCGCTCGTTAGAGGAAAGTGGATCGCCGCGGTCCTGCTCACGCTGCTCCCGGTTCTCTCCGGCAGCCGGGTTCGGGCGCAGTACACCACGGGCAGCGCCCAGGGGACCATCTATGATCCCAACGGGGTTGTTGTTGCCGGCGCCGCAGTCACACTCCAAAATCTGGATACCAACGCCTTGCGGACGCTGCGGACGGGAAGCGATGGCATTTACCTGTTCCCCGCGCTGCCGCCGGGCCGGTATGAGGTTTCGGCCGAGGTCCCCCACCTTGCGCGGGCCGAGGCGCGATTCAGCGTGACATCGAGCCAGACGGTTACCCAAAACCTGAAGCTGACGCTGCAAGGCCAGAGAACAACGGTCACCGTGCAGGCGGGGACGCTGGCCGAGCTCAATACCTCGAATCCCCAGTTGAGCACCACGCGTGACGCGCTCGAAATCAACAATCTGCCCATCGGGCGCACGGTCTTTCAATTGGTGGCGCTTGAGCCGGGCGTGCAGCCGATGTACAGCCCTAGCGGCGGCCTGGTGAAGGTCAGCGGCGCGCAAACCGGTCCGATCAGCGCGAACGGCGGGCGGCCGGAATCGACCAACGTCGAGCTGGATTTCACCGATGCCAACGATTGGGAGTTTGGCGGATTCGCCCTGGGCACCGAGCCCGCTCCCGACATGCTCCAGGAATTCAAAGTGCTCACCTCGAACGTCCCGGCCGAATATGGGGTCGAGTCGAGCGCTCAGGTGGAAATGGTCACGAGGAGCGGTACGAACGATTGGCACGGGGACGCCTACGATTTCCTTCAGAACAACGATTTCAACGCCCGCGATTATTTCGACCAGACCGGCCACGCGACGCGCATCAATCAGAACAATTACGGCTTCGCCATGGGAGGGCCGCTCGTCAGGAATCGGACATTCCTGTTCGGCGGGTGGGAACAGTTGAAGACGCGCGGCGGCGGGTTTACCGACCTGGCCGAAGTGCCGACCGCCCTGGCCCGCTCCCAGGCGACCGACCCCGCCATTATCAGCCTCATGCAGCAATTTATCCCCGGAACGAAAACGATCGTCCCCAATACGAACGGGATGGTCGGCACGGTCAGCCAGCAGTTTTCCGCCCCTGCCAACTCCTACCAGTTCATCCTGCGCGGGGACCATCGTTTCTCCCGCAGCAACACGCTCTCGATCCGCTATTTTCAGAGCACGGGGACTTTTGTCCTGCCGTTCCCGCAGTTCAACACCCTGGCCGGGTTCGATGCGAACCTGCACTACGAGGCCCGCAACGCCAATATCTCCGATACCTGGGTCGTGAGCCCGGTCACGGTCAATCAACTCCGCCTGGGCTACGCGCGTTCGCTCGGCCTGCTCCCGCCGCAAAACAACCTGCAATCGCCTCGGTTCATCATCGCGGGCGTGGTGAGCTTCGGCGCTTTGCAATTTTTCACGCAGGGCCGCACGTTCAACGTTTACCAGCTCAACGACGTTCTCAGCCACGTCGCCGGCCGGCACCAGCTCAAGTTCGGCTTCGATGCGCGCTACATCCAGGATAATTCGGTGAACCAGACGAACGACCGCGGCGTGTTCGTATTCGCCTCGCAGCCAGGCGCGGGCGCGTTCGACTCTTTCCTCAACGGGCAGCCATCGGTCTGGACGCAGGCCTTCGGCCCGACCGAACTCGGTTTCCGTACGGGGCTCTACAGCACTTTCGTCCAGGATGATTACCGCGTTTGTCCCACCCTGACGGTCGATCTCGGCCTGCGCTGGCAATATCAGGCTTCCCTCCGGGAAGCGCATGGCCTGCTTTCGATCCTCGATCCGGCGCTCTCGGGAACGATCGGGCAAGCGGGTTCGGGCGCGCTCGGCGCATTCAAAATCGGCAATCCGGGGGTGGGCGCCAACCCTTTCAATTTCGGTCCGCGTCTGGGCTTCGCCTGGAATCCGCATGCCGGTCCCCTGGTTGTCCGCGGCGGGTACGGGGTCTACTACGATTCGTTCAAATTCACGTCGCTCGCGGAAGCGCGAACGAATCCGCCGTTGAACTATACCTTTGCGCTGACCGGTTCCACCGCGATCAGCGGGCAGAACAGCTTCGACAGCCTTTTGGCCGGTACGGCGGCCATCCAGTCCTCCGCCCAATCGCAAATCGGCTCGTTCGGATCGCTCGGGAATTTCGGGGCCATCTCCACGGTCAATCCGCGCATGCGCAACCCGTACATGCAGGAGTGGGATCTGGTTCTGGACTATCGCCTTCCCGCGTCGATGCTGGCCAGCGTCGGCTACGTGGGCTCAAAAGGCACTCATCTCGAACTGATGACTCCGATCAATCCCATCGCGCCGGCCAGCCGGCCGGCTCCGGCGACCAGCCTGGCCGATGAGCAGGCCCGCATCGCTCAATTCGAAGCGGCGCAATCGGCCGAAAACGGCGCCGGGAACAACCGCGTGGATCCGCGTTTCAACCAGGTCAACGAAATCACCGATGCGGCCTATTCCAACTTCAATGCCTTGCAGCTCAACCTGCAAAAGGCCATCTCTTTCGGGCTGATGTTTCAGGCCTCCTACACCTGGTCGAAATCGCTCGATAACTCTTCCTCCTCGAATCCGATTCAGGAATATCTGGATCCCGGTTTTCCGCAGAATGCCTCCAATTTGAAAAAGGAATACGCCGTCTCCAATTTCGACGTTCCCCAGCGGTTCGTCCTGACGACCGTGTGGAAATTGCCCTTTTTCCGGAATCGTTCCGGCTGGCTCTCGAACCTGCTTCTGAAGGACTGGCAATTTTCGACCGTCAATACATGGCAATCGGGCATTCCAGGCAATATCTACGCGGGCTCGATCGCGGGCCTGCCGGGCCAGACGACTCCGATCGTTGACGTCAATATGGACGGGAATTTCCTGCCGAGCGGCGCCGACAACACGCGGGCCAATTGCGGTTCCGGCCCGGGTTTCCAGTTGGGCCATCCGGCTTCGGTTGCTTCCCAGGCCAGATTTTCCGAGCCGCTGCTCGGCAACAACGGCACCTGCGGCCGGAATATCTTCCGGCTCAACAGCCTGTTCAACTCCAATTGGGCCTTCAGCAAGCTGTTTCAGCTCAAGGAGGCCGGCGCGCTCAATTCCGGGCCCTGGGACCTGGAGTTTCGCGCCGAGATGTATAACATCTTCAACACGCCCTATCTCACCATCAACGGCCCGAGCCAACTCACCCTGGGCAATCCCACCTTCGGTCTATACAATTCCGCAGGAGCGACCCGGCGCATCACCTTGGCACTGCGTCTGCTCTGGTAGGCGGCCGGGGCGCGAGCGCCGGCGTGGTGGCGGCAACCACGGCTTCCGCTGCCCCCCCCGGTCACTGAGCTTCGGCCCCTGAGCTTTGGTTCCGGAGCTTCGGTTCCGGATATGGGCCCCTGATTTCGAGTAGTCTAGAAAAGAGGGCGGAAGGATGACGATATTCCCTGTCGGCTATTTCCCTGGCCGCGCTTGCCGTGGCGGCGGCCGTCCGTGACGGAAAGGAACGAAATGATCAACCGTCGTGAGTTCAATCGCGATCTGTTCGTCGGGCTTGCCTCCGCAGCTTCGTTTGAGCCAGCATTCGGAATGGCCCAAGGAACCCATCCCCCTTATCCCGGCGCGCTGACGGTTTCGATGTCAGGCGGCTTGACCGATGTCGAAGGAATCAAGGTCGGCCACTTCACCGATCATCGCCGCCCCACCGGATGCACCGTGATCCTCTGTGAAAAAGGCGGATTTACCGGCGTCGATGTGCGGGGCGGCGCGCCAGGCACTCGCGAGACGGACTTGCTGCGACCCATCAACACCGTGCAGCGCGCCTACGCGATCGTTCTTTCCGGCGGCAGCGCGTTTGGTCTGGACGCCGCCAGCGGCGTGATGCGCTACCTTGACGAGAAGGGGGTCGGCTTCAAGGTCGGCAAGGCCGGCGTCGTTCCGATCGTTCCGGCCGCGATTCTCTTCGATCTGGAGATTGGCGACCCGAAAATCCGGCCGACCGCGGAGTCCGGCTACGCCGCCTGCCAGGTGGCCGGCGCCGGGCCAGTGATCGAAGGCAACGTGGGCGCCGGGGCCGGGGCCACGGTGGGCAAGCTGTTTGGAATGCAGCATGCGATGAAATCCGGATTGGGTACGGCCAGCATCCGCGTCGGAAAGACCGGCGTGGTGGTTGCCGCAATCGTCGCCGTGAACGCGGTGGGAGACGTCTACAACCCCGCGAGCGGAGAGATCGTGGCCGGCGCGCGCGCGCCGAGCGGCAAGGAATTCATCGATTCCATGGCCAGAATCCGCGCCGGATACAACGTCGAACTTTTCAGCCAGGCCGATACGAATACCACCATCGGCGTCGTGGCCACCAACGCCACGTTGACGAAAACGGAGATGACCAAAGTCGCCCAGATGGCTCACGACGGCCTGGCCCGGACGATCAATCCCGTTCACACGCCCTGGGACGGCGACACGATTTTCGCGCTGGCCACGGCGACGCTGAAGGAACCGGTGAACCATGGGATGATCGGGGCGCTGGCGGCCGAGGTGATGGCCCAGGCGGTTCTGCGGGCGGTGGCGAGCGCCGCCGGAATCGACGGCCTGCCCAGCTACCGGGATCTGCTCGCCGCATCGCGAAATCCCTAATTGTTGCTGGTCGTTGTTGGTCCTCGCCAATCGGGCGGGAAGGCCCGGTTAGTACGACTTCAAGACCCACGAAGCGATGATGGAGCGCTGAATTTCGCTGGTGCCTTCGTAGATTTCCGTGATGCGGGCGTCGCGGTAGGCGCGCTCGACCGGGTACTCGCGGCTGTAGCCGTTGCCGCCGTGAATCTGAATGGCCTTGTGCGTCGCGCGCGTGGCCATCTCGCTGGCGAACAGCTTGGCGATCGACGCCTCCATGCTGAAACGGGCGCCGGAATCCTGCTTCCAGGCCGCGCGCCGCGCCAGCAGGCGGGCGGCTTCGATTTCGGTCGCCATATCGGCGATCATGAACTGAATGGCCTGGAAATCCGCGATGGGATGGCCGAAAGCCTGCCGCGTTTTGGCGTAGGAGAATGCGGCTTCGTAGGCGCCCTGGGCGATGCCGACCGCCTGCGCGGCGATCCCGATTCTTCCGCCATCGAGCGTCGAAAGAGCGATCCGGTAGCCTTCGCCCTCGCCGCCCAGGCGATTGGCGACGGGCACCGGACAGTCGGTGAAGGACAGCTCGCAGCACGCCGACCCGTTCACGCCGAGTTTCTTTTCTTCCTTGCCGGCTTGGAAGCCCGGCGTCCCTCGTTCGACGATGAGCGCGGTGATGCCCTTTTCCCCTTTCGCCGGGTCCGTGCTCGCGTACACCAGGGCCGCGTCGGCCACGGCGCCATTGGTGATCCACTCTTTCGTTCCGCTCACGATATACGTATCTCCCTGGCGTACGGCGCGCGTGGCCAGGGCCGCGGCGTTCGATCCGGCCTGGGGTTCGGTCAGGGCGTAGCAGCCGATCTTCTCGCCGCGGGCGAAGGGGATCAGGAATTTCTTCTTTTGCTCAGGGGTGCCGAAGCGGAACAGAGGATCGCAAAAAAGCGAGTTTTGCACCGAAAGAATGGCGCCGGTCGAAGCGCAGACGCGCGATATTTCCTCGATGACGATTGTGTAGGCAACGTGATCGAATCCCGCTCCGCCCGCCTCCTCCGGCAGGGCGACCCCGGTCAGGCCCAGTTCGGCGGCCTTGCGGAATGTTTCTTTGGGAAAACGCCCGGTCTCGTCGATCTCGCGAGCCAGGGGTTTTACCTCCGACTCGGCAAATTCCCGCACCGACTGCTGGAGCATCTCCTGCTCTTCCGTCAATGCGAGATCCAACGAGATTCCTTTCCCGCCGCCGGCTACGGACTGGTGGCTAGCGCGCCGTGAAGCTTCGTATAGGTGACTTCCAGCGCTTCCGGCGCCAAGCGCGTTTCCGCCAGCGTGGTCATGAAGTTCGTATCGCCAAACCACCGAGGCAATATGTGGAGATGGATGTGATCGGCCACGCCCGCGCCGGCCGCCCGGCCCAGATTCATCCCGATGTTATAGCCCTGGGGATGGTATAGGCCTTCGAGCGCCGACTGCACGCGCCGCGTCAGCTCCATCATTTCGGTCAGCGTTTCGGGATCGCAGCCGGCCAGGCCGGGAACGTGAGCGAAGGGAACGACCATGCAATGGCCGCTGCCATAGGGAAAGCGGTTCAGGATCACGAAATTCTTGCGGCCGCGAAGAACGATCAATGCGCTTGCATCGTCGCCCAGGGCCAGGACGCGGCAGAAGACGCACACAGACTCGTGCGCCGCCTCGGAAATATAGCGGTACCGCCATGGCGTCCAGAGATAATCCATCGCTTCCGGGTGTCCGCGGGGAATTGGCTGGGTACGACCGGACTCAGCCGGCGACTGGCGCCGGCGGTGTGGCTGGCGGCGGTGCGGGTGGCTGCTCGGCGCCCGAACCTCCGCCGTTGACGTACTCCCTCAACTCCCGGCTCGGTTTGAAAAAGGGAACGCGCTTGGGCGGGACTTCGACGCGTGCGCCGGTTTTAGGGTTGCGGCCCACGCGCGCCCGGCGTTGGCGGGTGCGAAAACTTCCGAAGCCTCGAATCTCGATCTTCTCGCCTTTTTGCAGCGCGCCGATGATGCTTTCAAAGATCGTTTCGACGGCCTCTTCGGAATCGTTGCGCGTCATTCCGGTCGTCTGGCTGACTTCCTCTACCAGGTCCGCTTTGGTTATCGTCGTTTCGGACATGTTCGGTTCCGTTCCCGAGCGCGGGCGATCTCCGTCAACCCCTTAGATCGAACCGCGCTTCGCAAGAATCGCGTCGGCGATTGTGGCCCGAGGTGAGGATCCCGACGAGCGGTACGCCTCGATGGTCTTGCGCTCCTCGTGCTTTTGCGCGGAGCGGAAGCTGAGCCCGATGCGACGCTGTTCCGGGTCGACCTTGATTACCTTGAATTCGTACTCGCGGCCCGCTTCCAAAGTGGCGGCCAGGCGCGCCTGCCGTTCCTTATCGTCCTTGCCCCCGCCGCGACGCTCCTCGATTTCCGAAATGTGGCAGAGTCCTTCGACGCCTTCGGCCAGCTCGACGAACGCGCCGAACGGGGTGAGCCTGACCACTTTCCCGCGCACGATTTCGTTCAGGCGATGCGAGGCGAACCAGGTTCCCCAGATGTCGTTCATCTGCTTGATGCCGAGCGAAATCCGCCGCTGTTCGGAATCGATCTTGAGCACCTTGGCCTGGACCATGTCGCCCTTTTTAAACTTTTCGCCCGGGTTCTGCACCCGCTCGGTCCAGCTGATGTCGCTTACGTGGATCAGGCCGTCCACGCCTTCTTCCAGTTCGACGAAAGCGCCGAACTCGGTTAAATTGCGCACCCGCCCGGCCACCACGGTGCCGACGGGATATTTCTGCATCACCGTATCCCACGGATCGGGCAGGGTTTGCTTGAGTCCCAGCGAAATCCGCCGCGCGTCCAGCTTCGTATCGAGCACCACCACTTCCACCAGGTCGCCGATCGATACGATCTTCGAAGGATGGCGGACGCGGCGCGACCAGGTCATCTCGCTGACATGGACCAGGCCCTCGACCCCCGACTCGAGCTCGACGAAAGCCCCGTAATCGGTGATGCCGACCACCGTGCCGTGCAGCCTTGTCCCGACCGTGTAGCGTTCGGCGGCGTGCTCCCAGGGATCTGGCTGGAGCTGCTTGCGGCCGAGGGAAACCCGCATTTTATCGCGGTCGAACTTCAGAACCTTTACATCGATCGCCTGGCCCGGCGTCACGACTTCGGACGCGTTTCTCACCCGCGTCCAGGAAAGATCGGTGACGTGAATCAGTCCGTCCAGTCCGCCCAGGTCGACGAATACGCCATATTCCGTGATGCTCTTGACCGTCCCTTTCACCACAGAGCCTTCCTCGATCGTCTCGAGCAGCTTCTGCCGTTGCGCGGTGAGTTCCTGCTCGAGCAGGGCGCGCCGGCTCACCACGACGTTGCCCCTCTTCCGGTTCATCTTCAGGACCAGGCAGGTCGCCTCCTGACCGATCCAGACGTCCATGTCGGGAACCTGCCGCAAGTCGGCATGTGAGGCGGGCAGGAACGCCCGGACGCCGATGTCCACGACGAGCCCGCCCTTGATCCGTTCAATCACGCGGCCCCGCACCGATTCATGGGAACGGTAGGCGCGTTCCAGATCGTCCCAAACGCGCCGGCGGTGGGCGCGCAGATAGGAGAGCAGGAGGTAGCCTTCTTTTTCCTGTTCGAGGGATTGCACTTCAATGGTCTGGCCGGGCCCGAAGACGATTTCCCCGCCTTCGGCCGCGAATTCCTGCGCCGGCACCAACCCTTCGGCCTTGCCGCCGATGTCCACGACGATGCCCAGGTCGTTCACCTCGATGACGCGGCCTTCGAAAATTTCCCCTTCGGTAGGCGCCTGGTGGGCCTGGCTGTATTGCTCGATCAGGTCCTCGAGCGCGACGGGAGCCTCTAGGCTGGAAGTCTCTTCCACCGAAACTTCGGGTTGCGCCTGCGGCTGCTCGGCGGCGTTCGGGACAATCTTCGCGGCAGTCCCGTTGCGCGGCGGCTCTCCCAGGTCCTGCGAGGCGGCGGCTTCGGGCGGCCCTTCGAGCGCTTCGAGCGCCGCCCCATTCACCGTGGCTGGCGCCAAGGCCGGTTCGTCGCTGGAAGGTGCTTCCACCAGGGCCTCGGGTTGTGCCTGCGGCTGCTCCGCTGCGTTCGAAACGGTCTCCGCAACGGCCCCGTTACGCGGCTCGTTCAAATCCTGCGAGGCGGCGGCTTCGGGCAGCCCTTCGAGCGCAGACTGAGCGGCGGAGGCAGCGGAACCAAAAGGTGTTGCCGGCGAGTCTTTGAGAGACTCCGGCGCAATCGGGTTTTGGGGGTCGAGTGTCATCTGAGTGATTCGGTCCAGGTACTGACTCTATCTATCTATTCGTTGAGAATCCGCCCTCAAGCAATCCTGCTCCCGGCATATGAGCGAGGAAGGGAGCACGGCACCCCAAGAATGCCGCACGGTTGGAATGGTACGCAGCCCCTCGCGCGTTTGTCAACCCGTCCCTGGGGGGGAGGGCCATTCTCCTCGCCGTGACTACAGGCAACGTTCCCCAGTGGCCGCCGGGTTGTCAAGCAAGAAATCGTTCCTCCGCCGATCGGGCCCCATTCCGCTGGCTGGGGAGGAAGACTCGCAACCCTTTTGCTGTGCGCCGCAAACGGGATTTCCCTGGCCGGAATCAAGGCGGGATCTCAACCTATCGGCCGTGCCGGCCGACGTCGCTCCGGTAGTCGGGGGCGACGATTACAACCGTGCGGCACATTTCATACAGGCGCGATCGAATTCGTTGCCCGATGCGATCGGCCAGGGTGTCCTCGCGTACCGGTTGCCGGCCCACCGTCGATCCGGGGCCGCGCGGAGAATCCCCGTCCAGATAATTCGTCGTCACGAGCGTGACCCGGTTGTCGTTGTAGCGGGCATTCAGGATATGGCCGACGGTTTCGAGGGCCCAGGCCGAAGGCTTGCTCGCGCCCAGGTCGTCGAGCACCAGCACTTCGCACTTGAGAACCGGCTCGAGCACTTCCATTTCGGTGGTTTGACTCTCGGCATTGTAGCTGGCCTGGATCTGCTTGAGCATGTCGCGGTAGTCGTAGAAGAGCCCCTGATGTCCACGCGCGACCAGCGCCCGCAAGGCGGCCACCGACAGGTGCGTCTTCCCCACGCCGCAGGGGCCCATCAGCAAAAGCCCTCGCTCGGTCCCGATCGGGTACTCGGTTACGAATTTCTCGACGAGCGTGCGGGCCTGCTTCAGGCTCTGATTCGACTTGACCGCTTCGGGGCCTTCGCAGCAGTAGTCGATATCGAAACTTTCGAAGTCACAATGCTTATAGCGGGAGGGAATCCGCGCCAGTTGCCGCGCATGCGTCTTGCGATCGGCTTCGGTGCAGGGGCATGGCACCGCGAAGCGTCCTCCCCCCGGCGCCTGTTCGACCACGCGCCAGCCGGTGCCGTCGCACTCCGGGCAGTTTTTTTTCGCCACGGGCCAAGCATAGGCGGGTCGGCTCGGCCTCCGCAAGCCGCCGGCCTGCGGAAAATGTCCCCAGGATGTGGAAAAGGGATTAGCGCTCGATTCGAGCGATTTTCGGCGGGCGGAAGCGGACAATGGCGCCGGGCCGCTGCACGTAGGGCTCGCCGGCCAGTTCCCGCGCCATCTCTTCGCGTACGAAGGCGACGAAGGACTGCATCTGGCGCTCCATCTCCATCATCTTGTCGCGCATGTTCAGGATGACCTCGATGCCCGCCAGATTGACCCCCAGATCCCGGCTCAAGCTGAGGATCGTTTCCAGCCGTTCGAGGTCCTGATCGGTATAGACGCGGGTATTGCCTTGCGTGCGCGAGGGCTTCAAGAGGCCCAGCCGCTCGTACAGCCGCAGCGTCTGCGGATGCACCCGGTAGAGTTCGGCCACGGCGCTGATCATGTAGCCGGCCCGGCTTTTCCTCTTCCGTTTTGCCTTGCCCCGTGCCGCCATGGCGCTCCTCTTATACCCCGGCGCGCTCGAAAAGATCCCGGCGCGGATTCTCCGGCGAGAGTTTTTCGAGTTCCTTCAGCAGGTTTCGCACACGCTCGTCGATCGGCCGCGGAACCACCACCTGGATATCGACGAATTGATCGCCGCGGGTGGCCGGCCGCCGCGCCGACGGCACTCCCTTGCCGCGCAGGCGGAATCGCTGGCCGCTGGATGTGCCCGGTGGAATTCGCAACAGGGCGCGGCCGTCGATCGTCGGAACCTCGATCTTGGTGCCCAGCGAGGCCTCGGGCACGGTGATCGGGACCACCGAGTGGATATCGTCTCCATGCCGCTCGAAGTAGGAATGGGGCTCGACGTCGGTGACGATGTAGAGGTCCCCCGCCGGTCCGCCAAACCGGCCGGCGTTGCCGTGACCCGCCACGCGCACCCGCGACCCCGTGGCCACGCCGGCGGGAACGCGTATGTCGATCGTCTGCGCCTCGGTCACGCGGCCCTCGCCGCCACAGGTGCGGCAGATGGCGCCCGCCTTGCCGCGGCCGCCGCAGGCGTCGCAGGTAATCTGGAATTGCATGCCGCCCGCGTTTCGCATCAGGCGTCCCGAACCACCGCAGGAACGGCAGCTCTGTTCGGACCCCGGAGCCACTCCCGTGCCCTTGCACGTATGGCAACCGACGAGCCGGCTCACCGTCACCTTCTTCACCGCGCCGTGCACCGCGTCCCAGAATCCGATGCGGATCCGGTATTCGAGGTCCTCGCCCCGGCCGGCGCGCTCGGCCGGGTGGGTCGCGGCGCGCGCCCCGCGGAAAAACTGGCTGAAGACGTCCCGAAAGCTGGCGCCGCCCGCTTCGTTGAAATCGAAACCGCCGAAATCGAAGCGGACGTTTTCTCCCGCGGGTGCGCCTCCGGGCGGCGCGCCGCCCGGATAGTTTTCGGCGTAGAAGCCGACGCGGTCGTACATCTGCCGCTTCTTGGGATCGGAAAGAACTTCGTAGGCTTCCTGAATCTGCTTGAACTTCTCCTCCGCGCTCTTGTCGCCCGGATTCAGATCGGGATGGTACTTGCGAGCCAGCTTGCGGTAGGACTGCCGAATCTCCTTGAGGGGCGCGTTACGCCGCACCCCAAGAAGCTCGTAATAGTCCGTTTTAGCCGTGCTCGTCGGCATAGGAAATCCCGGGCGTTACAGTCCCGCCCAACTCGCGTTCAATTCCGCCAGCTCCTTCTGCTCGCTCGCCTGATCCTCGTGCTTGCGGCGTTGCTCTTCGGAGCGGCCGGCCATCGCCGCTTCTTTCTGATTCGCGCGGTCGATCCAGTGGTCGATCACTCCGATTTTGGATGCCACGCTCACCGCCTCGGTCCGGAAGCGCAGAAGCGTGCCGCTGATTTCGATCGACCGGGGAAGGAAGTCGGGCGGCACATCCTGCTGCGCCTCATAAAACAGCCGGCGCCAGTCCCCTGTCGGCGTTGCCGACAGCGGAACCTGCACCAGATACATGTTCTCGCGTACCCGCTGAATCGCCTGCGGGGGACCGACCCTGCCAATCCTGCCTTCGCTCACCCTGGTCCGCTCCTTTTTCCGGGTTTCAGTTGGGCTTCTTCGATTCGTCCACGTCGACGAACTCCGCGTCGATCACCTCCCCGGGTTTCGCGCCGCCCGCCTGCTCTGTCGGTTCTTCCGGTGCGGGCCCTGCCGCTCCGGGCTGCTGCTCGCCGGCCGCACCGGCCGCGGCGCCGGCGCTGGCCGCCGCGCCCGTGCGATACAGGGTTTCGGCCAGGCGGTGCGATGCCTGTGTAATCGCCTCGACGGCCGCATTCAGCTTGTCGACGCCGCCCTCGCTCAGCGCGCTCCGTCCCTGGGCCACCGCTTCTTCGGCCGTCTTGCGGTCCGCCTCGGGCAAACGCTCCTGGTTTTCCTTTACCAGTTTTTCCGTTTGATAAATCAACGTGTCCAGCCGGTTCCGGGCATCGACCTCAGCGAGGCGCCGCTGGTCCTCCTCGGCGTGGGCTTCGGCCTCATGCTGCATCCGTTCGACCTCGTCCTTGCTGAGGCCGGTCGAAGCCGTGATGGTGATCTTCTGTTCCTTGCCGGTGGCCGAATCCTTCGCGGCGACGTTGAGAATGCCGTTGGCGTCGATGTCGAAGGTGACCTCGATCTGCGGCACCCCGCGCGGGGCCGGCGGTATCCCGACCAGGTGAAAACGGCCGAGCGTGCGATTGTCATTGGCCATTTTCCGTTCGCCCTGCAGGACGTGGATTTCCACCTGGTTCTGGTTGTCGCTCGCCGTCGTGTAGACCTCCGATTTCCGCGTGGGAATCGTCGTGTTGCGGGAAATCTGGACCGTCATCACGCCGCCGTAGGTTTCAACGCCGAGCGAAAGCGGCGTCACGTCGAGCAGCAGAATGTCTTTCACCTCGCCGGAAAGCACGCCGGCCTGCACGGAGGCGCCGACGGCGACCACCTCGTCCGGGTTCACGCCCTTGTGCGGTTCCTTGCCGGAAAAAAGGTCCTTCACGATCTGTTGGACCCGGGGGATACGCGTCGAGCCGCCCACCAGCACCACTTCGTTGATCTGTTCCGGCTTCACGCCGGCGTCGGTGAGCGCCCTTTTGACGGGCTCGACCGTCCGCTGGAGGATGTCCTCCATCAGCTGCTCGAGCTTGGAGCGGGTCAGCTTGAGCTGCAGGTGCTTCGGTCCGCTGGCGTCGGCGGTCACGAAGGGCAGATTGATCTCGGTTTCCGCCATCTGCGACAGCTCGATCTTCGCCTTTTCCGCCGCTTCCTTGAGCCGCTGCAGCGCCATCCGATCCTTGCTCAGGTCGATGCCCTGATCCCGCTTGAACTCCGCCGCGATGTGCTCGATGATTTTCTGGTCGATGTCGTCGCCGCCCAGGTGCGTGTCGCCGGCCGTCGACTTCACCTCCACCACCCCTTCGCCCACTTCCAGGATGGAAATGTCGAAGGTGCCGCCGCCCAGGTCGTACACCGCGATCGTCTCGTCCTTCTTCTTGTCCAGCCCGTATGCCAATGCGGCCGCCGTCGGCTCATTGATGATCCGAACGACTTCCAGCCCGGCAATCTCTCCGGCCTGTTTGGTGGCCTGCCGCTGGCTGTCGTTGAAATAGGCGGGCACGGTAATCACCGCCTTCGCGACTTTCTCGCTCAGGAAATCCTCGGCCGCCGCCTTCAGCTTCTGCAGAATCTTCGCGGAAATCTCCGGCGGGCTGTACGACTTGCCTTCCAGCTGAACGCGCGCGTCCCCGTGGGGCCCGGCCACCACGTGGTAGGGAACACGGCCGACCTCGGGGCCTACTTCGTCGCTCCTGTGGCCCATGAACCGCTTGATCGAATAGACCGTGTTTTCAGGATTGGTGATTGCCTGCCGCTTTGCCACCTGCCCGACCAGCCACTCGCCGCCCTTGGTTAGAGCGACCACCGACGGGGTCGTACGAGATCCCTCCTGATTGGCGATGACGACCGGCTCGCCGCCTTGCATGACGGCTACCACCGAGTTCGTCGTTCCCAAGTCGATGCCGATAATCTTGCTCATGAAGCCCTCCTAAACGGTCAGGACGCTGATGTGCGCTGGGTCGAACGTGTGTCATTATAGAATCTGAGCGCCACATTGTCAATTAATGCGATGCAGATTCTATATATATGTATAATAAGAAGTTACTATTGTACAGGTTCTCAATGAAATTAATATCCCATCCACTCCGCACTGCTAAATCGTTGACTATAACCGGTTGAGGGATCAATCGCACCGCCGGGTGCGTTCTCCGGCAAAGCCAAAGCGCAAAGCCCATTTCCAGGCAACCGCTTCGGTTACAATAGGCTCTGATTCTTATGCAATCGTGAGGAGGCGCTGTGGCTTGGTTTCAGAAGCGGTTGGTGTTGGTTGTATTGCTGCTAGCGCCGTCGATCGCGCTTCCCGCCGGCGCGCAGGCGCACAGGCAATCGCGACCGTCCGGAGATCCTCCGCCGGCCATCCCGGCGGCTCAAATTGCACAGGGGAAAGCCCTTGGCGTTCAGGCCGCGCCGATCAAGATCGAGGATTTCACCGACTTTGAATGTCCTGCCTGCCGAGCCCTTTATATGCAGACGCTGCACCCTCTGATCGAGAAGTACGTTTCCAGCGGGAAGGTCTACCTGGTCCACCACGATTTCCCGCTTCCGATGCACCCCTATTCCCACAAGGCGGCCTATTACGCCGACGCGGCGGCCGCCATTGGAGAGTTCGCGCCGGTGGAGAACGCCCTCTTCACGCACCAGCCCCAATGGTCGAGCAACGGCCATATCCAGCCGGTGCTGGCCACGGTGCTCAGCCCCGCCGACTTGCGGAAGGTAGACGAGCTGGAGAAAACACCGGAAATCCGGGGGGCGGTCGAGCGCGATGTGGAGCTGGGAACGCGCCGTGGCGTGCACGAAACGCCCACGATTTACATCACCTACAAGGGCAAGCGCACGCCTGTCATCGGCGTGGTCAGCCTTCCCATCCTCGAACGCTATCTCGACGCGCTGCTCCGTCAATAGCCGCCGGAAAAAACCAACGGGACGCAAGCCGTCCCGGCGGGTAAAATGGGGGGCGCAGTAAACTGCTCGGAAACGGGTAACAGGGAGGAAGTGCTGTGATCCTAT
>DATLRW010000046.1:0-17244 GCA_035534495.1 Candidatus Dormiibacterota bacterium | reverse complement strand
GGTCAAGGTCGGCGAACTGGCGGATCGACGGCTGATCCCTGTGCGGCCGGACTGCGAATTGGGCGAAGCGCTACGCCTGCTCGTAGGGTCAAAGGAACCGCACATGCTGCTGGTGACTTCAGCCAACGGAGAGCTGGAAGGAATCGTGACGAAGGGAGATATCCTTTCCGCGCTCAGCAGCGGCGACAATCATTCCGCAAGCCAGCCGGAGGAAAATCCGGCCGGCGCGAAACAGGCATCCTCCTCCTGAATCCGGTCCAAATGTGCGGATAAGTTCTCAGGAGCAAACCCCAAGCAAACTACTCGTCCAAAATTTTGCCGCTTTGCAATCCGATCGGACTTACGACCAATAGCTGCGGTCGAGCGAGCGATACTGCACCGCTTCCATCAGGTGCTTGGGTTCGATCGACGCCGAGCCATCCAGATCGGCGATGGTCCGGGCAACTTTCAAAATGCGGTCGTGGGCGCGGGCCGAAAGGCCGAGCTTGGTCATGGCGGTTTCCAGCAATTTTTCGCCTTCGGTGGAAATCTGGCAATGCTTGCGGATCAGCTTCGGGGACATCTGGGCGTTCGAGTAAACGTTCTTTTCCCCGGCGAAGCGATCGAGCTGCGCCTGGCGCGCGCGCATCACACGCTCGCGCACCTCGGCCGACCCCTCGGTCGGGGCCTGGCCCCGCAGCTCGCGATAGCGGACGGCCGGCACCTCGATATGGATATCGATCCGGTCGAGCAGCGGGCCAGAAATTTTCGAGACGTATCGCTGGATCTGGGCGGGCGTGCAGCGGCATTCGCGCGTGGGATCGCCGAAGAAGCCGCAGGGGCAGGGATTCATCGCGCCGGCGAGCATGAAGCGCGCCGGGAAGGTGAGCGAAAGGGCGGCCCGGGAGATCGTCACCGAACCCTCCTCGAGCGGCTGGCGCAGGACCTCCAGAACGTTTCGCTGGAATTCGGGCAGTTCGTCGAGGAAGAGAACGCCGTTGTGGCTCACCGAGACCTCGCCCGGACGCGGAACCGTGCCGCCGCCGATCAGCCCGGCGTCACTGATCGTATGGTGCGGCGAACGGAAGGGCCGCACGCCGACCAGCCCCCGGGAATCATCGAGCAGGCCGGCCACGCTGTGGATGCGGGTGGTTTCCAGGGCCTCGTCAAGCGACATCGGCGGCAGGATCGTCGGGATGCGCTTGGCCAGCATCGTTTTCCCGGCCCCGGGCGGGCCAAGGAACAAAATGTTGTGCCCGCCGGCGCAGGCGACCTCCATGGCGCGCTTGGCCGCCATCTGGCCGCGCACGTCGCGCAGGTCGACGGCGGACTGGCCGGCATCGACCAGCATCCGGCCGGTATCGACCTGGACGGGCGTGAAGGAGGCCGGCGCGTTGACCAGCTCGACGGCCTGCGGCACAGTGCGGACGCCGTAAACGGCGACCCCTTCGACCACAGCCGCCTCGCGCGCGTTGGCTTCGGGAACCACCAGGTTCTTCACGCCGCGCGCGCGCGTTTCCAGCGCCGCCGACAGCGCCCCGCGAATGGACCGCACGCTTCCATCGAGCGAGAGTTCGCCGAGAAACACGAAATCGGTCAGCGTCTTGCCGGGAAACGTTCCCTGGCAGCCGAGCAGCCCCATCGCCATCGGCAGATCGAATCCCGAACCCTCCTTGCGGACGTCGGCCGGCGCGAGATTGATCGTGACGCCTTGCGGGGAGGGAAAATTGTAGCCGCAGTTCTTCAGAGCCGCCTTGATCCGTTCGCGGCTCTCCTTGACGGCGGCGTCGGGCAGGCCGACCACGTTGAAATCGCCCATTCGTCCCGAGCCAACGTCGACTTCGACCTCAACCAGGTAGGCCTCGATTCCGTAGACGGCCGCGCTCTGCACTTTGAAAAGCACGGGAGACTGATAGCGCAGCGCAGCCGGTAACTCAAGGGGAAATAAGGAAAAATGTGGCGGGACGACGCGAACAGTACCCATCGGGGTCCCCGGAGCGGACAGACACGCCCACCCCGTGGCGGCCGGAAGCTGAGGCGGCGCGGACTAGGCCATGTACATTCCGCCGTTCACCGAGAGGACCTGGCCGGTCATGTAGCCGGCCTCCTCGCTGGCGAGGAACACAACCGCCGCGGAGACGTCGGCGGGTGAACCCAGGCGGCCCAGGGGAATGCGGGAGGAAAGCTGCTCGATGGTTTTCTCCGAGAGCGCGGCCGTCATATCGGTCGTGATGAAGCCGGGCGCGACGGCGTTGACGGTAATGTTGCGCGAAGCCAGTTCCAGGGCGAGCGCGCGCGTCAGGCCGATCACGCCGGCCTTGGCGGCCACGTAATTCACCTGTCCGGGATTGCCCATCTGCGCCACCACCGAACTGATGTTGATAATGCGGCCCCGGCGCTGGCGAAGCATCGGCGGGATCGCCTGCTGGATGCAGACATGCACCCCGGTGAGGTCGGTGCGCAGCACGGCGTCCCAGTCTTCCAGTTTCATGCGGACGGCCAGGCCGTCGCGCGTGATGCCGGCATTGTTCACCAGCACATCGAGCCGGCCGAACCGCGCCAGAGCCTCGCCGAAAGCGGTCTTGACCTGCGCGGGATCGGAAACGTCCATGGGGAGGGCCAGAGCGGCGCCGCCGGCGGCTTCGATCTCTCCCGCGACGGCGGCCAGCTTCTCCGCGTTCCGCGCGGTGAGAACCACCGCCGCCCCGGCCTGGGCCAACGCGCGAGCGATGGCCTCGCCGATGCCCTGCGAAGCGCCGGTGACCAGAGCCACTTGGCCGTTCAGTTGAAACATGGACATTCCGGGATGGATGGGGAGACCGCTCCCCTGCGCACGAGGCTACGCTTCACCGTCGGTCACTTGTTCTCGCGAAAACTTTTCCAGCGCCGCGGCCAGCGAATCCCCGTCTTCGACGTTGGTGACGCGAACCGAGCGGTCAATCTGACGCATCAGCCCGCTCAGAACGCGGCCGGGGCCGACCTCGACAAAGAGCGCGACACCGAGTTCGAGCAGCGCGCGGATCGATTCTTCCCAAAGGACCGGCTGGCGGACCTGACGGATCAGGGCCGCGCGCGCCTCTTCGCCGGAGGTGATCGGTTCGGCGTCGACGTTCGTGACGAGCGGCACCTTCAAATCGTGGAACGTCGTGCGCCGCAAATCCTCCGCCAGCCGGTCTTCGGCCGGCTTCATCATTTCCGAATGGAAGGGGGCGGAAACCGGCAGCATGACGGCGCGCTTGGCGCCGCTCTGCGATGCCAGCTCGACGGCCCGCTTGACCGCCGCCGCCGACCCGGAAATAACCGTTTGCCCGGGGGCGTTCAGGTTGGCGGGCACGACGATTTCGCCATCGGCCGCGCGCCGGCAGATCTCCGCCACGAGCGCGGGGGCCAGGCCGAGAATCGCCGCCATGGCTCCTTCCCCGACCGGCACGGCCTCCTGCATATAGCGGCCCCGGTCGCGGACCAGGCGGACGGCGTCGGTGAAGGTGAGCGAACCCGCCGCCACCAGAGCCGAAAATTCGCCCAGGCTGTGCCCGGCGACATAGTCGGGCGCCGGGACTTTTTCCGTCAGCACCCGATAGGCGGCGATGGAAACGGTCAGGATGGCGGGCTGGGTGTTTTCGGTGGGCTTGAGATCCTCCTCGGAACCCTCGAAACAGATTTTAGAGATGGGAAATCCCAGAGCCGCGTCGGCTTCATCGAAGGTCGCCTTAGCCGCCGGAAATTTTTGATAGAGGTCGAGTCCCATGCCGGAATACTGGGAGGCTTGACCCGGGAACAAGAATGCAATTTTGGTCATGGAGTGGCCTCAACCTTCAGGTGTGCAGAGCGACGGACGCGGTGGAAAGTTCCCGCTCGATTTTCTCGTTGACGCGCCCCCGGGCCATCTCGTCGGCGACTCGAATCGCGTTCTTGATGGCGTTGGCATTCGAGCGGCCATGCGCAATGATGCTGACCCCTCGAACACCCAGCAGCGGCGCCCCGCCGTACTCCGCATAATCGATTTTCCGGCGAAAGCCGGCATAGGCGCGCCGGGACAGAACATAGCCGACCTGGGCGCGCAGGTCGCTCTTCAAAGCTTCCTTGAGCTTGGCGACGATCAGTTCGGCCACTCCCTCGCTGATTTTGAGAGCGATATTGCCAATGAAGCCGTCGCAAACAATCACATCGGCCACGGCGCCGGTAAAGACCTGGCTGCCTTCGACGTTGCCCACGAAGTGGAGCGGCAGAGGCTTCATTTCGTTGTGTGCCTCGCGAACCACTTCGTTCCCCTTGCTCTCTTCCTCTCCGATCGAGAGCAGGGCGACGCGCGGCCGCCGCGCGTGGAAAACCGTACGATAGTAGATTTCCCCCATCACGGCGAATTGCACCAGGTGGTCCACCTTCGAATCCACATTGGCGCCCACGTCCAGGATGACCGCGACGCCTCCCCGGGAGGTCGGAAACGGCGCCGCCAGCGCCGGCCGGCTGACCGAGGCAAGAGTGCCGAGAACGAATCGGGCGACGGCCAGCACGGCACCCGTGTTGCCCGCGCTGACCAGCGCATCGGCCTGGTTGTCGTGCACCAGACGGGCGGCGACGTGCACCGAGCTATCCCGCTTCTTGCGAAACGCCTGGCTGGGCGAATCGCTCATCGCGATGACTTCGGTCGCCGGAACGATCTCGAGGGAAAGACTGCGATGGGAGTGCCGCGCCAGCTCGCTTTTGATTTCCGCCGGCCGGCCCACCAGCAGAATGCGAACCCCGAATTCACGCGCCGCCAGGACCGCCCCCTCGACCTCAACACGGGGCGCATGGTCACCTCCCATGGCATCCAAGGCAACGGTGGTCATGTTCCTGTCCTGTTCGGGAAAAGTAAGGTCCCGTCTCCCCTCCTGACGGGCTCAGGCCTTCGCTCGGACAACCTGCCGCCCCCTATAGTACCCGCAATGGGAGCAGGCGTGGTGGGGCAGCTTCATTTCGTGACAATTGGGACAGCGGGAATGCGCCGACGCCGTCAAATGGTCGTGGGCGCGCCTTGTGTTTTTCCGTTCTTTCGAATGTCGACGTTTCGGGTTTGCCATGGTCTATCCCTCACCGGCTGAAATTTTCCTTCTCGGCGCCATACAACTCTGCTCGGACGCCGCCATCCGGCGGAGCCGCGCCGTCAGAGTCAGTGCTTCTTGAACCATTCGAGCTTGAATCGCTCGAGGGATGCCAGGCGGGGATCCGCTATGCGAGCCTCGCAACTACACTGCTCGTAATTCAAATTGGCGCCACAATGCGCGCACAAACCCCGGCAGTCGCTCCGGCAGATCACCTTCATCGGTACGGCCAGGTTGATCTGCTCGGAAATGATGTCGGCCAGAAAAAGCCCGTCCCCTTCAAAAAAGGCGATTTCCGACTCATCGACGCTGAGCCGAACCGCTTCGTCGCGCGGGGCCCAGACCATCGGACGGTAGAGCAGATCGAAGTCACGGCTCACTTCCTCGGGCACCGACTCGAGGCAGCGCGCGCAGTTCAACTCGATCCGGGTGTGCAAGTTGCCGAAGATATGGATCTGGCCCTCGACCAGTTCGGCCGTAGCACGGACGACCAGCGGCTCCACCTGTTTGAACTCGGTGGAGTGAAAGTCCAGGCCGCCCGGCAAATAGCTCTTCCGGATCGGAATCCTGTGTAAAGCGAGTTCGTGGATGTCCAGGAACATCGCGGGCTACTCAGAGGTCATTATAGAAGCGAGGCATGCTGAGTCAAGGGAACAAGGGGTTGCCTCGTGCCCGGGTGCCCTGTCCGTGAAGGCGCGGAGCAAGCTTCAACTGCCGCTCGCGACGCGACTTAGCAAACTTCCCGGCACGGGCCGGCCGTCAGCGGCCGACGCACTCCTGGTGCACCCGCAGCAGATAGGAATCGGTCATGCCCGCGATGTAATCGCACACCACGCGATGCACCGGGACACGCTTCGTTTGCCGGGCAAAGTAACCCGGCATCCGCTCGGGATGCTCGAGAAAAAACTGCAAAAGCTCGTCCATCGCGTCGAGGGAGCGGTTGCGTTCCTCGACGATCAAGGGGTGCCCGTAGAGGCCGGCCATGAGAAAACCCTTCCATTGGGCCACGGCTTCGGTCATCGGCCGTGAGAAACCGACCAGGCGGCCGGGGTGGCGGCGAATATCCTCGGCGCCAGCGGCGCCGGAGGATTCGACAGCCGCCCGCGTCTGGTCGATCAGGTCGGTCACCATGCCGTCGAGCGCGCGGCGAAGCGCTTCCACCAGTTTCATCCACTTGCGCCCGTTTGGATAGAGCCGGTCGACGTCCCGGTAAGCCTCGGCGAACAGAGCGGACTCGGCCACCGCCCTTTCCGAATCGATGAGCCGCGCCTCGAAACCGTCGTCGGTGTCGGCGATGTTGTAGGCGATCTCGTCGACCAGATCGATGATCTGGGCTTCGAGCGGGGGACGCCGGTCGAGCAGGTATTCGGCCAGTTCGGGCGCTTCGGCGGGGGTGTAATCGCGCGAATGCTTGACGATGCCTTCGCGCACCTCGAACGTGAGATTCAACCCGGGAAAATCCAGATACCGCTGTTCGAAATGCTCGACGATGCGCAGGGCGTGGAGGTTGTGCTCGAAGCGCTCGCCGTAGCGCCGCATCCACTGGTCGAGCCGTCGCTCGCCGGCGTGGCCGATAGGGGGATGGCCGATGTCGTGGGCCAGGGCCAGCGCCTCCACCAGGTCCCCGTTGAGGCCCAGCTGGGCGGCGACGGTGCGGGCGATCTGGGCGACCTCGAGCGTATGGGTCAGACGGTTGCGGAAATGGTCCGAGTAGCGGGTGGTGAAAACCTGCGTTTTCGCTTCCAGGCGGCGGAAGGCGCGGGAATGAACGATACGGTCGCGGTCGCGCGCGAAGTCGTTGCGGTAGGGATGGGCCGGCTCGGCGTAGCGGCGTCCGCGCGAAAAGCGGACATCCATCGCATACGGCGCCAATGCCATCGTCGATAGGCTAGGACTTGCCGAGCATTTCGAGTCGCTGATCGGCCTGGTCGGCCAGACCCGTATTCGGAAATTCGGACTTCACCTGCTGGTAATACTTGGTGGCCTGCCGGGCATCGTTGTGCGTGCGGTAGTGGTCGCCCAAGGCCAGCAGGACGAGCGGCTTCGGAACGAAAACCGTTGGCTGGCTGGCCAACTGCTGATACAAGGCGACCGCCTGGGCGGAATTGCCCATCTGGTCGTAGACGTGTGCCAGTTCGAATTTGGCCAGTGCCCGCAGTTGCCCGCTGCCGTGATCGGCCATCGGTTCCAGCCAATGAACCGCATCCGGATACTGACCGAGGTGGTCGAGGCTCACCGCGGCGTAGTAGCGAGCCATGCTGCCGTAGCGAGAGTGCGGGTATTGCCCGGCGACCGATGCCATGGCCTTCTCCGCCGCCGTATATTTGGCCGTATCGCTCGGGTAGGTCAGCATGCCGGGCGGAGGAGATTGTCCCGGCGCCACGACCTGCGCGGCGTAGAGTTTCATCGCCGCCGAGAAAGCCGCCGAGGCCCGCGCGTTCCGGTGGCTGGAATAGTAGCGCCACCCGAAAACCGCGCATGCCGCCACGACCACCACGACGCCGACCTGCCAGATCAGCTTCTTGTGCGTGCTGAGGACTTCGACGCCGTGCTCGAGCGTATCCCGGAATTCGTCTTTTTTGAGTTCCCTACGGCTGATATGAGCCACGTCAAATCTCTCCGGCTTTTCCTGGCCGTCTCGGATAGTCTTTCGCCATCATCAACTCGGCCCCGCCATTCGATCCATAACCGACGTGCATCTCATCCATGAATGCCTGCACGATGAGCAGGCCGCGTCCCGACGTCCTCAGTAAGTTTTCCTCGGACAGCGGATTGTCCAGGTGTTCCACCTCGAAACCTCTTCCTTCGTCGATCATGCGAATCACCAGCCGCTTCGGCTCGAAGGTAAAAATCATGTGGATGCTCTTATCGCGTTGCATCCGGTTGCCGTAGTGCAAGGCGTTGATGACGCCCTCGCGAACCGACATCGCAATTTTATGGATGTCGTCTTCCCCGAAGCCGGCACTTTCGGCCACCCGCTCAGTGATCGCCTGGGCCAAGTCGATCGATTGCCAGGCCGTCTCGAGCTTGACTTCCACGGACTTACCCTTACTGGTGGGCTCCATGGGTCTCCCGTCGCCCCCATCATACCGACCCGCCTTGCCACCGGCAAACGCCCGGCCGGGCCAGGGCCCTATCAGGCTGGTTGACCAGTTCCGAGGCGGTGACTAGAATGGGCGAGCCCGGTGGACAAGGGTGAATCCGCGAGAAGCGGCAAACACCCTGGGTGTCCCGCAGTCAGAAAACGGAGTCGAGCGGAGGAGCCAAGAGCATGGCTAGCGTCGAAGAACGTGTAAAACAGATCATCGTTGAGCAGCTCGGTGTCGACGAGGCGGAAGTGACGCCAACTGCCTCATTCGTGGACGATCTAGGCGCCGACTCGCTCGATACGGTCGAACTGGTTATGGCATTCGAGGAAGCGTTCGGGATCGAGATTCCCGACGAAGACGCCGAAAAGATCGCAACCGTCCAGGACGCGGTCAATTACATCGACAAGCATTCCCAGACCAAGAAATAGCTCGTCCGCGGCATTTCCACGGATTTTTTATCAGAGCGCAGGGGGAATAGGCTTTGGACCGTCGAGTGGTCGTCACCGGCGTGGGGCTAGTCTGCGCCTGCGGTATCGGCGCCGCCGAAGTGTGGCCGAATCTGCTGGCAGGCAAGAGCGGCGTTCGCCGCGTCACCCTGTTCGACCCGTCGGCCCATGACAGCCAGATCGCCGGTGAAGTCCCCGACTTCGACCCCTCCCGCTGGGTCGAGAAAAAAGAACTGAAAAAGATGGGCCGCTTCATCCAGCTCGCCATCGCGGCCGCCGACGACGCCATGCGCATGGCCGGGCTGGAAATCGGCGCTGATGTCGCCGACCGGGCCGGCGTCTACATCGGCTCGGGCATCGGCGGATTTGACGTCATCGAACGGGAACATTCGAAGCTGCTCGCCGGCGGGCCCGGCAAGATCAGCCCCTTTTTCATCCCCTCGGCCATCATCAACCTGGCTTCCGGTTACATATCGATTCGCTACGGCGCCCGCGGGCCGAATTCGGCCACCGCGACAGCCTGCTCAGCATCGGCTCACGCCGTCGGCGACAGCTTCCGCCTGATTTCCCGCTCCGACGCCGAGGTCATGATCTGCGGCGGCGCGGAAGGGGCGATCACGCCCATGTGCATCGGCGGTTTTGCCGCGATGCGGGCGCTTTCGACCCGCAACGACGAGCCCGAGCGCGCCAGCCGCCCGTTCGACGCCCAGCGGGACGGCTTCGTCGTCGGCGAAGGCTCCGGGGTTCTCGTTCTGGAATCGCTCGAACATGCCGAGCGGCGCGGCGCCGCCATTCTCGCCGAAATCGTCGGCTACGGGATGAGCGGGGACGCCTACCACATCACGCAGCCGGCCGCGGGGGGCGACGGCGCCTACCGGGTCATGAAACTGGCCATCCAGAACGCCGGCGTGCGCCCCGAAGAGATCGGCTACATCAACGCCCACGGCACCTCGACCCCGATTGGCGACGCCACCGAAACCGTCGCCATCAAGCGCGTCTTCGGCGAGGGGGCCGCGAAAATTCCGATCAGCTCCACGAAATCGATGACCGGCCATCTGCTCGGCGGCGCCGGCGGCCTCGAGGCGGGAATCGGCGTCCTCGCCCTGCGCGACCAGATCGTGCCGCCGACCATCAACCAGGAAAATCCCGACCCGGCATGCGATCTCGACTACGTGCCCAATCGGGCTCGCCGCGTCGAGGTGCGCTACGCCCTTTCCAATTCCTTCGGATTCGGCGGCACCAACGCCGCTCTCCTGTTCAAACGCTGGGAGAGCCGTTAGGCCACGACGCCGTTTGAAAGAGGCCGGTTTGAAAATCGTCGTTTGCATCAAACAGGTTCCCGCCCGCGACGCCCCCCTGGCCATCGCCGAAGACAAAATATGGATTCGCGAATCCGATATCGGATTTGAAATGAACGAGCCGGACGGGTACGCGCTCGAAGAGGCCCTGCGCCTGAAGGAATCCCGCGGCGGGGAGGTCGTGGTCGCCTCGCTCGGCCCCGAGCGCGCCAAGCAGACCATCAAAGAGGCCCTCGCCAAAGGCGCCGACCGCGCCATCCACGTCGTGGACCCGGGCTTCTACCGGCTCGATCCGCTGGCTTCGGCCCGCTCGCTCGCCGCGGTCATCCAAAAAGAATCTCCCGACCTGATTCTGACCGGGCTGCAAAGCGACGACCACGGCTTCGGCCAGACCGGCGTGCTGCTGGCCGAACGGCTGGGTCTGCCGCACAGCACCATCATCATGCAGATCGAAATTTCCGACGGCAAACTGAAGTTGAAACGGGAGCTCGAAGCCGGCTGGTTTCAGTGGGTGGAAATGCCGCTTCCCGCCGTCCTCAGCATTCAATCCGGGATCAACAAGCCGAGATACGCCACCTTAAAGGGAATTATGGCGGCCAAGAAAAAGCCGATCGAGTCGGTCGAGCGAGCCAGCCTTGGCCTGCCCGATGAGCCCACGCAAACGATCGAACGCATCTTCGTGCCGCAAAAAACCAAGCATACGGAATTTCTCGACGGTTCGCCCAAGGAAGTGGCCGCCGCATTGATCGAAAAGCTGCGGCACGAGGCTCGCGTGTTGTCCTAACGCCTGGCGGCGAGGAATCCGCCGTTTTTCGGGCCATGGCAGGCAAGCCGGTTGCTTCCGGCCGGGATGGAAAGAGACACAGCGATGAAAATTCTCGCCGTAGCCGAACAGCGCCAGGGGAAATGGAATCCCCTCACGTGGGAAACCCTGGTTGCCGCTCAGCAACTGGCGGAAAAAACCTCCGCCGAGCTTTGCGCCGTCCTGGCCGGAAGCGACATCGCCGGTCTCGGGGAGGAACTCTCCGCCCGGCGCGTGAGCGAGGTCCTGCTGCTCGATCATCCCCTGCTCGAGTCCTACACCGCCGACGGTTTCACCATCGCCTTGCGCGGCCTCGTCGAGCAGTCCTCGCCCGATCTGGTGCTCCTGCCACACACCTATCAGGTCCGCGACTTTGCCCCGAAGCTGGCCGCCTCGATGGGCAAGGGCTTTGTTGGAGACTGCGTGGGGTATCGATGGGAAGCAGACCGGCTCGTCCTGACCAGGCAAATGTTCCAGGGCCGCGCCAATGCCGACGTCACTTTCGCCGGCCCGCCACCCTGGGTGGCTTCCTTTCAGGCCGGCGCGTTCCGCCCCGATCAGGTGGCGCGGCGGGAAAGCGGCCAGGCGCCGGTCAGGAAAATCGACGTCGATCTGAAGCCCGAGCAGATTCGCACGCGGCCGCTTGAGACCTTCCGCGAGGCCAGGCAGGCCGTCGATCTGACCGAGGCCCCGATCATCGTTTCCGTCGGCCGCGGAATCAAGGAGCAGGCCAACATCGCGCTCGCCGAAAAACTTGCGAAACTGGTCGGCGGGGAACTGGCCGCGTCGCGCCCGATCTGCGACGAAGGCTGGCTGCCGATGGACCGCCAGATCGGCAGTTCAGGCCAGACCGTCGCTCCGAAACTCTATCTCGCCCTTGGCATCAGCGGCGCCATCCAGCATGTTGTCGGCATGAAAGGATCGCGCACCGTCGTCGCCGTCAACAAAGACCGGAACGCGCCCATTTTCGAAATCGCCGATTACGGCATTGTCGGGGATCTGTTTGAAATCGTTCCCGCGCTAATCGCCCAACTCGAAAACCCGCAGCCATAGCCCTGCCCTATTCGGCGGGTTTCTGCACAAGCTCGATCAGGATTTTTCCCCCCGTCACCCGGCCGCTTCCGGCGGGAACCGGAAGCAGGAAGAAATTCACGCGAGTGCCGTCGGCGCCCGCGCGCGTTCCCGCGTAGAGGGGGAAGATGGAAAAATGCTCTTGCAAGAGAGCCGCGGCCTGTTCCACGTCGGTCACCGTCAACTCCACCTGTTGGATGCCCTCGCCGTGCCGGTCCAGAAAACGCGCGATGGCCCCGGAACCCTGCGCCTGCCGCGGGGTGAGAATGTCCAACGAAACACCGCCGGAATAATGCAATTCGAATTCCTGAACGTCTTCGTCCGGCGGGGCCGCGGCGAGTTTCGGCGAGCCGTTCGCGCGGCGAATCGCCTCGAAATGCTCCGGCCGCACGGCCACGCCGACAGTTGGCTCGCCGATGAAGAGACGAGCCAGGTCAGCGTCCCTGCGCCAATCCCGCGTGGCGGCCCGCGCCGCCGCACGGCCGGCGTCGTAGATTCCGCGCGCCGCATGGAATCGCGGGCCGGATTCGGGAGCGGCTAGCGCCGCAATCCACTCGCTGATTTCTTCCGCTCTCATCCGAGTGAGCTTATGCGGGCCGCCACCGGCGCGCAAATCGGTCCAGGCGTCAGGGACGCCGCGGCGTGAAAAAAGGAATTGGCGTGATTCATCGAGGTGCAGGAAACGCGCGCAGACCTGTCCCGCGCGGGAAGCGTCAAAGCAGGCGGAAACTGATCTCCGCCATCATGATCACGGTGGCGGGTTTGCCGTTCGGGCCCAGGGCCGGCTTGAATTTCCAGGCGCGCACGGCGGCGATGGCCTTTTGATCCAGTCCGAGTCCCAGGCTGCGAACGATCTGAATGTTCTTCGTCGTGCCGCTGGCGGTAACGACAAAGCGCAGCAGCACCGTGCCCTGGTACTTCACCTTCACCGCTTCGTCGGAAAAGGTCGGATTCGGGCAGTAGAGGCATGTCGGCTCGCCATAGCCGCTTTCACCCGCCGTGGGGTAGCCGCCACCGGCGCCGTATTCATAGCCGGGCCCCACGCCGCCGCCCTGTCCGCTCCCGATACCGCCCGAGGAGCCCGTACCAATGCCTCCGCCGTTGCCCGATCCGCCCGAGTTCGTGATCAGCTTGGCCAGCGGGTCACCGTAGTTCGGCAGATTCGGACTCGGCAGCTTCACCTGCGGCGGCCCCAGCACCGTGGCCTCCACGGGGATCAGCGGGTGCGGAATGATCTTGGCCATCGGCGGCGCAAACTGCGTCCTGGAAAATCGAGGCAGGCGGCCGCGCGTGGCCGGAACCGGACTGCGCACCCCCCCGCCGCCGCCGCCCGACAGTTTCTTGCCGTGCTTGGCCGTCGGAGGGAGATAGGGGGAAAAATCCAGCGGAACCAGATTCGAAGTGGCCTGGACCAGCGGCCGCGCGACACGCGGGAAAAACGGCACGAGAATCAGCAGCGCGACCAGCACGTGCGCGAGGAAGACCAGCAACTGGGTGCGCCTGTATTTTCGCGGCGGGTTCCACAGCTCGCCCACTTCCACGGGGCGCTCCAGCTTCACCGGACCCATGCGCGCGAGGCGAATCGATTCGCGAACGTTGTCCGGGAACGACCGATACCACGGCCGCGGCTCGATCAGCAACGTCGAATCGCCGCTCGCGCGCACGCCCGGACGGAACCATTCCTTCAGATTGTCGAGGAACCCGGTGCCGTATTCGACCGGGTGGAGATAGGTACCCTTGGGAGCTCCCTTCACGGGGCGCTCGTAGAGAAAATCGTGAAGGTTGGACCAGAACAGTCCCCGGCGCGCTTCCGGCTGGTTAGACCGGAGCCACTGGGTGCGAAACTCATGCTTCCCCGGAGATTCGGGAGTGTTCGGAGCTGACCCCATGATCTGTTCAGCCTGCCATCGTTAGGTAAAAATCAGAATTCTGATCCGGGCTCGGGCTCTGGGTATGATGCACAAACCCCGCATGTGGTTATACACCTGCAAAAGAATGGGAAGCACTCACTAGGACCACCGTTGTGGTTGCCGGCCCGGCCGGCGGCGCAAACTAACACTTTCTTCCTCGTCATTGTAACATAGACGCCGTGACCGTCGACATGATTGGCCCCAACATCGGGGAGAACCACCGAGCCATCAATCGCATATGAGCAACGCGCCGGACCTCAAGAACACCCTGAATATCCCCAAATCCGCCTTACCCATGAAGGCGAATCTGCCGCAGGCCGAGCCGCGCATGCTCGCCGAATGGGACCAGATGCGGCTCTACGAGCGCATTCTCGCGTCGCGGGCCGACGCGCCGGTCTACGTGCTCCATGACGGCCCGCCCTATCCGACCGGGGAAATCCATCTCGGCACCGCGCTGAACAAAATTCTCAAGGATCTGGTCGTGCGGTCAAAGACCCTGGCGGGCTTCCGCGCTCCCTACATCCCCGGATGGGACTGCCACGGCTTGCCGATCGAGACCCAGGTGGAAAAAGAGCTCGGCGGCAAGGCCGCCGTCGAACCGGTCGAGTTCCGCCGCCTCTGCCGCCGCTTCGCCGGCCGTTACGTCGGCGCGCACATCCGGGATTTCAAGCGCCTGGGCGTATTCGGCCAGTGGGACGCGCCTTATCTGACAATGGACTTCGCCTTCGAGGCGCGCATTGCCGGCGCATTCCTGTCCTTTCAGGAAAAGGGATACATTTACCGCGGGAAAAAGCCCGTCTACTGGTGCATGCACGACCAGACGGCGCTGGCCGAGGCCGAGGTCGAATATGGCGACCACACCAGCCCGTCGATCTATGTGCGCTACGAGCTGATTGGTGCCCCGACCGTGTTTCCCCAGGCGCAGGCGCAAGGCCGCAAGCTCTACGCGCTGATCTGGACAACGACGCCCTGGACGCTCCCGGCCAGCCTGGCCCTGGCCTTTCATCCCGATTTCAAATACGTGATTGCGGAAGACGCCAAAGGTGATCTGTACCTGATCGCCGAGGTCTTACTGACGGGTTTCGTGTACCAAACCGGCGTCGCGCTCAATGTCTGGAGCGGGCATGGACCGGTCGATGGCCGCACTCTCGAAGGCGCGCGTTTCCGCCATCCGTTTCTCGACCGGGAAATCATCGGCGTGCTCGCCGATTACGTGACGCTCGAGCAGGGCACTGGGATCGTCCATACCGCTCCCGGGCACGGCGTCGAGGACTTCTATACCGGCCAGAAATACGGCCTGGAACCCTACGCCCCCGTCGACGACAACGGCCGCTTCCCGGAAGGGCTCGACGAGTATCGCGGCAAGACGGTCTGGGAGGCGAACCAGCCGATTATCGATCTGCTACGCCGCCGCGGCGCACTCATCGCGGCCGCGAAGCTGTCGCACAGCTATCCCTATTGCTGGCGCTGCCACAATCCGGTGATCTTCCGCGCCACCGAGCAGTGGTTCCTCGACTTGAACCACCTCGATCTGCGCCTGAAGGCCATCGAAGCGGCCGACCATGTGCGCTGGGTCCCGGAATGGGGCCGGGAACGCATCGAGTCGATGGTCCGCACCCGGCCCGACTGGTGCCTTTCCCGCCAGCGGATGTGGGGCGTGCCGATCGTCGTTTTCTATTGCGAGGCCTGCGATCGCCAGCTGGAGGATTTCGCCGCGCTGCGCCACGTGCTCGGCTGGTTCGAACGCGAGGGCGCCGACGCCTGGTTCGAGCGCTCGGCCGAGCAGCTGCTTCCGCCGGGAACGCGCTGCCCCTGCGGGTCCGAACGTTGGCGGAAGGAAAAGGACATTCTCGACGTCTGGTTCGATTCCGGCTCGACGCACCTGGCCGTGCTCGACGGCCGCGACGGCGATCACCGCTTCCCCGCCGATCTGTACCTCGAAGGGCCCGACCAGTTTCGCGGCTGGTTCCAGAGTTCCCTTCTGGTCGGCGTCGGGGTGCGCGGCGGCGCTCCCTACCGCGGCGTCCTGACGCACGGCTGGACGCTCGACGCCGATGGCCGGCCCATGTCGAAATCGCTCGGCAACGTCGTGATGCCGGCGGAAATTTGCGAGAAGTGGGGCGCCGACCTTCTCCGCCTGTGGGTGGCTTCGCAGGATTATCAGGTCGATCTGCGGATGTCGGACCAGGTGATGACCCAGCTCGCCGAGGCCTACCGCAAGCTGCGGAACACGTTCCGCTGGGCGCTCGGCAACCTGGGCGACTTCGATCCCTCGCGCGACCCGGTGCCCGACGAGCAGCTCTGGGAACTCGACCGCTGGATGCTGGGCCGCATGGGCCAGCTGGCCGAAAAATGCCGGCGCTGGTACGAGGCGTTCGAATTCCAGCGCGTGGTTCACGCCGTGCAGGATTTCGCCGTCGTCGATTTGAGCGCTTTTTATTTCGACATTCTCAAGGACCGGCTCTACACCTTTGCTCCCGCCAGCCCCGGGCGCCGGTCGGCGCAAACGACGGTGTGGCGGATCGCGCATGCCCTGCTGCGCCTGGTCGCCCCGGTGTTCGTCTTCACGGCCGAGGAAGTCTGGAAACACATGCCGCGGCGGCCGGGCGATCCCGAAAGCGTGCACATGGCCCGGTTTCCGGCCGCGGCCGAATTCGGCGCGCCGCTCGAGGAGCCGCGCCGCGCGAATTGGGACCGCCTGGTCGCCGTGCGCGGCGAAGTGCTGCGCGCGCTCGAACACGCCCGCAACGAAAAATTAATTGCCGGCTCGCTCGAAGCCAAAGTGCGTCTGGCGGCGTCCAATGGGTTATACGGCCTGCTCGAGAGCTATGCGAGCTGGCTGCCGGCCGTATTTCTGGTTTCCCAGGTCGAGCTGACAAAATCGCCCGGCGAAAGCGGCTACCAGGCCACGGCGCTCGACGGCCTCCAGGTTCAGGTGCGGCATGCGGACGGCTCGAAGTGCGAACGCTGCTGGAATTACTCCCGCGCCGTCGGCACGTTTGAGCGATTCCCGACGGTTTGCGAGCGGTGCGCCGCCACGCTCGAAGAGATAGTAAAATGAATGAAACCAGGCAAGGATCAGGCGCTTTCGTCTTCCTCCGATGAGTCGATTGGCCAAGGGGCGCTGGTTGTGGCTGGCCGCGGCGGTTTTGGCCGCCGACCAGATCAGCAAGCAGGCGGTATCGAGGGCCCTGCAACCGGACGCGCTGGTTGTCGTGATTCCGGGCCTGTTCAACCTGGTCCACACGAATAACGCGGGGGTCGCCTTCGGCATTCTCGCCGACGCCCATTCGCCGTGGGTCACATCGGCGCTGATTCTGTTCTCGCTCGGCGTGATGGGTCTGCTGGCCTGGTTTCTGCTGAGCGACAGAATCCCCGGCCGGACGGGACAGGCCGGCGCCGCGCTGATCCTGGGAGGGGCGGCGGGCAACGTCATCGACCGGGTTCTACGTCATAGCGTAGTGGATTTCCTGGATTTTTATTTCCGCGGTTATCATTGGCCGGCCTTCAATCTGGCGGATTCGGCCATTGTGATCGGCGGGGGATTGATTATTCTCTCCCTGCT
>DATLRW010000045.1:0-5907 GCA_035534495.1 Candidatus Dormiibacterota bacterium | reverse complement strand
CGCTATAGCGCGTCGGCGATTCATGTGGAATCGGGGGAGCGATTCGACCTCGCGCCCGCACTCGCCGGGCGCTTCCAGCTTCGCAACGCTCTGACCGCCCTGGCCGCCGCGCGCGTCCTGGCACAGCGCGGTTTTCCGGTGAGCCGGGAATCGGTCGAGCGCGGCGTGGCGAGCGTTCGGTGGCCGGGACGGCTGGAAAAAATGGGGGAAGGCCCGACTCTTTATCTCGATGGAACGCACAACCCCGCCGGCGCCAGGGAACTCGTCGATTTCTGGGATCGCCGCTTCCCGGACCGGCGCATCGTTCTGGTCTATGGCGCCATGCGCGACAAGGCCGTGGATGAAATTTGCGGCATGTTGTTCCCGCGGGCGGCCCGTGTCGTTCTCACCGAACCGCGCCAGAGCCGCGCCATCTCGGTCCAGGCGCTGGCGGCGATGACCGGCCACTACGCCGGGCACGTGGAAACCGTGGCCGATCCGGTCCGGGCCGTGAAAAGGGCGCTGGAAGTGGCCGGGCCGGATGACGTGATTTTCATCACCGGCTCGCTGTATCTGGTTGGCGACCTGCGCCCGTTCCTGCGGGAACGCTACCAGCCTTTCGTTCCACCGGCTCCGTAGCGGCGGCCGCATGGCCGGAGCGCCATTCGGCGGGCCGCTCCCGCGGGAAAATTACGGTTCGAACCAGAGCTGGCGGGCGCGCTCGACGGCCTTGACCACCGCCTTGATCAGCGTGACGCGAAGCCGTCCTTCCTCAAGTTCCAGCAATCCGTCGATCGTGCAGCCGGCCGGCGTGGTGACGGCGTCTTTCAGCAGGGCCGGATGTAAACCGGTTTCGAGAACGACGCTCGCAGCACCGAGCGCGGTCTGCGCGGCCAGCATCGTCGCCACATCGCGCGGCAAGCCGACCTTGACCCCTCCCTCGGCGAGCGACTCCAGAATCACGTAGATGAACGCCGGACCGCTGGCCGAGAGGCCCGTCACGGCGTCCATGTATTTCTCGTCGAGCACGAGGGTCCTGCCGACCGCCTGGAAAAGCGCTTCGGCGGCCTTCAGGTGGCTCTCGCCGGCGAAGGCGCCCTTGGCCAGCACGGTCATGCCGCGGCGGACGACGCTCGGCGTATTGGGCATGGCCCGCACGACGGGAATCTCGGCGCCGGCCAGCTTCTCGATGGAGGCAATGGGGACAGACGCGGCGATCGAGATTACGAGTTTTTTCGGAGTGAGTTCGCCGCGGATCTCTTCGAGAACCTCGCGGACCGCCTGCGGCTTGACACAGATGAGAATCACGTCCGCCTGCCGCGCCGCGGAGGCGTTGTCGGCGGCGACGGAAACCGGGAACTGCTTGCGAACCGCCTCGATCCGCTCGGGATGGCGGACCGTGGCGAAAACATTCTTTGCCGGAAACAGCTTCTGTTCGAGAAACGCCCCGAGCAAAATTCCGCCCATTTTCCCGGTGCCCAGGATGGCAACGCGCGTGGCGTTGAACTTCTTGGCGGCCGACCGATCGACTGGTGTCATAACACCCCTTTCCACAGAACGGGAACGGGCGCCGGAGCCTTGCGGCCCAAGCGCTGCCATACGCCATATAGCAAATCCCCGGGTGCCGCGCACCCGGGGAAGACGATCCCGGTCGGACCGTCAGTAGATGTCGTATTGCTCGAAGTGCAGCGTGGCGTCGGACTGGATCACGATGTTCTTGTGCGTGACGCGCTCGAGTTCCTCGATCAGGTTCGCCTCGCGCGTCTTGAGCGCCTTGGCGATTTCCGGATTGACGCGCAGCGTGACGCTCGGCGAATCCAGCTCGCCGGCCATCTTCCGCGCTTCGGCTTCGATCTCGTAGCAGATCGTCGGCACCGATTTCACCATGCCCGATCCGGAACAGTAGGGGCACGGCTGGCACAGCATCCGCTCGAGCGCCTGCTTGGTCCGCTTGCGCGTGATGGCCACCAGGCCGAATTCATTGAACGGCAGTACCTTCGACGGGGCGCGGTCCTGGCGCAGGGCGTCTTCGAGCGCCTGTAGGACCTTGTCGCGGTTGCGCCGCTCCTCCATGTCGATGAAATCGATCACGATGATGCCGCCCAGATCGCGCAGCCGGATCTGGCGGACGATCTCCTTCACCGCGTCGATATTGGTCTTGACGATGGTGTCTTCCAGGCGGCTCGATCCGCGCCCGACGTACTTGCCGGTGTTCACGTCGATGGCCACCAGGGCTTCGGTGTGGTTGATGACGATGTAGCCGCCCGATTTCAGCCAGACTTTGGGCCGAAGCGACTTGTCGATTTCCTGTTGCACGCCCATCTCCTCGAAGATGGGCGTTTCTTTCGTGTACAGTTTCACGCGGCTGACCAGATCGGGCTGGAAGCGGTTGACGAAATCGACCACGCGCGCGTATTCCTCCTCGGAATCGACCCAGACGGCCGAAAAGTCCCGGTTCAGGCAATCGCGCAGCAACCGCTCGACCAGATTCAGGTCCCGGTGGAGCAGGGATGGGGCGCGCCGCTGCTCCGATTTCGCCCGGATCTCCTGCCAGGTGCGCATCAGGTATTCGGCGTCGGCGCGGACGTCGTCTTCGGTGGCGCCGCCGGCCGCGGTTCGGACGATGAAGCCGCCCGGATGCCCTTGCCGCACCTCTTCCACCAGTCGGCGGAGCCGGCCGCGCATTTCCGACGTTCCGATCTTGCGCGAAATCCCGACGTGATCGACCGTCGGCATGTAGACCAGAAAGCGTCCCGGCATCGCGACGTGGCTGGTGATCCGCGCGCCCTTCTTGCCGAGCGGCTCCTTCGTGATCTGGATGATGACTTCCTGGCCGGCCTTGAGCAGATCGGCGATCTGCTGCACGCGCCGGGGCGGCGCAAAGCGGCGACCGGGCCGTTCAGGCCGTTCGCGATCCCGGCGGCGGTGCCGGCGGCCGCCGCGATGATGTTCGCGGCCCATGGGCCGTTGCAGCAAAGAGCTCGACGGTGGATTGATGCGGACCGGGGAGATCTCGTTGCCGGGCTCGGGTCCGGAAGATTCGGTTTCGCCGGAGGTCGAATCGCTTTCGGCTTCGAGCTCGTGATGGTCAAGCCGGTTACCGTTCTGATCCTCGTCCGAGGCCTCGCCATTCTGCTCTTCGTCGGCAGCTTCGCGGTTCTGCTCTTCGAGCGACTCCGCCTGGCGCTGTTCGGCCAGCGTCTCCGTGAGCGCGGCGGTTTCCTCGAAGCTGAGCTCCTCATCCGTCTCGGCGGACGCAGCGCCTGACTTTTTCGCTGCGGCAGCCGATGGCTCGGGGCGGGGCGTGGATTCGGTCGCGCCTTCGGAAATCGGCGCCTCTGCCGGCGCTTTCGATTCCAAACGCGCCGTTACCAGCGGGAACGGTTGCGATTCGGATTCGCCGCGGAACGACGCCGCCGCCGCTTCCGGCAGCGGCTCCTGATCCGGGCGCACAGTTTCCATCCTGGGCGCCTGCGACGCTGCGGGCCGCTCGCGATCCTCTCCGAAACGAACGTTTGTCTGCTCTCGAGCGGACCCTTCCTGCTCGCGCACCATTGTGGACAGTTCGGGGAATTCCGTCCGGAGCGCGGCAGTCGGCCCGGCCGGGGTCGTTTCTCCCGCCTGCGGCAAGCGATCCTTGTATTTCGCCAGCGATTCGCCGGGCAGAATCACCGGAACGTATCCGGGCTCCTCGGGCGGGGTCGGCGGCGGAGGGACATTCGATGAGACGTACTTGGAAGGAGGCAGATCCCGGCCGCCGCGTCTGCCACGCCGGCCTCGCTGGCCGAAGCGGCCGCCGCGACGGTTGAATCGGCCGCCCTCGCGCGATTCCGGCCGCTCCTGGCGCTCAAAGCGTGGAGGCTGCTGTGATAGCTGTGACGGCTGTTGCGGTTGTTGCGGTTGTTGCGGTTGTTGCGGCGCCGCAGCGGCGGCAGGTTCCTGTTCGGAGCGAGACGCCGGTGCCGGCGGCTGGGCAACCGGTGCCGTAGGCGGAGCAAGAGGAGCCTTGCCCGGCGGTCCGTGCTCTTCGGCAGCCGGCGTGACGTGATCGTATTCTTCTTCGAGGTCTTCGAGAACGTCGCTGACGTAGAGGAAGGCATCGGTATCGAGCCCGATGTCCACGAAAGCGGATTGCATTCCCGGCAGCACGCGGGTCACCCTCCCCTTGTAGATGCTGCCGACGAGCGCGTATTCCTTTTCGCGCTCGATGTAAATCTCACATAGCTGCCCGTCCTCCAGCATAGCCACCCGCGTCTCGTGCGGGTTCGAACAAATGATCAATTCTTTGGACATTTAAGCTCCCCGGGATTGACGACCGCAGGCCCTCGCCGCGCGCCTTTGCGCGCCCCTTGGTTTGTCCGGTTTGTGCGAGTGGCCTCATGGAGCGAGTGCGATGCAATCCCCCAGAACGAATTTCCTTCCCGGGCTCAGTTGACGAAGCGACGCACGCGTACGCTCATCACCAAACCCAGGGCCATGAATACAAACAGCGTGGCCGAACCGCCGTAGCTGACCAGCGGCAGCGGGATTCCCGTCACGGGCATCCAGCCGATCACCATCGCCGCATTCACAAACACATGAAACGCGAGAATTGCCGCCACGCCCGCGACCAGATACATGCCCGCCCGATCCCTCGCTTGCCGTGCGTTGAGGATCAGGCGTGATAGCATTCCCGCGTACAGCAACAGGGTCAAAAAAACCCCGGCAAAACCCAACTCTTCGGCCAGCGCCGCCAGAATGAAATCGGAATACCTCACGGGCACGAATCCCAACTGATTCTGGCTGCCCCGGCCGAGTCCTTCGCCCCACAGCCCGCCGGAACCGACGGCAATCTCCGATTGCAGGATCTGATACCCAGATCCCTGTGGATCCTTCTCGGGTTGCAGAAACGTGGTGATTCTGGCCTTCTGATAAGGTTTCAGCACAAAATGCCACGCCACCGGTACCGATAAACCGGCCAGCACCACCAGAACCAACGCATGCTTCCACTGGATTCCCGCTAAAAATGCACCAACAACCGTAATTGGAATTAGTGTCAGCGCCGTACCCAGGTCGGGTTGCAGCAATATAAGAACCATCGGCACGCCAATCAGTCCGCCAATCTTGGCCAGATCGACCAGCGCCAATCGGTCCGTACGCACCTCGCTCAGGAAACGCGCTAACACAATGATTATAACCAACTTCGCAAATTCGGATAGCTGAAACGGTATTCCGGCGATTTCGACCCAGCGGCGGGCGCCGAATTTTGCATGCCCGGCCACCAATACAATCAGCAGGGCCCCCAGCATCAGCAGGTACAGGATCGCGGCCCGGTCCAGCAGCCACTGGTAATCCAGCCGCGAAAGCAGCCACAGGACGGCAAATCCCAGTCCGACCCAGCCGACCTGCCGCCACACCATTCCCGCCATGGCGCGGTGCGTTGCCGAATGCACTTCGAGAAACCCCAGGCAGCAGAGCGCTCCCGACAGCGCGATCAACCACCAATCGAGATCACCGGTATGGACTTGCGCTTTCATCCTCGCCCGAGGGGCTAGTGATTTCCCACTTGCGCCGTCTCCATCGCCGGCCGGCTTGCCTTCTCCGTGTATTGCGGCTGGCGTTGCGTCTGCTCCTGAAAATAGGCCTGAACGATGTCCTTGGCGATTGGCGCGGCGGCCAAGGCCCCTTCCTTGCCCCCTTGCACCAGAACCGAAACAACGATTTGGGGATTTTGCCGCGGCGCGAAACCGACAAACCACGCGTTGTCCTGGTACTGCTTGCCGGCCCCGGTTCGGACGTGAGTCTGGTCGCTGATTACCTGGGCGCTGCCGGTTTTGCCGCAAAACTGAATTCCTTTGATCTGGGAGGCTGCCGCTGTCCCGCCGTCGTTGACGACGCCGTACATCGCCTCGGTCACCGCATTGACCGTGTTGGACGATATCGGAAAGC
>DATLRW010000044.1:0-21058 GCA_035534495.1 Candidatus Dormiibacterota bacterium | reverse complement strand
CCATTACTTTGATTTCTGTTGGGTCGGAGCTTGGATAGACACGTCGAGAATAGGCGATAGTTTTGCGACCGCATCGAGGACGAAAGGTAAGCAACGAACATCATCTTCGTTGTACTCCAGAAACCTCTGTTTCAGCTTTCTCCGTTGAGCAGCATTGCATAGACAGAGATACCTTTGCTCGTAATCAAGGGCGACCCGAAGTCCGTCAAGCTCTGCGTGCCTGGGCCGGAAGCCAAAAAACTTGCCTACGTCCTTCACCGATTCTGAATTTATTGGCAATGCGACACTCTGCTGAAAAACCGCGGACAGGTTAAAAATACGGGAGCATACGGTCGTATCGATGCCAGCCGCCGATAGTCTTGCACGCAGCGCTCTCTCTTCTAACTTAGACGCAGAGAAAGTCAGGATATTCCCAGTTGGGCGGTCGGCCAGGAAACTCGAAAATCTCATAAGGGTACTCCGTTCGTCGCTAGGTGACTCTGCAAAAAACTTTTGTACGGCCCATTTCTGCCGAGGCACAGCCCGATAAGCCAAACGAGCTTAAGACCACCCTGCGAATCCGTTTCAATATCAAGAAACAACTCAGGAGAAGGCGGCAGAGCCAGAGAGCGAAATAGGATGGGCTTATTTCCTGCTAGCGATAGTGCTCTAGCCTTGAGCATTTCAATGGGCCTCGGTGGCGGGTGTGAAAGTATTTTAGCCAAGGCCGATATATCTGCGCCTGCGAATTCCTGAACGGTTCTTATGCCAGCGGCCCGCAACCTTTCTGTTGAACGCTCTTTTATGCCAGCTATGCAAGACACCTCTACTATCTCCCGCCACTCCACCTTAACGTCGTTCTTCAAACCGAGTGTTAAAAGGGCGAAACGACCTACATTTCCGAGTCGGTCGTGACTGGCAACATTCACAACGAGTGACCGCCCCAATCGCTCGTGCTTGCCCCCGTAACGGTGCACGTGGCCGCAAACAACAAGGGCAACCGTCTTGTTGTTTCGAACAAACTGTGCTAGGGCTTTTGACCCTATCGAACGAGGCCGACCATCCCGCGAAAATCTCAGTGCTTTGTCTAAAGCTCCGAAAGGCGGCGCGTGGCTCAAAATTATAATTCTATTTTTCTTAGCGACGCGCTTTTGGAAAGCTAGGTGCCTCTCAATTTCTTTCTCGGAATAACAAAAACCCACCATAAAGCCGTCCGCGGGAGGCGCAGCCTCCAGGCCAATAAATGTGTATTCGCCCAGCGTCACGGGGGTCTTGTGAACATTGAACACGGTGTTGCCCGATATCAAAGTTCGCACTGAAGGCGAGTCATCGTTTCCGATGACGGCGCAAATTCCATAGCGGGAACAGCGGGCCAAGTCTTCAAACAAGTTGTTACCCGCTTCTCTGAATCTGGGAATATCGTCTCCGCCGTAAAGAATAAGGTCGGGTTTGGTGGGAAACTGTGAAATTTCTTCGACCAACAAACTGATGTCCTGGATTCTCCAATCAGAAAACACAATGAGATGAAGAGGGCCTGAATGTGCTCCGAGCTCTACCGAGCCGACCTGAGTTCGCGCAGCCATAAGTGTTAGGTTAACCGGAATTTCCATTATGGACTCCGGCCCGACCGACAACGTACACCTCGCGGCCCCCGAAGGCAATGGCCGGCCGAGTTTTCAGAGTTCGGAGCCTCCAGCGCTTCGTAAATCTCCGGCTTGGCAAAGGCGGCGTCGGCCCGAAAGACGACTTCCTTTCCCATCTCCTGCTGCCGCTCGATCTCGGGCGGCAGAATCTCTTCCCAGCCGTCAGCGCTGTGGACATTGCCAGGCCGGAGCTTCGCCGCCAGGCAGTCGCCTTCCCGGTCGAACAGCAGCAGTGGGTGATAGCAGACGGACTCAAAATGCCCGTTGTAATCGCTCCCCTCCTGCTCCCCGTACACCGGGATCTCGGTCGAAACCAGGTCCAAAACCGTCCTCGAACCCGAATCCATCGCTTCCACTCTCCCGATCAATGCCCGACTCAGCCTGGCGAGTCCCGCAAAATTTCCCTCTTCGGCCAGCATCTCGGTCTCGAAGGACTGCAACCGGGACGTCAGAGCGACACCCCGATCCCAACCCTTTTCGGAACCAATGAGCCGGAAGGTCGGGTCCTGGCAGAGCCTCCGGGCGTCGTTGAGGTCTTCATAGCCAGCCAGCCGACTGTAGACCGACTGCCGCAGCAGGTTGGCGAACCGAAACTGAGTGTTTCTTCCACGGCGGGAGTCCGTCAGATGTTCTTCGATCAATTCTCCGAACCCGAGACGTTCGTCGAGTTCCCGCACCAGGATCAAGCCGCCGTCCGAGGTGACGCGCGAACCTTGGAAATCGACCCTCAGAGAGGCGTTGAAAGAGAGTTGAAACGAACCATTTTCTGTTTCACCCATGGGGGTATTAACCTCCGGAGCGCCTTCATCGCATTCAGACCCGCATGAATATTGATGATGGCGAACATCGGACGATTCATTCTTAGGGTTCAAATCGGAAATGTGAGCTCAAGCGATGGTGGCGATGATTGGGTACGGGCCAGGCCGTCGTAATGACGGACAGGTACGCCAGCATTTCGGACCTTACTAAGAGACACGCTCCGGAGCGGGACTTCCGCGTGCGCGTGCGTGTGTGCCCTGGCACTACGGCCATCGTCGCGCCTCATGGGGGTGGAATAGAGCCGGGCACGTCGGAAGTCGCCGAGGCCGTTGCGGGAGACGATTTCTCGTTTTATGCGTTCGAGGGGATGATGCGGAGAGGCAACAGGGTTCTTCACATCGCGAGCACCCGATTCGATGAACCGCAGTGCGTGCGCCTAGTCGAGGCGTCGCCGCGGGCCATCAGCATACACGGTGAACGCAGCCGGAGGAGGGTTGTATTTTTCGGGGGTCTGGACAAGGTAACCGTGGCTCGTCTTCGCAGATCACTCGCGGATTGCTGCTTCAGAGTCGAGGAGCCGCAGAGCACAGGTCTGCAGGGCCTCTGCGGTGCAAATATTTGCAATCGTTGTCAGGGCGGCGTGGGCGTTCAACTTGAGTTGAGCCTCGGGTTGCGTCAGTCGTTCTTCCAATCACTCTCGTCGAGGGATGGCCGTCGAATCAGGACCGAACGCTTTGAACGATTTGTCGCCGCCGTGAGACACGCCATCCGATGATTTGGAGAGCCCCGGCCGGAAGATGGCCCCGTCTACCTCGCATGCGACCCCCTGTGGGTCGTTCGAGGCCCGGGTGCCGCAGGGGTGGGGGTGGTTCGCCGGACTATCCCTGCGCGGCTGCTAAAGGGCGGCGAGGCGGTCCAGGCGCTGGAGTGTGTCGGGATAGTTGCGGCCGAGCAGGACGAGCGCGGCGGCTTGCGGATTCGGCTTCGCGCGGCACTGCTCCCACTTTTCGAGGGTCCGCTCGTTGATCCGCAGCTTCCTGGCAAAAACGGCACGCGAACAGTGCAGCCTTTTGCGCATGTTCGCCGAATTTGCCTACCGCACTCGGTCGAGTTGGTCGCGGCCGCGGCGGGTAGTAGCCAAGGCCGAGTATCTGGAGAAGGGCGAGAATCCGCGTTTCGTCGTGACCTCGCTCGGCCCGCACGACTGGCCGGCACAGAAACTCTATGAGCAGCTCTACTGCGCCCGTGGCGAGATGGAGAACCGAATCAAGGAACAACTCGGCCTGTTCGCCGACCGGCTCAGCACCGAGACGATGCGAGCCAATCAGCTTCGGCTCTATTTCTCCTCGCTGGCCTACGTGCTGGTTTACGCCCTGCGCCGGCTGGCATTGGCGGGAACCGCATGGGCTTCGGTGCAAGTCGACACGATCCGGCTACGGCTTCTGATGATCGCCGCCCAGGTCCGCGTCACCGCCCGGCGAATCTGGGTTGGCTACAGCAGTGCCTATCCGTGGAAGCCGTCGTTCGCCGCGGCTTGGTCGACCCTGCGCCGCTGACAAAGGCCGTCTCCTCCCCTAAAACCCTATCGCGCACCCCGGACGCCGGTCGAAGTTCGCCCAGGATCGCTCTCTTCGTGCCCGCAACTCACTGTCGCACAGTGTCGGGCTCGCTCGGCGCTCGGCCACCTGCTTTGTCGGAGCGCACCACCCCTCAGAATTTCGTCACCCGACGCCACGAAACGCACAACTTGTGAGACATCCCGGTTAAACCCCGCCCGATTCAATCTTGCGGATCAATTTTCGATTTTGCGGATCAGTGCGGTCAGGCGGCCGCGAGCCAGCCTCACGGCAATCTCGTCGCCGGTGGAAACCTGGCCGGCATCGCGCAGCAGATGGCCCGCGGCGTCGTAGCAGAGGGAATAGCCGCGATCGAGCAGCCGGAGCGGGCTGCGCTCGTCGAGCTGCACGGCGAGGGAGGCCAGGCGCTGGCGGCGCGCGGTGAAGAAGCGCTCGGCGGCGGTGCCGAGATCCCTGCGGCGCTGCTCGATGGCGAGGCGCAGGGCGCCCAGGCGAACGCGCAAATCGATTCGTGAAAAACGCCTCTCGACGCCGACCAGACGGTCTTGCGCGGAGCGCAAACGGCCGCGGAGAAGCTCGGCGAGCGCCAGAGCCGATTCGTCGATCTGCTGGCGGCGCTGGCGCACCAGATCGGGCAGGCGGCCAAAGGCGCGGTCGGAGGAAAGTTCGCCGAGCCGGTGGCGGCGTTCGAGCAAGAGATAGCGGAGGCGCTCGGCCATGCGGCGGCTGAGCTCGGCGATGTGGCGATCGAATTCCTGGCGCGTCTGGACGACGATTTCGGCGGCGGCCGAGGGAGTGGGGGCGCGAACGTCGGCGGCGAAATCGGCGATGGTGAAATCGGTTTCGTGGCCGACGCCGGTAACGACCGGGACTAGCGACGCGGCAATCGCCCGGGCGACGATCTCCTCGTTGAAGCTCCAGAGGTCTTCGAGCGAGCCGCCGCCGCGCGCCAGGATCAGGACGTCGGCCAGGCGCTTGCGATTGAGGTAGCGGATCGCCTCGACAATCTCCTTGGCCGAGCCTTCGCCCTGCACGCGGACCGGATAGAGTACGACGTGAGCGCCGGGGAAGCGGCGGCGTAGCACGCGGAGAACGTCGCGAACGGCGGCGCCGGCCGGCGAGGTCACCAGGCCAATGCGGCGGGGAAGCAGCGGCAAGGGCTTTTTGCGCGCGGCGTCGAACAGGCCTTCCGATTCCAGGCGCTGGCGGAGCTGTTCGAAGGCCAGTTGCAGGGCGCCCAGGCCCATCGGCTCGATGTGCTGGACATAGACCTGATATTCGCCGCGGGCCTCGTAGAGGCTCATCGCGCCGCGAACGGTGACGTGAAGGCCGTCCTCGGGGCGGAACTTCAAGAGGCGCGCGTCATTGCGAAATGTGACGCAGCGAATCTGGGCGTGCTCGTCTTTGAGCGTGAAATAGAGGTGGCCGGACTGCGCCTGACGGAAATTGGAAATCTCGCCTTCGACCCAAAGCTCGCGGAATCCGGCTTCGAGCAGTTCCTTGATGCGGGCGGTGATCTCGCTGACCGACCAGATATGGCGGGTGGGTTGGAGGTTCAGCGGAATCTGGCTCATTTTCAGAATTCAACGCAAACGAACCGCAGCGGGGTCGAGGCCAGATTCTGGATTTCGTGCGGCCCCGTCCCGAGCCAGTGGAAGCGCCCGGCGGGCAGCCGGACCTGCAGGCTCTTGGGTTCGTGAGTAGTGTTGTCGAGAACGTCGAATGGCGTGACGGCGACGAGAAAACGCGTGGTGTCGGTGCTGTCGTTATCGTAGGTGGCGCCGGGCGCGAGCGTCACGCCTCGCAGGAAAACATGGCCGATGGTGAGCGACCAATCCGGCGGGAGGGGCGCGGCGCCGGGGCAGTTGCAAATGGCGTCGGTTGGGCCGCCGGTGCAGCGGCAGCCGCGGCCGGTGAGCGCGGTATTTAGAAAGGCAAGGGAAAGGGCGTGGTAGGGCTCGCTGCCGTAATTCGTGAGCGTGTAGGCCGAGCCGCCTACGTTGAAACTGACGGCGCCTTCGGGCAGGTCGAGCGAGAGGGGAGACTCGCCGGGTGAATCGACGCTCACCTTGCTCTTGGCCAGTGTGATGGAGATGTAGTCGATGTTCTGCGGATACATTAAGGCCGATTGCCCCGGCAGGATGAGCACGTCGTAGACCTGTATGTTGCTGGTTCCGTACATCAAATGATGGTGCGGCTCCTGGTCGACCGGAATCGGCTGAGCCGGTTGGGCAGGGCTCGGCGCCTGCGACTGCGCCCGCAGCGGCGCGCCAGCCAGCGTCAAGCCCAGCAAGACGAACGAAGCGATCGCGGCAAATTTCATCCTGCCGATTATAACCCGTTGCTTTTCCTTCGATAGCGCCGGAGGCGCCGCGCCGCAAGGTTACAATATCGGGGATGATTCGATTCTTGGCGCTGTCGCTGCTCCTGATGCTCGCGCCCGCCGGCGCCGCCGCCGCCGCCGCCGCGCAGCCCGCCATTGCGCCTTCCGGTTGCCAATTGCCCGCCGGGCTTTGGCAGAAACGGCAGCAGTGGCAGAAGCAGTTCGACCAGAGCGGGGGCAGCTCGACAAAAGCGCTCGAAGCGATCCAGGCGATCGACGCGCAGTATCGGCAGTTCGTTCTCGACGCGAGCTTGGCCTACGCCCAGGCACGGCAGGGGCGTGCGCAGGGGCCGGTCGATGCGTGCTGCGACGGTGCCGGGAGCGATCCCGAAGCGTCGATTTTTTGCGCTTTGATTCGCTACCGCCTGGGCGGGCGCAAGGACCCGGCGCGGTTTCTGGCCGCGCTGCCGGAAACGCCCGAAGCCGGGGCCGCGCTGGTCCATCTCGGGCAGGCGGCTTCTTCGCAGAACGGGGACGCGCCTGCCATCGCGACCTCGCCGGTGTACAGCGTTACCGACGAGATGTATCGGCTCATGCTCACCGGCTACCCGGGCGCGACGGCCAGCTATTTCTACCTATTTCGCCATTCCGGCGGCGCCTACGCCGACGACGTGGCCGACGAGCTCGAACATTACCTCACCGACCAGCCCGCCGCCCTGATTCGGAACTGGCCGGTCTTGCGGAAATACTGGAATCTCAGCGAGGGCATTACGTGGGATGTCGACGCGGGCTGGTGGCAGGGCGTGATTCAGGGCTTTCGCCGGTCTTGCGGCACGGGCGCGGGCGGCGCGGGCGGCATGCGCGGCACAAGCGGCGCTCGCTGCAAGGAGATCCTTGGCCTGCTCGAAAAGGCGGCTCGCGCCGCCGGCGCCTCCCAGTAGCCACGCAGGCATCGGATTTTCCGGGCGCGACGCGCGCCACCCTCCCCGCATCTCATCGCTATACCCAAGAATTTCCGTTTCATAAGGAGGGGAAGATGAAAATCGGGATTATCGGCGCCGGACAAATCGGCGGTACTCTCACGCGCCGGTTCCGGGCCCTGGGATACGAGGTTTTCGTCGCCAACTCACGCGGCCCCGCCTCGCTGGCCGCCCTGGCGGCGGAAACCGGAGCAAAAGCGGTGACGGCCAAGGAAGCGGCCCGGTCCGGCGAGGTGGTTGTGGTAACGATCCCCGAGGCGAAGATCCGCGATTTGCCCAAGGACCTGTTTGCGGGCGTTCCGCAAACTGTCGTCGTCGTGGATACGGGAAACTATTATCCGCGGCAGCGCGACGGCCGGATCGAGGAGATCGAATCGGGAATGACCGAGAGCCGGTGGGTTTCGCGGCAATTGGGCCGGCCGGTCGTCAAAGCATTCAATAACATCTACGCGCGTCATCTGATGGAACGCGGCCTGCCGGCGGGCTCGGCGGGACGCATCGCGCTTCCCGTGGCCGGGGATGACCCGGAAGCCAAGGCCATCGTGCTGGGGTTGATCGACGAACTCGGCTTTGACGGCGTGGATGCGGGCGGCCTCGATGAATCCTGGCGGCAGCAGCCGGCGACGCCGGTTTACGGCACCGATTTCGATGCCGAAGGCGTGCGTCAAGCCCTGGCCCAGGCAAGCCCGGAACGCAAGCCGGAGTGGAAAGCGACGGCCAAAAGCCCCGGAGACTTTGCGCGGCCTGCCTGACTCGGCCCCTCGATGAAACAGCAGATTCCTCGCCCCCCGGCTCCGCTCGGGGCTCGGAATGACCACCCTTGGCGGAGGGCTGCGCGTTAGAAGACCGCGTCACCGCCTTTGGTAACGCTCGCTACCCGAACGATTCCTCCGCGTGGGCCGCTGGCTTCTTTTCCTCGGGTATTTCGGTGAGTGTGGCTTCGGCGAGCAGCAGCACACTCGCCACCGAGACCGCGTTTTCGAGCGCGATCCTCACGACTTTTGTCGGATCGATGATTCCCGCTTCGGCCAGATCGACGTATTCGCAGCGGGCGGCGTCGAATCCGAAATTTCCTTTGCCCTGGCGCATGCGGTCGACCACGACGCCCTCGTCCACCGACGAGTTCTTCGCGATCTGGCGCGTCGGCGCTTCCAGGGCGCGGCGCAGGATCGTCAGGCCGGTTCTCTCGTCGCCCGAGGAGCCGGGTTCCCCGGCCGCGACGGCGTCGATGAGCCGGAGCAGGGCCAGGCCGCCGCCGGGAACGATGCCCTCGGCAATGGCCGCTTTAGTCGCGCTGATGGCGTCGTCGAACGCTTCCTTGCGGTTCTTCATCTCGGGTTCCGACGGCGCGCCCACGCGAATCACCGCGACGCCGCCGGCCAGCTTGGCGAGGCGTTCCTCCAGCTTTTCCTTGTCGTAATCGGAAGTGGTCTTCTCGATCTGGCGGCGCAGCTCGGCGCAGCGGCCCTGGATGGAGGCTTTCGATCCCGCGCCTTCGACGATCGTGGTCTTGTCCTTGTCGATCACGATGCGCTTGGCCCGGCCCAGATTGTCGATCGTCAGATTCTCGACTTTCAGCCCGAGTTCCTCGGCAATCACCTGGCCGCCGGTGAGAATCGCGATGTCCTGGAGCATCTCCTTCCTCCGGTCGCCGAATCCGGGCGCCTTCACGGCGGCCGAGGAGAGCGTTCCGCGCACCTTGTTCACGACCAGCGTGGCGAGCACTTCGCCCTCGACGTCCTCGGCGATCACCAGCAGCGGCCGGCCGCCCTTGGCCACCTGTTCGAGAAGAGGGAGCAGCTCCTTCATGTTCGCGAGACGTTTTTCGTGCAGCAGGATCACCGGGTCTTCGAGTACCACCTCCATCTTTTCGGCGTCGGTAATGAAATAGGGGGAAATGAACCCGCGGTCGAACTGCATGCCCTCGACCACCTCCAGCGCCGATTCGGTGGTTTTCGATTCCTCGACGGTGATAACGCCCTCCGGGCCCACCTTTTCGAAAGCGTCGGCGACCAGTTCACCGATGCTCGGGTCGTTGTGCGCGGAGATGGTAGCGACCTGGGCCTTTTCCTTCCGGCTGACCACGGGCCGCGAGAGCCCTTTTAGGGCCTTGACGGCGGCGGCCAGACCCAGGTCCAGACCGCGCTTCAGGTCGACGGCGCTGGCCCCGGCGGCGACGTTATGCAGTCCTTCGGCAAAAATCGCATGGGCGAGAATCGCCGAAGTGCTCGTTCCGTCGCCGACGGCTTCGCCGGTGCGCTCGGCGGCCTCGCGAATCATCTGCGCCCCGAGGTTCGCCTCGGGATCGTCGAGCTGGATTTCCTTGGCGATGGTGATGCCGTCGTTGCATACGATCGGGCGGCCCCATTTCTTCTCGATCAGGACGCACTTGGATTTCGGGCCGAGCGTGATTCGAACCGCATCGGCCAGCGCCGTCGCTCCCCTGAGGATTTTCTCCCGCGCCGTGGACCGGAAAAACAGACGTTTCGCTGCCATGTCAGCTCCCTTCCGCAAACGGGTGGCGCGGGCCGCGCGCTACCGCGCCCGCGCCGGAACCGGCCGAGCGATTCCGGCCTATTTCTTGAGCGGCTTGCCGACCTTGTTTTCCACGGACTTCACCATGGCGGCCAGGCGTCCCGTGCGTTCCGCGTAGTCGTCGATCTTGATCGTGGTCACCACGCGGGCGGTCTTTTTGCGTATCTCGTTGTGACATTTCCGGGCCAGGTCGATCAATTGTTCCCAGTTGCCTTCCACATTCGTTCCCGCCGCGGTGAGCTGGTAATCGAGGCCGCTGGCATCGATGATCTTCATCAGATCGGCGATGTCCGCGCCGACCGAAGGGCCTCGCCCCAGAGGAACCACGCTCAATTCCATCAGCATGTCCGCCTCCCCGTAAAAAGCGCCCCGTCATGCCGGGACGCTTTGACGCCGCATCGCGTCAGCGATGGGCGAAGCTGTTCCCTCGCGCCTGGGGCGAGGGGGCCAGATGTTTGTGAAACCACTCGGCGGCGACGCGCGCCACCTCCTCAAGCGCGCCCGGCTCCTCGAACAGATGCGTGGCCCCGGGAATAATCACCAATTTGCCTTCCCGGGAGGCCAGCCGTTCGAGCGCATCGCGATTCATGCCCAGGACGAGGGCGTCGTTTTCGCCAACGATGAAAAGCGTCGGCGCGCGCACCCGGCCCAGTGCGCTCCCGGCCAGATCGGGCCGGCCGCCTCGCGAGACAATCGTTTTCACCGCGCCGTTGGTGTCCGCCGCGGCAATCAGCGCGGCGGCGGCGCCGGTGCTGGCGCCGAAATAGCCTAGGGGAAGAGAACCGGTGTCGGGGTTGCGTTCGACCCATTGCGTCGCGCCGATCAGGCGGCGCGCGAGCATCGGGATGTCGAATCGAAGCTCGGCGGTGAGGAGGTCGAGAGACTCCTCTTCGGTGGTGAGCAGGTCGAAGAGCAGCGTGGCCATCCCGCGCGAATGCAGGACGCCGGCGACGTAAAGATTCCTCGGGCTGTGGCGGCTGCTGCCGCTACCGTGAGCGAAGAGGACAATGCCGGCCGAGCGCCGCGGAATGCTGAGGATTCCGCTCAGGGCGACCTCGCCGGCATCGACGGTGACTTCACATGACTCTATTTCCGGCGGAGAATTTGTTTCGTTGGTCATCGTGCGGCTCCTTTCCGGAACGGAATCGAGCGCCCTCAGCCATTCTCGATGACGGCGGGGGAATCCCGGGCGTTTGCCCGGGCAAGCAGTTCGGTGACCGCCTGGTCCGACACCGGCGCGAAATCCAGATAAAACTGTCCGATCGCGTAGAACGGTTCGGGCATCTCCAGCACGACCAGTTCGTCGACCAGGCCTTGCAGCCGCCGGCAGGTCGAGGGCGGCGCCACGGGCACGGCGAGCACGATCCGCTCCGGCTTCATTTCACGCAGCGCCGTGATCGCCGCGCGGGCGGTCGAGCCGGTCGCGATGCCATCGTCGACCAGAATCACGGTGCGCCCGCGCACGTCGAGAGCCGGCCGCCCGGCGCGATAGCTGTGCAGGCGCCGCTCGAGCTCCTGCCGCTCCTGCCGGGTGACGATTTCGATCTGCGCGGGGGAAATATCCAGCGTGCCGATAATCTCCTGATCGAGAATACGAACCCCGCCTTCCGCGATTGCGCCAAAGGCGAGCTCCTCCTGCCAGGGAACGCCCAGCTTCCGGATGACGAACAGATCGAGCGGTAACTTCAATTCCCGAGCCACCTCGAAAGCCACGGGAACCCCGCCGCGCGGCGCGCCCAGCACAATGGCGTCCTCCCCGCCGGCATAAGCCCTTAGCTCGTTTGCCAGCATCCGCCCTGCCTGTGTGCGGTCTTGAAATGTCATCGGCTCGCCTGGCCGGCCCCTCCGGCCCCGCGGAGGCTGCCGCGCTGACACAGGAGGGCGAAAGAGACCGGCTGTCGCTATGGTTCCTGGTGCACGCGCCGCGCCATAACGCAAGCCGCCTAGGTTGTTGACGCATAGGGGATTAGCGCGGCGGCCGGCTGAATGGTCGTCCCGTGAAATTCAGGAAATGGCGCACCAGCCAGCGTCAAAACTCCCGAATGTTTCCGGCGGTTGTTTCGGGTTTCCAGTGTGCGCTTGGGACGAAAATGCTTGGCTGTAGCCAGGCAAGCCGCGCCGGGGAACATCCGGGGGTGGTTATTGTAGTAGGTTATATAATGGCCAGCAGCTAAAAGCCGTCACGAGGAGCCGATTATGCCCGTAGAGCCCCGGACGAAGACCGTCACCTTCGATGCAGCGAAGTATGACGGGCTCGACCGAGACACGCTGGTCCGGATCTACCGAACGATGTTCCTGTCGCGACGAATCGACGACAGGGAAATCCAGCTCAAGCGGCAGAACAAGCTTTTCTTTCAGGTGAGCGGCGCCGGTCACGAGGCCGTGCTCGTGGCCGCGGGGCTGCTCCTGCGGCCGGGCTACGACTGGTTCTACCCCCATTATCGCGACCGCGCCTTGTGCCTCACGCTCGGGGCGACCCCGTACGAAATGTTGTTGCAGGGGTTTGGCGCCAAGGACGACCCCAGTTCCGGCGGGCGCCAGATGCCCAGCCACTGGGGCTATCAGGACTACAACATCATTTCCCGGTCTTCGGCCACGGGAACGCAGTGGAATCAGGCGGTCGGCTCGGCGGAGGCGTCTCTGTACTTCGACGAATTTTCCGGGGCGCTCGAGCGGGCCCGCCAGGCGCCGCTCGGCTACGCCGTCCGCCATCAGCGCGACGAGATCGTCTACGTGGCCGGCGGCGACGGGAGCACCTGCGAGGGGGAGTTTTGGGAGGCGATCAATACGGCGTCGCTGAAAAAACTTCCCGTGCTGTTCCTGGTGGAAGACAACGGCTATGCGATCTCCGTGCCGGCCGACGTGCACACCGCGGGCGGCAACGTCTCGCGCCTGTTGCGCAATGTCCCCAACTTCCATATCGCCGAATGCGACGGGACCGACCCGATCGAGAGCCACGCGGTCTTGCGCCGCGCCGTCGAATACTGCCGCCGGCGGCAGGGTCCGGCGCTGGTGCACGCCCACGTGACCCGGCCGTATTCGCATTCGATGTCCGACGAGGAAAAGTTCTACAAGCCGGCCGAAGAGCGCGAGGAGGAGGGCCGGCGCGATCCGCTCCCGAAATTCGGCCTGTTTCTCCTTCGCGAGGGCATCCTGAATGAAAACGAACTCGAGGCCATCGAAGCGGATGTCGATCGCGAGATTCGCGAATCGAGCGACCGCGCCAGCCTGGCCGATTTGCCCTCGGCCGATTCGGTGAAGCAGTGGATCTATTCGCCCGACGTCGATCCGACGGCCGATCGCTTCCAAAGCGAGCCGCAATTGACCGGCGGGACGAAGACCATGGTGGAGATGGTCGCGGCGACGCTGGACGACGAGATGGCCAGGGACGAGCGCATCGTCATCTTCGGCGAGGACGTGGCCGATCTGAGCCACGCGCAGTTCCTCGATACGATCAAGGGGAAGGGCGGCGTCTTCAAGGCCACGGCGGGACTGCAACGCCGCCATGGCGGGCGCCGCGTCTACAACTCCCAGCTGGCTGAGGCCAATATCGTCGGACGGGCGATCGGGATGGCCACGCGCGGGCTCAAGCCGGTGGTGGAAATTCAGTTCTTCGATTACATCTGGCCGGCGATGATGCAGCTTCGCGACGAACTGCCGCTCGTGCGGTGGCGCTCGGCGGGAAAATTCAAATGCCCGGTGGTGATCCGCGTGGCCACCGGGGGCTATCTGACCGGCGGAGCGATCTATCACAGCCAGTGCGGCGAGGTCGTCTTTACGCACGAGCCGGGGCTTCGCGTCGTGATGCCCTCGACGGCGCTCGATCTATGCGGCCTGCTGCGAACGGCGATTCGCTGCGACGATCCCGTGATGTTCCTCGAGCACAAGCATCTATACCGCCAGCCGTATAACCGCTCTCTCTATCCCGGTCCCGATTACACCGTGCCGTTTGGAAAGGCGCGCGTCGCGCGGGAGGGGAGCGACGCCAGCGTGATCACCTACGGCGCGCTCGTGCACCGGGCCGAGGTGGCCGCCGCGGAAATGGAGCGCCGCGGCATTTCGATCGAGATTATCGACCTGCGTTCGCTCAGCCCGTACGACTGGGACGCCATTGGCCGGACGGTCGCGAAAACGCACCGGGTCCTGGTGGCCTATGAGGACATGCTGTCCTGGGGCTACGGAGCGGAAATCGCGGCGCGGATCGGCGACGAGCTGTTCGACGAGCTGGATGCGCCCGCGCGCCGTCTGGGCGCGAAGGACACCTTTTGCGCCTACCAGCCCATTCTCGAAGATGCCATCCTTCCCCAAACGGCCGATGTGGTCCGGGCGCTCGAGGAACTTTTGAAATATTGAGCGATTTTCGGCTCCCCATCGTTTATCGTGTCCTATGAGGACCGGTGAGGTCCCGCCATCGCACCCAGTACCTCACGGACGTGGAGGTGAGCGATGAACTGTCTGTCCTGCCGTAGGGAAATCGCAGACTCTTCGAGTTTCTGCTGCTATTGCGGCGCCCACCAGGCACCCGGCGTTGCCGGGCAGCGCCTGATGCGCTCGATCATGGACAAAAAAATTGCGGGCGTGTGCAGCGGGTTCGCCGATTATTTTGGGGTCGATCCGACGGTGATGCGGATCATCTGGGCGTTCGTTACGCTGGCCACCGGGATCGTTCCCGGCCTCGCGGCCTATCTGGTGGCCTGGTTCCTGATGCCGCAAGCGCCGTTCGTCGCCGCCCGCGACGCCGCCTCGCACGCGCCGGGGCCGCAAGCGCGCTAGCCGGTTTTAATGATTGGACCCGAAGAGCAACCGGTCGACCGAAACCACCCCCGGGCCGATCACCATCAGCGTGAAAGCGGACACCAGCAGGATCAAGTCCAGTTGATAGTTGCCCACGGCCAGCAAGCCTTTGGCCACACAAACCTTCCAGATAACGACGCCCATCTCGACCGCCAGCAGCAAAGCCACCGGCCGCGTAAGCAATCCCAGCGCCAGCAGGCATCCGCCAAAAAATTCCAAACTCGCCGCGATGTAGCCGGCATACGAGGGAAAGCCCATCCTGGAAAACGAGGCGATAAAGTGGGCGCGCTCGGTGAACAGTTCCGGAAATCCGTGATAGATGAAAATGATCGCCAGGGTCCATCGCAGGGCGATCTGCGCCAGAGGTTTCAGTTTTTCCAGATGGTGCATGCGGCTACTCCTGGGCGTCGAGCGGAGTCGGGGAGGGGGATTGGCCATAAAGTAATGGCGGGATTCTAGCAGACGGCTGCCGGTTTGCATAACAAGCCGGGCAAATAGCCGCCGCCGGATGACGCGTTCGAGTAAAATCGATTCGTAGCGCACGGGGCTTTTCGTGAATCCTCCGGCTCATTGAATATGGTTCGTCGCGTTCTCATCGCGCTGGTCTTCGTATTGGTTGTTTCCGCAACGGTCGTGGCGTGGGTGTGGTGGCACGCCCAGCCGAAGCCGACGGGAGAGGCCTACGTTGGCATGGGCGACGTCGCCCTCTGGGATGGAACCGGGCCGGTGCGGCGCCAGCTGGAGGCCCTCTCGTATGGAGAAAAGATGGTCGTCCTCGACCGGTATAGCGATTGGGTCGAGGTTCGGGCGCCCAAGGGCGGCGTTGGCTGGGTCAGTCAAGACGATCTGATCGAGCCCGAGGTCTGGAAACGGCTCGGGAGTCTGGCTGAACAGGTTCGAGCGATGACGGTTCAGGCCCGGGGGCATACGGCCGTGCTGTCCAATATCCGCATCGAAGCCGGCCGCACGTCGCCGCGCATCGGCCAGTTGCGTGCAAAGACCCCGGTGGAAATCCTGGCGCGAGCCGTCGTCGCGCGCGCGGGCGGCGGCGATTCCGGCGGTAGCGGCGGCGCCGGGCCACGCAAGGAAGATTGGCTGCTGGTCCGCGCGCGAACTGAGCGGATGGGCGAAATCGCCGGATGGGTTCTCGGCGATTTCATCGATGAAGATCCCCCGGCGGCGCTGGTTCCCGCTGTCGCCTCGACCGGCATGCGGCCCGTCGCCTGGTTCAAGTTGAGGACGGTGAACGATCCCACGCGGGGGCCCATACCCTACTACTTGATGGCCGGGACGACCGGACCGGAAGGCCAGGACTGCGATTTCACCATGCTTCGCGTCTTTACCTGGAGCATCCCGCACCAGCAATATGAAACAGCCTTCGTCCAGAACGGTCTCTGCGGCCGCCTGCCGATTGGCGTGACGCTCGAATCCGGCCAAGCGCAGGACGTTCTGTTCCGCTTTCAAAACCTGCAGCCCCCCCATGCCGCGATCCTCACCTATCGCATGCGGAGCACGATCGTGCGGCTGCTGCCGCAGCCCGGGCCGCGGACCGGCGGGCGCGGCGGGAAGTGAACGCGGCGCTTGCGTCCTTGACGTTCCCTTTTGTGTCTCGCGGTGAGCGATGGTAAAGGTGACAGGTATTCTGTTTCACTCGCCCGTGGAACGGGCGACACTCCGCCGGAGGAAAAGCGAATGCCCCTGCTGCTGACCGAGGACGATGTCCGCCAACTGCTGACCATGCCGATGGCCATAGAATCCGTTCAGCAGGCGTTCTCCGGGCTGAACCACGGCACCTTCCTGCTCCATAGCCGTCGCCGTTTCCATACCCCGAACAACGGTTTTCTGCATTACATGGCTGCCGCGGATATGGTTGGCGGCTACGAGGGCATGAAAATCTATTCGTATGCAAAGGGAGTGGTCCGGTTCCTGATGCTGCTCTATCGCTGGGATACGGGCGAGTTGGTTGCGGTGATCGAAGCAAACCTGCTGGGCAAGGTTCGTACCGGCGCGGCCAGCGGCGTGGCCACCAAATTCATGGCTCGAGGCGACGCGCGAACCGTCGGAATGATCGGCACCGGGTCGCAATCCCCCGCCCAGATCGAGGCGGTGTGCGCCGTGCGGGCGATCGAGCGGATTCGCGTATTCGGCCGGAATGAAGAAAAGAAGCGCGAGTTTGCCCGGCGCATGAGCCAGCTCGTGGGCGTGCCGGTCGAACCGGCGGATTCAGCCGAGGCGGCGGTTCGGGATGCCGATATCGTCATCACAATGACGACGGCCGCCCAGCCGGTGATTCATGCCGCCTGGCTTGCGCCCGGCGTTCACATCAACGCCGCCGGCAGTAACCTGGCGCACAAATCCGAAATCGATACCGAAACCGTGCGCCGCGCCGGCGTCATCGCCACTGATTCGATCGAGCAGGCCAAAATCGAAGCGGGCGACCTGATTCAGGCGTTCGGCGGCGATGCCGGGGCCTGGTCGCGCGTTTGCAATCTATCCCGGATTGTCGGCGGCGAAACGGCCGGCCGGCACGACCGGTCCGAGATCACCTTGTTCAAATCGAATGGCGTGGCCATCGAGGATGTCGCCGTCGCCGCGCGGATTTATGAATCGGCCCGCGCGCGTGGAATGGGAAGCGAACTGGCCCTTTTCGAGAAGCGGTAGCGGGCAACGTCCGCGTCCGGAACCATTGCCCGGAAATATTGCTTGAAAGCATTGCCTGGGAAATAAAAACGGGAAGGGAAGCTGAGCCGGGCGGCGCGCTGGGGGGGAGTCGGCGGCGGCCGCCACAGGAAATCCGCGCGGACAGCCGCGAAGAGAAAAGTCCGTCAGGCGCGGGGATTGCGAAGCCGCTGCTCGAGCGCCTGGTGCAGCCGTTCCCGCACGCCTTCGGGCAGCGGTATCGGCTCGGTGTTGCAGAAGATCTCAATCGTCTTCTGCGTGGTATCCACCAGTACCCGGCAATCCTCGCAGCGGTCCAAATGGAGTTTGATCTCCTGGACGGTATCGGCGTCCAGCCCGCCGTCCAGAAAATCGCAGAGTTCGTTTAACAGCGTCTTACAATTAACTTCCTTGCAACTCACTTCTGGCGCCCCCACGGAACAGTTGATCGAGGATGTGGCGCAATTTTAGACGGGCGCGCAATAACCTCGATTTCACGGCCGGAATGGAAAGGCCGAGCAGACGAGCTGTCTCTTCCGTTGATAGTTCTTCGATGTCCCGAAGTTGAAAAACGATTCGATACGGCGGCTCGAGTTGCGCGATCGAACGGGCCAGAATGTTCTGCAATTCGGCCTGTTCGAAGCGCTGGTCCGGTTTCGGTCCCCAGTCCTCGATTTCCCGGGGAAGCGCGTCGTCCTGGGTCTGGATGGATTCGTCGAGCGACACCTCGTTCGGGCGCCGGCGCCGCAGCTTCATGAGCGCCTCGTTCACGGCGATCCGGACGAGCCAGGTGTAGAAGCGCGAGTCGCCCTGAAAGTCGGGCAGGTGCTGGTAGGACTTCAGGAAGGCATCCTGCGTCGCGTCTTCGGCGTCCTCGCGGTTTTGGCAGATGTTATAGGTGAGGCGATAGATCCTTCCTTCGTAGCGGTGCACCAGCGTCTCGAAGGCGCGTATGTCGCCGCCCTTGGCCGCGGCAACTAAAGCGGCTTCGTCGTCGACCGGCCGGCCCGGCCGGGAAACGGACGTTTCGGGGGTGCGATCACTGGGTGCCATGGAAGTCGGTCGTGTTCCGGGCCTCTAACTGTCCAGGGTAGCATAAGGGGGCTTTCTCCCGAAGGAGGCGGTTGAAAGCTGAGAATTTGGCTGAACCTCGCAAAGTCCGCTAGCCAAATCCAGCTCAAATGGTGTAGATATCTTTCATGGCCGACGCATGGAACCCGGCGCGAAGAGGTTCGCGGATCGCCACGCTTGCGGTTCTTTTGGCGTGCGCGCTGATGGGCGCGTCTGTCATCGGCAGTATTTTCCACATCCATAAGTCGGCCGCAGCCGAGGCCGCCTGCCCGATTTGCCAGATCAGCCATTGCGTGGCGGTTCCGGCGGCGCCCGTCGGGCCTCTGTCCTTTCCCCTGCGGCCGAGCGGCGAAGTCGTGCTTTCCCCGTGCATCGCCGTGCGATTCAGCCCTTTTCTTTCTCTGCCTTTCACCCGAGCGCCACCCTCCGCCTGACTCCCCGCCCGAAGTTTGCCTTCGGTTTCTTCCGCCCGGAATTGCATCGATTCCGCGCACTACGCGCATAGCGCGAAATAATGTCGGCCCGGCCCGTGGCTTTCAGCCGTTGCGGGACCGGAGGAGCCGCGCGGAATTTCCGGCCGTGGCGTGTTGCCCCGGTTCCCGCAAGGGCGTGGCCTACAAATTCTTTAGTGGATGGAAGGTCTTATGGCTATCGCTTCACGTTGTTCGATTCTCGCCTTACTCGGGTTCTCGCTGGCGGCGCCGCCGATGGCGGCGCGGGCGCAGTCCCGGGCGCCCGTCACGATAACCCTGGACCAGGCGATTCACCTGGCGCTGGTGCATAACCCCTCAATGCGAGCCGCGCGTTCGCTGATCCGGCAGAGCCGGGACGTGGAGGTCACCGCGAACTTGCGGCCGAATCCCGTGCTCACCGGGGACGCGATGTTTATTCCGATTTTCCAGCCGGCGCAGCTGACGGCGTCCAATATCAACACCATCAGCGAGTTTGACCTTGGCGCCAGCTACCTGTTCGAACGCGGCAAAAAGCGCCAGCGCCGCCTCCAGGCCGCCCGCGACATGACGGCCGTCACCACATCGCAAGTCGCCGACTCGGAACGAACCCTCACCAACAGCGTCGCGCAGCAATTCATCGGGGTCCTTCTGGCCGAGTCGGCGCTTTCCTTCGCGAAACGGGATCTGGCGAGCTACCAGAACACGTTGCAGATCAACCGGTCCCGTTACAAGGCCGGCGACATCAGCGACGGCGATTTCCTGAAGATTCGGCTGCAAATGCTCCAGTTTCAGACCGACCTCTCCGGCGCAAAGCTGGCCAGGATGCAGTCGCTCGTCGCGCTCCGCCAGCTGATCGGCTACGAATCGGTGCCTGCCGATTACGACGTCTCCGGATCGCTCGTCTACCAGCCCTTGTCGGCCAGCGTCGGGCAGTTGCAGGCCGAGGCGCTCGCGCTTCGGCCCGATCTGCGGGCCGCCAGGCAAAGCGTGACGGCGGCGCACAGCCAGTATTTGCTCGCCAAGGCGAACGGGAAGCAGGACGTGACCCTGGCATTCGATTACACACACGTTTCGGCGCTGAACAACGGCACCTTTTTCTGGAATATCCCGCTGCCCATCTTCAACCGCAACCAGGGCGAAATCGCGCGCAGCCAGGCGGCCATCACCCAGGCGCAGGACAGCGAAATCGCCGCCCGCCAGGCCGTCCTCGCCGACGTCGCCAGCGCCTACGACACGGCCGAGTCCGATGCGCAAATCCTCAAGTTGTACGAGTCCGGTTATTTGAACGAGGCGAAGCAGTCGCGCGATATCAGCAGTTATGCCTATCAGCATGGGGGCGCCAGCCTGCTCGATCTGCTCGATGCCGAGCGCAGCTATCGAGCGACGGAGCTCGGCTATTTGCAGACGCTGGCGGCCTACCAGATTGCCTTGGAACAGCTTCGTGAAGCCGTCGGCACCAGGAGATTGCCATGAATATCCGTTTCGACTTCACCCGTCGCCGCTATGCGAACCATCGGATGGGCCGCCGGGGATCTGCGCGATTCATCGCCGGTGCGTTCGGGCGGCGCGTGTCTCTATGGCTGGCCGCCGGGGCGCTGGTTGCCTTGGCGGGCTGCAACCGCATGGAGACGCGGAGCCAGAACCAGATGACGTCGTTTTCCGCCAAGGGAGTCGAGGCCAGCTACTTTTCCGTGCCGGAGAACCAGCTGCCACGCGTCCAGATCGTTGCGGCGGTCAGGCAAAAGATCGAGCGCGTTCTCCAGCTTCCCGGCGCGGTTGGCTACAACCTCTTCCGCACGACGCCGGTTATTACCCCGGTCGGGGGGCCGGTGACGCGGATTCTGGTCGTCCCCGGCCAGACGGTGACCCAGGGCGAGCCGCTGCTCTACGTGCAAAGCGCGGATTTCTCTCAGCTTCGGGCCAACTATTTGAAAACCCGCGACGCCTACCAGCTTGCGGAGACGAACGAAAAGCGCTCGCAGGACCTATACGCGCACAAGGCCATCGCCGAGAGCGCGCTGCTGCAGGCGCAGTCGGCCCGCAGCCAGGCCCTGGCCGATTTACAGGCGGCGCAGCAGGCCTTGCAGGCTCTCGGGGTCGCGAAGCCGCAACAGGCGGCCGGCAGTGCCTCGGCGCAATTCCCGGTGCTGGCTCCCATCGGCGGTGAAGTCGTCGAGCGCCTTGTCGCCCCCGGCCAGTTGCTGCAGGCCGGTTCGACGCAGTGCTTCACGGTCTCCGACATGAGCACGGTCTGGGTGCTCGTCAACGTGTATCAGAACGATTTGTC
>DATLRW010000043.1:0-5540 GCA_035534495.1 Candidatus Dormiibacterota bacterium | reverse complement strand
GTTTGGATCGTCACGGTTCCAGTGGTCCCCGAATTGACGATTGAAACGAGCGTACCCCGCGTAGCGCTCGGCACGGCGACACCGGTCGCGCTCCAAGTCGCGGCCGGCATTCCTACGGAGTGACCCAAGAGCACGTAGTGGTAGCTGTCCTTCCGGCCTGGCCAGAAGTTCTGTGCCATGATATTTGCAAAGCCCGTCTTCCAGCTAATCACTGGCTGGCCCGGATATTCGCAATACGTAGGAGGCGAATCGGTGCATACGATGGAGCTTTCCGCAATGGCGTGGCCCCCCGTTCCTGACGGCGGAGCCGTTGCTCCGGCGGGCACGGGGAGCGGGTAGGAAATGACGTACGGGTCGCCTTGATAGACGGGGCCGACGTCGAAGTGCACATGGATGTTGTGCAGACTAAAGTCGTTGCCGATGGCATCCAATGCTGCTTTCTTGGGCAAGTGAGAATGCGGGGGGATACCGGAACTGAGCGCGTTCAGATAATCCAGTTGTATAAAGATATCCCGGCTACCCGGTTTGGCTCCTGGTAGGGCCACCCAATCGCCGGTGTTGACATCTGCATACCCCTGGTTCAGCTTCCAAAGGTCCAGCAACCCGTCGTTATCGCTGTCTTGAACGGTGGTGCTGAAGATTATTGCTCCCCACGACACACAGCCGGCGTTCGTGCTGGATGGTGTCACGACAGCGGTCTCCGTGGAATCGGTTTGATTCACTGCGGCTCCGTAGTTGTTCGGGAGCCAGGTGGGATTGTCCCAGGACCCGTTATAGATGCCGGGAAAGGGAGGGAGGGAGCTGTACAGAGACGGAAGATTTACGGTGTTGTTTAAATAAACGCTTTCGAGTTTGTTGGGTTGGCCATTGCCGACGATCTCAGTGATTTTAGCTGCCGGAGTTTGAGCAGCCTGATAAAATCCCACAATGGGCTCGCTCATCGTTTGTGAAGTGCTGCTTGGAGCAAAGGAACCGTCGTAAAGGACGATCGAATTCAGGGGAACGCCTGGCGACAGGACGCGGTATATGATCACCAGAGTGGCGCCCAGTGTAAGAGGGGTACCCCCACCGTTGCTTCCACTATCCGCCAACTTCACTTGATATTGGCCGTTTGGTTGAATCTTGCCCGTCGAATCCAAGGGAAGAAATGGGCGCACGTCTGCGCGGTAGGTCCGCATCGTTTTTGACCCCTGCGATGAACCTGAACAGCCGCCTGAGCTCCAGGATACGGGGGCATTGGGGTTGCCGAGCGCCTTTCCGGCGATTGGGTAGCCATTGAAGAATCCGTTCTGCCCGGCAAATGACGGCCGCGAGGATTCCACAGTTTGCCAGTAGAGGAAGGCCGCCACGACATCGGCTCCGGGAGGCACGCCCTGCGAGCGCACGCCCGTAGCGGTCGCTTGGACTGTGTCGGGGATACTAATCGTTCCGGTGGCGAAACCGTTGACCCCCAGACCCCGCAGGCCCACGCCGCCAACCACGTAATCGCCGGTGACAAAATAGTTCTTGAATAAGCTCAAGGGATTAGTAGTTTGCGCCGACCCTGCTTGTCCAAACCCAAACACCAGCAGCAATCCTGATGCAACGATCGCCCGCAATGGCAACCCGAATAAAATCCTTCGCATAAGCTGGGTTCTCCTCATGAAGTCCTTGGTAAGCACGGGTTTCTCGTGCGTGCTTTGATCTACCCGCGATACGTGCTCGGCGGGGATAAGGCCCATGGGGCCTCCCGCCAAAACCTGCGAGGCCAAAGATCGTTGGTCGCTGTTCATACGTCCCTAGTGATTCACGGGATGCGTCGAGGGGCACGCCAACGATGCCGAGCACAGTATCCGGGATGCGATGGACTGTCAAGCTACAGGACTCCTGGCCTACGTACCTAAACTACAAGGACTCGGGCGATTTCGTAGATGGAGTGGAAAGGGATCGGTCCTCTTGAAGAGTTGCGCCGCGGCTGCGCGAAGAGCTATTTCAGCCCGAGTACCCTGCTGGTGGCCAACACTGCTTTTTACCTGAAAGGAACCCTCCGAACGCGTATTCGATTTGATCCGCGATGGGAAGAAAGACCGGGCGAGCCACCAGCTTCACGAGGGATCCGGGAACTTCTCGATGAGCGTTCCGAGCACAACGGCTTTCAAAGAAGGGCGGTCAGGCGCGAGAAAGTGCGGTGGCTTCGTCCTCGGCGATGTCAAGAACTGTGTCCAGACGCACCATCCTCAGAAGCTGCAGAACGCGTTTCGTGGGCGCGAAAAATGTACAGTGACCACCGGATTTTTTCACGTTCGCAAACGTGCGTACCAGCGACCCGACTCCGGAGCTATCCATTTCGGGCACGCCGGCCAGATCGATGGCGAGATGCTTGCTTCCATCATCAATCAGCTGCTGCACCTGCTGACGGAATCCCTGCTCGCTCTCGCCGAGCTTGAGAGCGCCGTTCAGATTTAGGATGGTGATGGAGCCCGCTTTGCGAACGGTAATGACCATAAGAATCTCTTTGCGGTGCCAACGTACCTGAACTTTTGGCGTCAAGCAAGTGAAACCTGACCCGCCGCTCCGCCGCTCCGCCTTGACTCCTCGAAGAGCATTTGTTAGCCTCGCGCTCGATTCCGTACCTCCTTTTCCTCGTCATCAGGGAATTTACGGAACTCATAATGACGCGCCTCGCCGGGGAACCGCATGGAACTATCCTCCAGCATATTTGAGCTGGCTACTGTCTACTACGCGTGCCGGGACACGAGCACGCTGCTCAAGACGTTTGCCGGCCGCCTGGGAACGGCGCTGAACGCGCGCGGCGTTCTCGTCTGGCTGCCCGACCCAGACGCGGAAACCGTCGCCCAAGAGACCGATGAAGGAACCGAAGCCGCTGAGAAGATCGCCGGATTTTCCTGCCGCACGGCGTGGCTCGCCCCCGGCGAGCGATTTGATCCCGCGGGCGAAGGAGTCGTGGAAGGTCCTGTCGCGGAAGTTTTCGAAGATGCCGAGACGCGTCAGTTCTCAAGTGAGGAAAACAATAGCGACGAGCTCGCGCATCTCGCACAGGGCTCCCGCGACCGGGTAAAAAAGGCGCTCTATGCTGCGCTGCCAGGCGCCCAAGCCACGATCAGCGTCGTCGAGATCCTCAACCCGCGCCGCGGCGAATTCACGCCGGACGAAATCAATTTCGTCCAGGAAGCTAGCCGAATCACCGGCCTCGCCCTCGAAAACCGCCTGGTCCGCGAACGGGAACAGCATGACCAGTTTGCCACGATCGAGCGGCTCACTGCGCTCTACGACATCAGCCGAATCTTCAATTCTACTCTCGAGATCGATGAGCTTCTGCCCGTTGTCGCCGAAAAAATCCGCGACATTCTCGACGCGGAAGTCTGCAATTTGTGGCTGGTGGACCCTGAGCAGAAGGATCTTTACGCTGTCCAGCAGGCCGGTGAAGACCCAACACTTGGCGAAGGCGCGCGCTGCGCGATGGGAGAAGGGGTCCTGGGCAAGGCCGCACAGACCGGTGAAGCTCGGCTGGTAGAAGACGCAGAACAGGAAGAATTGCTCGCTGAGCGGCGGCAGAAAGCTACGGATGAATTCAAGATCGAATCCCTGATGTGCGCGCCGATGCTCAAGGGCGAGGAAGTGGTCGGCGCCGTGGAAATCATCAACAAGCTCAAAGGCGGCGCATTCTCCGAAGAGGATCTTTTCTTCCTCACGAGCATCAGCGAACAGGCCGCCATTGCGATTCATAACGCGAATTTATTGGAAGCCGAGCGCAAGGTGGGCGTTCTCGATGCTCTGTTGAACATCAGCCGCGAAATCACTTCGACGCTGGACCTCGACCACGTCCTCACGACGGTCGTCCATCAGGCCTCGACCGTTGTGCCGTTTGATCGCTGCGCGATCGGGTTGTTTGATCGGGACCGCTTCGTGCTCGGCGCAGTTTCGGGCGAGAACGAAGTGCCCAAGACGCGCGAAATAGCGCGTTTGCGCGAGATTATGGAATGGGCGGCGGGACTCGAGGAACCCATCGCCGCGGATCAGTACGAAGACGGTTGGCGAACCGCGCCAGAAACGGTGAAGGACCGCGCCGTTGCGTATCTCGAGGAACAGGGTTATGCCGGTTTTTATGCTTTACCCCTGCGCGACGATCAGGGACCACTGGGCGCCATCGCTTTGCTCAACGGCGATGCGGAATTTCTGAACGACAGCCAGCGCGAAACGCTCGCCATTCTGGCGAACCAGACTGCGGTAGCGATCCGGAACGCGCAACTCTACCAGCAAGTGCCGCTTGCCGGATTTCTGAAACCCCTCGCCGAACGAAAGGAAAAATTTCTGGCCGCCATGCCGGGCGCGCGCTGGATCGAATGGGGATGGCGATTGGCGATTGTTGCGGCGCTGCTTATCGCCATTCCGTGGCCCATGCGCATCGGAGCGAACGCCACGGTTGTGCCCGCCGATCGCCGCGTGGTCACCGCTGAAAACGGCGGAATCGTCGAGCGCGTGCTGGTCCACGAGGGCAGTGCAGTGAATGCGGGGCAGTTGCTTGCCGTGCTCGACTCGAGCACCGATCGCGTCAAGCTGGCGCAGACCGAGACTTCGCTCGCACTGGCGCAGCGCGATCTCGGCGACGCGGAATATCGCCGCGATCCGGCCGCGGCCGGACAGGCGCGGCTGCAGGTGAACCTTTATCGAGAGGAAACCGACCTCGAACAGAAACGCGTAAGCGAAGCACGGCTCGCCGCGCCGATTTCCGGCGTCGTCGTCACGCCGAAGGTCGAACAAAAAGTTGGCACGATGCTCAAGCCCGGCGACGCCTTCTGCGAATTAGTGGATGAAAAGCACATGGCGGTGGAGATGAACGTCCGCGAAACGGATCTGCCGCTGTTGCGGGCGGGCGCTCATGTAGCCATCAAGCTGAATGCCCTGCCCACCACCACGATTTCCGGAATTGTTGACCGCATCGGCGCCAACACGCGAACGGAAGAGGGCGAACAGTTCTTTGTCATTCGGGCCAACTTCACAAATCCCGGAGCAGTCGCGCGTGACGGCATGGCGGGTGGCGCCAAGATTCTCGCCGCGGGCGGTTGGTTTTCCTCCGGCTGGTATCCGATCGGTTACGCCCTGTTCCGCACGCCGTTCCGATGGGCATGGGAAAAGGCCTGGTCGTGGCTGCCGTAGCGGCACCAAGGGAGTAACAATGAATCGTGCAGCATGGATCTTCGCAACCGCTTTGGGGCTCGCCGCCGCTGGCTGCGGAAATTCTGGCGCGTCCAATCCGTCTGCCGCGCCTCCACCGGTGGCTGTGACCGAATCCCGAGCGGCTTCCACCCCTGAGACGAAAGCTCCTCAAACCCTCGACATTCTGAGCGTGCTCTCCGTCGAACACGCCGTGGATGTGGCCGCACAGCGCGGCGGCGTCGTTGTTGAAACCGGAAAGGATGAAGGCAGTCGTGTCCTGGCGGGCCAAGAGTTGGCGCGGCTCGACGACAGCATGCTCCAAGCGGAGCTTCAAAAATCGGAATCGGACCTCGTTGTTTCCGAGAACAACGTGAAGTATAAGC
>DATLRW010000042.1:0-8021 GCA_035534495.1 Candidatus Dormiibacterota bacterium | reverse complement strand
GGCTGGCGCGGTTGAGCTCGTCAAGGGCGCGACCGGGATAGAGCATCGGCAGCGTCAAAAAGCCGAACAGGCGCGTCGGATACGCCTTGTGCGCGGCGCTGGCGGCGTCGTTCCACGCCTTGCAAAGAGCGCTCGAAAGATCCGCGTCGCCCCAATACGCCATGGGGTAGGTTAGGGAAAGGGCGTGGACGGCGACCCCTCGCGCGTCCATCGAGGCGATGCGCTCTTTCAAGTCCACGATATTGGATGGCACGGGCCCGGCGGTGCCGAGCCGAGATTGTATAACCAGTCCTTTCGCGGTGTTGCGATATTCGATGCCGAAAGGTTTGCCCTCTTTTGCGATGACGTCCAAATACGATTGCGGGTAAAAGTGTGCGTGAATATCAACGGCCCGAACCCCATCCGTAATGGCGCTGTAAGCAAGCGCTGGGTCCATGGCGCTCACGGTCCCGACGGCAGCAGCAGTCAAGCATCCTTGTAATATCCGTCGGCGAGAAATCTTTGATTTAGCAGAATCCTCACGTTTGTTCATTTGTGTTGTCCACCTCCGCGTAGTATTAGAAACCGATCCGGCGTCGTGTCAAGACGTTTTTGAACTTGTCCGATCCTGTCGCCGGGGGTTGGTGCCCACCCCCGTATTTGACGTTGAATCGTGTCCCCGTCTCCTTCGCAACCCTCTGGTTTTGCGGTCGAGCGTCAGCGATTTTTGCCCCCGGCATAATCACATCGCCGCGACTTGCTCCCTTCGACGTGTCGCAGCCAAGGAGAGTTCCCTGGCTGGATGGCGGCGATGTTCACGCTCCCAGGTCTGGTTGCCGAGGAGGCTCCAAACGCCGGGAATAAAATGGCGGCGACCCCGCCACAATAGGCGCCCCCTGGCGCAAGTCGCGGTGGATCAAGCCGTTGGCAGCTCCGTTCGCCGGTCTGGCATCGGCGGTGGCTTCCGTGGAGCCTGCCGGGCCTCGCGGGTCAGCACGGCCAGTAATAACATATCGACATGTCACGCATAGGCGGCTATTATGACCCGCGTATGCCGACCGGAAAATTGAGCAACGTCGCCCGCAGCGATGCTCGCAAGGTGAGGGGACCGACCATAGCCTTCCGCGATCCCTCTGCGTCTATCGGTTCGCTGGATCTGAAGCAGATCCGGTGCTTCGTCGCGGCCTATGAGGAAGGCAGCTTCAGACGGGCTGCCGTGCGGGAACATTGCACCCAACCAGGCCTCAGCGTTTGCATTCAGCGGCTCGAATCGACCGTGGCGCACCGATTGTTCGATCGGAAGGCGCGCGGCGTAACTCCCACGGTCGCGGGTAAGCATTTTTACGCGAGCTGTGTCGATGTCCTGAAAACAGTCGTGCAGGCAAGGCAGGGCATGATGGACATGGCCGGAAGCGTTCCTGCGAGTATCAACATAGGCGTCTCTCCCACCATGTTCAAGGGAGTCCTTCCGTGGGTCTTGCCCGATTATCTCAGCGCCCATCCGGAAGTGGATGTCCGGCTCGCGGAAGCCTACAGCGGCACGCTCACCGACTGGGTGCTCTCCGGAGAGACGGACCTAGCCATCGTAACGAAACCCCCGGTCCATTTGGGGCTGGAGACGACTCACTTTTGTCGGGACCGTCTGGTTCTTGTGAGGCGCCCGGATCGCGGCTCGCGGAAGGGACGGCGGGCGTTGGGCTGCCACTTGAGTGAGTTGGCGAACCTGAAACTCGTTCTCCCGTCACAGAGGCACAGCTTGCGGCAAGTCATCGAAGCCGGGGTGCGGCTGGGGACTGCGGCGTCGGGCCGGGTTCTGGAGATTGACGGAATGCTCGGGACGCTTGAACTTGTCAGGACCTCGGATTGGGCCACGGTGGTGGCCGGCCTTGCCGTAATGGATGAGGTGAAACAGGGGCGGCTGATGGCGGAGCCCATCTACGGACCCGAGTTGTGGATCGACTTCTACTTGATTCGCACGAAAGATACATTGTTGTCCGTTGCCTGCAGGGACTTCTTACACCGCATGCAGGAGATACTCGAGTGGCTGAGCAACGTGCAAAACCCTATTCCCGCGCCAGAGAGGCTTCCGCAGGTCACCGTGTAGATTGTGAATCCACCCGGATTCCTTCTGGCTATCCGATGATGGGGGTTCAACCCGTTACCGGACTATCACTTGGCGAGAGCCGCCGGCACCGCCCTCCCCGGCGTCAGAGATAAAGCGGACGGATTGCCAATATACAATTATTATTATTTGACAATATAGGGAATGGACATAAATTCGATAGGCGTTCGAAGGGTTCTGGACTCAAATAGCCGCAAAGGCGTTGGAAGTAACCGGGCCAGGAAAGAAGTTCGCGCCAAAGCAGAGGGGTTGCCCGCAGTTTTTTCAATCGCCCCGCGTCAGGAGGAATCATGAAGAGGATCAGCGTAGGCATTATTGGGACAGGCTGGTGCGGAGGAATTCGCGCGGAAACCTGTGCGGCAAGCCCGTTTGTGAACGAACTGCACATTGCCGAAATCCGGGAGGACCGTTTGCAGGAGGTCGCGGCGAAGACCAGGCCTGTCACGGCAACGGTCGATTATCGGGAACTGCTGGCGAATCCGGGCATCGACGCCATCATCGTCTCCGCGACCCCGGAAACGACGCACTATCCGATGGCCAAGGAGAGCCTGCAGGCCGGCAAGCACGTCTTCCTCGAGAAGCCGATCGCTCTGGAACTGGAAGAAGCGGACGACCTGATCCAGCTGGCAAAATCAAAAGGGTTACTCTTCACCATCGGCTATTCGCAGCGCTTCAATCCCAAATTCGCCTATGTCAAAAAATCCATCGAAGACGGCACGATCGGACAACCGATCAGCGCATTGGTGAGCCGTCATGTTACCCGGAATCTCGGAAAGAAAATCGGCGGTCGCATCAAGCTCTCGCCCGCCGCCATGGAGGCGACGCACGACATCGATTTCGTTCTCTGGTGCTTTGAGCCGAGAAAGCCCGTCCGTGTCTATTGCCAAGAGGTCTCCAAAATCATGAAGCCAACCCACAATGTGCCGGATTGCACCTGGATCGTCGTTACTTTGGACGACGGCAGCGTGTTCACGATCGGCGCGGGCTGGGTGCTTCCGCCCGCCTATCCGAATTTTGCATCCACGTGGGTCGAAATGGTCGGGACGGACGGGGCGATCATGGTCGACGAAACCCACCGGGACGTCTACGTCAGCACGATGAAAAGAGGGATCGAGTTTCCCATCTCCACCATGCCCGGTGAAAAGGTTGGCCATGTCTATGCCGGCCCCATGGAGGGGGAAACAATCCATTTTCTGGAGTGCGTGGCGCTGGGCCGCCAGCCCTTGGTGACCCCGGAGCACGCGCGCATGGTGATGCGCGTGTATCAGGCGGCGGACCGGTCGGCGGAGGAAGGACGGCCTGTCGATATAGACTGGCCAGCCGCGCCGGGCGAAGACCGCAATGCCTCCCCGGCCGATGCACCCGCCATCCGTTCCGGCCGTTGAGGCTCGGGCGGACGGCCGAAAGCGGCCGGCTCGCCGGACAAGTCTACGGTCCTTGGCGTGCTGAAGTTTCGGGGACGTGCGGAGTTTCTGTTTCCGCCGTTTGCTCGCGCACACAGTTTTCTTGTTTCACCGGCAATAAATCTCTTGCCAATACCCTCCCGTGCGATGGTAGAAGAGGTTCGGCTGTTGCTTGGTTGCGAAACCGCCGAACGGTTCTTTACCCATGAAAGAATCCGCCCGGCGTTTCGCCGCTCAACCCGCTCTCACGGAGGAATCGCTTGAAGGTCGCTCCCACACCCGCCGTAGGAACTAGCGCCGCTTCCGATGAAGTAGGCACCCAGCCGACTCGGGCCCGGTGGATGATCCTCCTCCTGATCAGCCTGATGTATCTGATCGCGTACATGGACCGCAGCAATATCTCCCTGGCCGCGCCCCAGATCGCTCATGAGTTCGGGCTCAGCGACACGGAAATGGGCCTCGTCTTTAGCGCGTTCGTCTGGACCTACGCGATTGGACAGATACCGGGCGGGTGGTTTGGTGACCGGTTCGGCCCCAAAACGGTTCTCACGGTGATCATGGTGTGGTGGGCGATCGCTTCGGGAAGCACGGGCCTCGCCGTCGGTTTTGTTTCTCTTCTGGTAGCTCGTCTCCTTCTCGGCCTGGGCGAAGCGGGCGCGTTCCCCGTGGCTACGCGCGGCATGCAGCTATGGTTTCCGAAGTCGGAACGCGGCCGAATCCAGGGCGTCACCAATGGCTTCAGCCGGCTCGCCGTCGCCATCACCCCTTTCGTCGCCGTAGGCATTATGACCACCCTCGGCTGGCGGGCGATCTTTTACTTCTCCGGGTGCTTGGGAGTGATCTGGGCGATCGTTTTTTATTGCGTTTACCGCAATCGGCCGGAAGAACATAAACGAGTCAATCGGGCGGAACTGGCTCATATACGGGGCGTTCACGCCGACGGAACGATCATGCAGCTCGAAGCGCGCCAGCGGCCGAAAACGCCCTGGAAGAGCATTCTGGGCTCTCCGAATATGTGGTTCATCATGATCGCCTACGGCTGCTTCTTTTACGGAACCTACTTTTTTCTCAGCTGGTATCCCACGTATCTGGAGGTCTACCGGCATTTTTCGCTCAAATCGCTCGGGTTTGTGGCCTCGATTCCTTTGTTTGTCGCCTTTGGAGGAGACATTCTGGGTGGTTCGATCAGCGACTGGGTCTATCAGAAAACGGGCCGGCTGAAGCTGGCGCGTCGCGTCGTCGCCGCTCCGGCGATGCTGATCGCCGGCGCTTTCCTGATCCCCACCGCGTTGAGCCGGAATCCCTGGACGGCGCTGCTTTGCCTGGCTTGTTCGTTCTTTTTTCTGGATATGGTTCTCGGTCCGGCGTGGGCGGTGGCCATGGACGTCGGAGGCGAATTCAGCGGCACGGTGAGCAGCATTATGAACTCGGCGGGGGCCATCGGCGCGTCGGCGTCGCCGATCGTGTTCGGTTTTTTCGTGCAAAAAGGATCCTGGGTAGCGCCCTTTCTGGTGACGGCAGGGATGTTGTTCACCGGCGCCTTGATCTGGGCCTTTCTCATCGATCCTGAAAAATCGGTGATCGGCGAAACGCGTCCGGGAGCGGAAACCCCCGCGGCGAACCAGGAATCCTAAGCCGGCGATCTCCACGGCTGGGGGCGACCGGAAAGCCCAGGGAAGCTGTTCACGCCTGCAGGCCCGCGCTGCGCGGAAGGAGACCGCAACGATGAGCCGGAAGCGGCAGATGGAGCCGGCGATCCGGGACTTCGACGAGCGCAGCATCACCGATGCGGTGATCGATCGCTTCCAGAACACCCCCGATCCGCGCCTGAAGAAGATCATCACCTGTCTGGTGCGCCACCTTCACGATTTCGTTCGCGAAGTGGACCTGACCTTCGATGAATGGCTTTACGCCATCCGCTTTTTGACCCGCACCGGCCGGATCTGCAGCGACTCGCGTCAGGAGTTCGTCTTGCTCTCGGACACTCTCGGCATCTCCATGCTGGTAGACGCCATCAACCACCGCATGCCGGAGGGCGCCACCGCGACCACGGTGCTCGGCCCGTTCTATGTGGAGAATCCGCCGGAGTTCCCGCCGGGCTTCGATATTTCGCGCGGAGGCAAGGGGGAAAGGCTGTTCGTTCAAGCCGATGTCTCGTCCGTCTCCGGCGCCCCGCTCAAGAACGTTGTCGCCGACGTCTGGCAATCGGACACCGACGGGTACTACGATGTGCAGCGGCCCGATCTGACCCAGCCCACGCTGCGCGGTCGTTTCCGGCCGGATGCGCAGGGGCGCTTCCACTTCTGGTCGATCCTTCCGAGTCCCTATCCCATTTCGCACGATGGGCCGGTAGGCCAGATGCTCATTGCCACAGCGCGCCATCCCTGGCGGCCCGCACATTTACATTTCATGATTTCGGCCGATGGTCATGAGAAGCTGATCACGCACGTGTTCGTGCAAAACGACCCTTATCTCGATAGCGATGCGGTGTTCGGCGTGAAGAGTTCGCTGATCGGGAACTACACGCATGAACCGCCCGGCGTGGCCCCGGACGGAAGGGAAATGAAAGGTCCGTGGCGCAAGCTCGTCTATCATTTCGGGCTGAAACGTTTGCTCTAAGCGAACGCCTGGAACCGGCCCACGATCGGGCTTGGCGTTGCGTTCGTCCGGATCGATATGCTAGGTTGAAGTCCCGAAATTGGACGCGTGGACGGAAAATCAGGCGAGGATGGTATCGCCGATATTGAAATGGCCGCCGCTGCAACTGCGAAACATATTCATTTTCTCAATGAATGACCGTATCTGTCGCGTTCGGGGCAACAGGTTGAAATACATTCGATGCAATCCTAAGGGGGGAGAATGTCTGCAGAAAGTGATGAACGGGTTCGTTGCAATGCGGGGGAACCGCACGAGCTAGACCGTCCCTCGCCGGAACCGCCGAATTCCAGAAGGCAATTCTTGAGATCGATGGGCGCGCTCGGCGCGGCTGCCATGCTTCCCGGTGCGGCCGGTCTGGCGGCACCATTGGATGCGATCTCGGTCGGCACCGCGCCGGGGCGGATCGATGTCCATGAGCACATGTTTTCCCCGGCCTATCGGCATATAGCCAAAATGCCGAAATTGTCCGCCAGACCTGGCGGAAACCGGCGGGCAAGTCCTCTGTTGGCCCACTGGACGCCCGAGGGGGCGCTCGAGCAAATGAAAAAAAACGGGACCGCCACGGCGGTGCTTTCCATTCCGGTCACGGGATATTCGTTCGCTGCGCTCAGCCGGGAAGAGGCCCGTACGCTGGCGCGCGGCAACAACGAGTATGGTGCGCAAGTGGCAAAGGACTATCCGGGCCGTTTTGGATTTTTCGCTTCGTTGCCTCTGCTGAACACGGAAGACAGCTTGAAGGAAATCGAATATTCCTACGACACCCTGAATGCCACCGGTATCGGCTTATTCACGAGCTACGGCACAAAGTGGCCCGGCGACCCGGCCTTCGAGCCGGTCTTTGCGGAATTGAATCGCCGCAAAGCCGTGGTATTCATTCACCCGACCACTCCTGCCTGTTGCGGGGAGCTCATCCCGGGCGTTTCGCCGGTCTGGGTGGAATTCGACTTCGACACGGTGCGCTCGGCCCTCAGTCTTTTGGTCAACCATACGTTCGAAAAGTTCCCCGACATTAAATTTATCCTTACCCATTCGGGAGGGGCTCTGCCGGTGGAGACGGCGCGCATCCAGGGGATTGTCGATCCGGGGGTCGCCGGCAGCCAGCCGGGGACCGTGGAATGGTATTTCAGCCATATCTTTTACGACATCGCCAATGGCTCCAATCCCATGGCCCTGGCTGCACTCACCAAGCTGGTGCCCACGTCGCAGATTCTTTTCGGCACTGATTTTCCCTATGTCCGCATGGGCACGACGCTGGACGGATACTTGAAGTGGGGATTTTCGGCGAAACAGATGCGGGACATTAACCGGGAAAATGCGCTCCGCTTGCTTACGCGCCTGAAGGTTCACGCCTAACGAATCCGGCCGTTCCATCCGGCCCGGGCGAATCCGCCCGGGCCGGATGGAGAACTGGTCGCTTTGGCGTCGAGTGGTGCAAAAACGCGGCCGACGCCAAAGGCAAGGCGCAGATGGATGCGCCTCATCTGCGCCGGCTCAATCGCGCGTCTCGAACTCCCAGAGTTCCGCGCCGCGGTTGGCGACGGCTGGAACTCCGAGAAAAAAACTGACGTGTTTTTCCACCAGTCCGAAGTAGGCGCTGGTGCGCGCGCCGATGGCCGTGGGGACCTTCGCGATCAGAAAGTAAAGGTCGGCATCCACCTGCTGGAACACGAAAATGAATCCCTCGCCGCTGGACACGTAAATGCGCCTGAAGGTCTCGTCATACCACATATCGTCGGTGTCCCTCGCGCCCGAAAGACTGGCGACCTGTTGTCCCGTGTCCATGTCCAGGACCAGAAGCCTGGCCGGCCGCCGCGCCCCCACGAAAATCCGGCGACGCTTGACGTCGAGCGCCATGGGGA
>DATLRW010000041.1:0-4759 GCA_035534495.1 Candidatus Dormiibacterota bacterium | reverse complement strand
GACCCCACGATCGCCGAGCGATTCGAGTTGTTCATCGACGGGATGGAATTGGCAAACGGCTTCTCCGAGCTGAACGATCCCGGCGAACAGGAAGCGCGCTTCCGCGCGCAGGTCGAGCAGGGCGGCGACGAACGGCCGCGCGAAGTGGACATGGACTACGTGCGAGCGCTCGCGCACGGCATGCCGCCAACGGCGGGCGAGGGAGTGGGAATCGACCGCCTGGTGATGCTGCTGACCAACTCGCGGTCGATCCGCGAAGTGATTCTGTTTCCGCTCTTGCGGCCGGAGACTGCCGAGGAGCAAGCTCAGGTCGCGCATCCGGTTGAAGGTCCCATCGGCGAGGAAAGGGACATATAGCTTGCCGGCCGGCGCCGCGAAAAGGCCGGCGCAACGCGAAAGGGAGCCATGAAATTCGAATCCTGGGTTGCCCTCCGCTACCTGCGTTCGCCATTCAAGCCGTTTCTGCTCCGTCTGGTCACCTGGCTGTCGCTGGTCGGCGTGGCGGCCGGCGTCATCGCTCTCGAAGTCGGGTTGTCGATGGATAGCGGCTTCCGCACCGCCCTCACCAGCCGGCTGCTCGAAGCCACCGCCCATGTGAATCTGAAGCCCTCCGGACTCGAGGGCATCCGGGACTGGCGCCCGCTCGTCGCGCGCCTGGCGAAAACCCCGGGCGTCGAATCGGTGGCGCCGGCCATTTACAACACCGTCCTGATTGCCGCCGGCGGCCAGGCGCAGGGAGTCGTGCTCAAGGGCGTTGACCCCAAGCTTGAGATCTCCTCCGATCGGGTCCTGCGGCATATGGCCGCCGGACAGGCCGGTTTCGCGCAGGATTCGAACGGCATTCCGGCCATTCTCATCGGCCGGGTTCTCGCGCAAAGCCTCCATCTCCGCGTCGGCCAATATCTCACCGTGACCAGCCCGCAGGGCAGCCTTACGCCGTTCGGCCTGCTGCCGCAGTCGCGCCGCTTCCGCGTCACGGGAATTTTCAATTCCGGCTTCTACGATTACGATGCCAACTGGGCCTTCGTGACGCTGCACGCCGCGCAGAATCTGGCGGGGATCGGCTCCCTGGCGAGCGTGCTCGAAGTTCGCCTGAACGATCCCAACCAGGCCCCGGCCATGGCGCGGAAGCTGCTGCAAGAGGCGGGACCGGGATTCGAGGCAACCACCTGGATGCAGCAGAACCGGGCGCTGTTCCGCGCGCTCAGCCTGGAAAAGCTCGCTACGGGCATCTTCATCGGCCTGATTACCTTCGTGGCCGGGCTGAATATCCTCGTGGCGCTGGCCTTGACGGTGGTCGATCATTCGCCCGACGTCGCCGTGCTCGTGGCGATGGGGGCGCGCCGGCGCCAGATTCGCCATGTTTTCGTGCTGCAGGGGCTGGCCATCGGGGTGGTGGGAACGGTGGTGGGGCTGATTATCGGATATTCGACGGCTTGGGCGGCAAACGCCTGGAAGCTGATTCCGCTCGACCCTGAAATTTACTCGATTTCGTACGTTCCGTTTCATACCAGCGCGATGGACGCCGTCTGGATCAGCGCCATTGCGCTCGGTGTGAGCGCCGCGGCAACCATATATCCGGCCTGGTCGGCGGCGCGCCTGAATCCGGTCGAAATTCTTCGCTACGAGTGAACCCCGCCGTCGACTAACGGATACGTATCCGCTTCTGTTTCAATAGCGGAAGCGTGAGCACCCCCAGCCGGTCTCGGCAATTAGCCGCGCTCGCCGGCTTTCTTTTTGGCGCACAGGCAGAACCACCGTGTATTGAATTGGTAAGGACCGCAATGATCTGCGGCCGGTCCATGCGCGCTGCGGTTATCAACGTGCATGAAATAGCGTGGTAGCAACGGGCAACCCGGCGCGGGCGATGCACGTCGCCCGTGCTAGAATGGATCGATAAGAGGTTCGTCGAGTGGCAGAGACGGTCGCAACCGCCGGCGAAACAGGGCACCCGTTCATGGCCTATGAAAGCAACGGGGCGCTCTTGCGCGTGGAGAAGCTCTCGAAGACCTACCGTGCCGGGGGGTCGGAAAGGGTGGTCCTGTCGGGCGTCGACCTCGAAGTGGACCGTGGCGAATGGATAGCGATCATCGGCCCGTCAGGCGCGGGGAAAAGCACGTTCTTGCATCTATTGGCCACGCTAGACACGCCGTCGAGCGGTCAAGTATACTTCGCGTCTCGCGCGCTCTATTCACTGGGGGAAGAGGAGAAAGCCAACTTCCGCCGTCACTCGATTGGCTTTGTTTGGCAGCGCCACCATCTGCTGGCCGACTTTACAGCGGCGGAAAACGTGGCGGCTCCGTTGCTTCTTGACGGCCTTTCTCAGCGGGAGGCCCTCCAGAGGGCGGAAGACCTGCTTGGCCAGGTGGGACTGGGCGACCGGACACGGCAGCGGGCAGCCGAATTGTCGGGGGGTGAACGACAGCGCGTGGCGATCGCGCGCGCCCTGGCAAACCGACCTGAGCTTCTTCTCGCCGATGAACCGACCGGCGAGCTGGACGAGCAGAACGCGGAGGCGGTGATTGGTCTGATGGAGCAACTGCACCAAGCGAGTCGGTTGACCACGATCCTGGCCACCCATAACCTGGCGCTGGCGCGTCGCTCAAGTCGCGTGCTGGCTCTGGAGGGTGGATCCTTGGTTCCCGCCGAGACATCGGCGGGTTCGGTCCGTATCGCCGGCTCATCCGACGCCGGCAGGAGGGAGCGAGGCTGAGCCGTGTTTGAGCGCTACACCGAAAAGGCCCGCCGAGTGATTTTTTTCGCCCGCTATGAGGCGACTCAGTACGGCAGCCCTTACATCGAGACCGAACATCTGTTGCTGGGGCTGCTCCGCGAAGACAAGGCTCTGGCCAACCGGTTTCTGCGCACTCACGGGGTTGTCGAATCCATCCGCCAGGAAATCGAATCCCGCATCACCATTCGCGAGCGCATTTCGACTTCGGTCGAAGTGCCTCTCAGCACCGAATGCAAGCGGGTTCTCAACTACGCCGCCGAGGAAGCCGAGCGGCTCAACCACAAGCACATCGGCACCGAGCATCTGCTGCTGGGAATTCTTCGCGAGGAAAAATCGTTCGGGGCTGAACTGCTGCAGGAACGCGGCCTGCGACTGGCCACTCTGCGGGAAGAGGTCACACGCAGTACGGCCGAGAAAGTGCCCGTCACGCGGGCCAAGGAGACCAGCTTGCTCTCCGAATTCAGCCGGGATCTGACCCAGGCGGCCATGGAAGGCCAGCTCGATCCGCTGATTGGCCGCGAACGAGAGCTGGAGCGCGTCGTCCAAATCCTGTGCCGCCGCACCAAGAATAACCCGGTGCTGATCGGCGAGCCGGGCGTCGGCAAAACGGCCATTGTCGAAGGTCTGGCCGAGCGAATCGCCGACGGCAATGTTCCCTCGTTCCTGGCCGACAAGCGCATCCTGTCCCTGGACCTCTCGTTGATCGTTGCCGGGACGAAATACCGGGGCCAGTTCGAGGAACGCCTGAAGACGATCATGAAGGAGCTGATGGAAAGTCAGACCGCCATCATCTTCATCGACGAGCTCCACACGCTGGTCGGCGCCGGCTCGGCCGAGGGGTCGCTCGACGCGGCCAATATCCTTAAGCCCGCCCTGAGCCGCGGCGAGATCCAGTGCATCGGATCGACCACCCCGGGCGAGTACCGCAAGACCGTCGAGCGGGACCGCTCGCTCGAACGCCGTTTCCAGTCCGTGAAGGTCGCGCCGCCAAACGAAGAGGAGGCCATCCAGGTCCTGCTCGGCGTTCGCGACCGCTACGAGAAATTTCACGCTGTCGCCTACGACGACGAGGCGATGAAGCAGGCCGTCTATCTCTCGAGCCGCTACATCCCCGACCGCTTTCTGCCCGATAAGGCCATCGACCTGATCGACGAGGCCGGCGCGCGCGTCAAGCTGCGCCAGGCGATGCTTCCCGAGGATGTCGCCGAGGTGCAGCGGCGGATCAAGTTCATCAACCACCGGATGGAAACGGCCATCGCGAATCACGAATTCGAGAAGGCCCGTTACTATAGCGAGGAAGAGCGCAAGGAGAAGGAACGCCTGCGCCAGCTCCGCGACAAGTACAAACTCGATGACTCCTCGACCGGGCGCGTCAACAAGGAGGACATCGAGGAGGTCGTGGCCCGCTGGACCGGCATCGCCGTGACGTCGATCAAGGAGGACGAGCAGCAGAAACTGCTCCGCATGGAGGAGGAACTGCACAAGCGCATCGTCAGCCAGGATGCCGCGATTACCGCGTTGTCTCGCGCCATCCGCCGCAGCCGGGCTGGTTTGAAATCGCCCGCGCGGCCCGTGGGCTGCTTCCTGTTCCTCGGACCGACCGGCGTGGGCAAAACGGAAGTCGCCCGGCGCCTGGCGGAATTCCTCTTCGGCAGCGACCGCGCCCTGGTCCGTTTCGATATGTCCGAATACATGGAGAAACACTCGGTTTCCAAGCTGATCGGTGCCCCTCCCGGCTACGTCGGCTACGAAGAGGGCGGGCAACTGACCGAGCGGGTGCGCCGGACGCCGTATTCGGTGATCCTGCTGGATGAAATTGAAAAAGCGCATCCGGACGTCTATAACATCCTGTTGCAGGTTTTCGAGGACGGCCAGCTCACCGATGGCTTGGGCAATACCGTCGATTTTCGAAACGCGATCATCATCATGACTTCCAACATCGGCGCGCGGTTTCTTCACAAGGGGCAGACGCTCGGGTTCCAGTCCGCGGCTCGCGAAGTCGGCCAGCAGGGGATGGAAGACCTG
>DATLRW010000040.1:0-15588 GCA_035534495.1 Candidatus Dormiibacterota bacterium | reverse complement strand
TGATTACGGCGTCAAGGTCGAGACTCTTGAATTCCTTGGCGTAGTCGAACTCCTCGCCCATCGGATTGGACAGGGCGGAGTGCTGGTGAAGAGCTCGAAGGTCCAACTGGTTCGGCCACCAGTCACGGTTCGTCTGTGTAGGGGCTGCGCCCGCGAACGGGCACTTCGTTTCGCTTGACATGCTTGGCTCCTTCTTTCCGATTCGTCAAAATTTAGTTTAAAGGACTGCGACGAACTGCGAACCCGTCCTGGCTTTCCCTTTTGCCAATCGCCGGCGGCCGCGCTTGCCGGCGGGCACACGATTCATTGTGCTGTCCACGCACCCGCCACCGTCAACGGGAAACGTGCCGCGGGGCGCACTGCGTACACAGCCCCCGGAAAATGAGCTCGGATTCGCGAAGAACCCGCCTGCCGAGAGATCCCGAGACAGGCCTGGGCACGTCGCACCACTCCATGTCCTCGACGCCGCCGCAGAGGTCGCAGATGAAGTGGTGATGCCGCATGCCTTTCGCATCGAACCTGGCGGCGCGGCCCTCGACGGCCACTTCACGCACCAGACCCGCCTGCACCAGATCCCGCAGATTGTTATACGTGGTGGCCCTCGAACAGCGCGGGTCCGAGCGATTCACGGCCTTGAAGATTTCCGCCGCCGTGGGATGACTGGCCTGTTCCGTCAGGAAAGCCATCACGGCGTAGCGCTGCGGCGTGCACCGCAGCCCGCTGCCCTCCAGGGATTTTTTGATCGCCTCGGCGTTCATGAGGGAGTTAGACTAAGTCTAAGGTTATAGTGTGTCAAGATTTATGCCTTCGATTCATGCCGCTTGCGACTTACACGGAAATTTACCCATTTTCACGCATGTGGAATACAACTTGAGTGTTTGCCGTTGATTACACGAACAGGAGTAGCGCTTAAAATCCCCCGGCCCGAAGGGACCGTGCGAGTTTGAATCTCGCCCCGGGCACCACGGATCTGTTGCCCCCGTGGAACTTGAACCGGGAACGCCACCAGCTCGTTTCAGCTGCATCGCCCAGCCTGTGGAAAACTCAAAAATACGTTGGCTCCACTCGAAAGGCATCGGATGTATATTGTGGCGAGCATCCTGTGAAAACTTCCGAACAAAGGCGTACGAAGCGGGAGCGGGCGGCGAGCAAGGCCCGCCGAAAACGCATTGCCGGTCAAACGAAAGAAGCGCTGCGCGCCCCCAGGCGGGACAACCCCCCTTCACCCTCGGTACCCGAAGCCGATCTGAAGCCGATGCTTGTTGAGATTGTCGATGCGGCCATCCACATTTCGGACGCTGACTTTGGTTGCATTCAGCTCGTAGACCCGAAGTCCTCGGCTCTCAGGATGGTGGCCACCCGCGGATTCCCGCGCTGGTGGGTCGATTTCTGGAACAAAATCCCGAGGGAGCGGGGAGTGTGCGGCGTTGCGCTCAAACGAGGCAAACGCGTCATCGTCGAGGACGTAGAACATAGTCCCGCCTTCAGTGACAAGGTCCTCGACGTGCAGCGCAGGACCGGGGTGCGGGCGATTCAGTCCACACCCATCGTCTCCCGGTCAGGGAAAACACTTGGCGTGTTCTCGACGCATTACAAGAAACCGCATCGTCCGGATCAGCGTACCCTGCGACTGCTGGACCTGCTCGCCCGGCAGGCTGCCGATATCATCGAGCATGCACAGGCCCGGGCGGCGCAGCGTGCCAGCGAGGAACGCTTGAAGCGGGCGCTCGATACCGACGCGATTGCCGTGCTCATCCTGGACAGCACAGGCACGTTGATCGAAGCCAACGACGCCTTTCTGCAGATGACGGGTTATACGCGGGCCGAGGTGCAGGGGAGGCAACTCACATGGAGGCGGCTGACGCCACCGGAATGGCTGGAGAGCAGTGAACAGCAGCTGGAAAAGCTCGCCGCCACAGGATACATCGGACCCTACGAGAAGGAATATTTCCTCAAGGACGGATCGCGCCGCTGGATGATGTTCGTCGGGCGCGATCTGGGCGATGGAACCATTCTGGAATATTGCATCGATGTCACCGACCGGAAGCGGATGGAGCAGGAACGGGAACGGGAGGGGCAGCGGAAAGATGAGTTTCTCAGTTTGCTCGGCCATGAATTGAGAAATCCCCTGGCAGCCATCTCCTTCGCGACCGAAATGCTTTCCTCCGACGTGATGGCCGAGCGGCGCGCGTCCCTCGAGGAAACGATTGCCCGGCAAGTGAAGCTGTTGCGGCGGCTGGTGGACGATCTTCTGGACCTCGCCCGTATTTCGCATGGCCAGATCAGCTTAAAAAGGGAGCGCATAGACCTCGCGGAGTTTCTGCAACGGGTGGGCGGAAGCGCCAGGTCATTCTTCACCGACCGCGGACAGGAACTCGTGCTCCGGCTGCCCTGCGAGCACGTCTGGTTCACCGCCGACGCCACGCGCCTCGAACAGGTCGCCATGAACCTGCTGAACAACGCCTCGAAATATACCGCCCGGCAGGGAAAGATCGAATTGTCCGGGAGCAGAGAAGGCTCCTATGTCGTGATCCGATGCAAGGACAATGGCATTGGCATTCCGTTGGAGATGCAACAGATGATTTTCGAGCCTTTTACCCGGGGGTCCCTCGATAGCGACAGCCGTGGCGAAGCGAGCCTCGGCGTCGGGCTGGCGCTGGTAAGGCAGTTGATGGAACTGCATGGAGGAACGGTCTCGGTTTCCAGTGGCGGCCCCGGCCTGGGGAGTGAATTCCTGGTGAAGCTTCCCCTGTTGAAGACGCCAACGGAGCCAAACGCGAAAAATCAGGCGGTGTCTGCTTCCCGGGGCCGGCGCGCTCTCTCGATCGTCATCGTGGAGGACAACCCGGACGTAGCCCGAACCTTGACGATCGCCCTGGAACGGGCCGGACACAAAGTGACCTATTTTCCCGATGGCGCCTCCACGCTTTCAGGACTTTCGGGTCTGAAGCCGGATGCCGCCTTGATCGACATTGGATTGCCGGGCATGGACGGCTATGAACTGGCGGCGAAACTGCGGGAGAAGCGGAATTTGCAACGAACCCTGTTTATCGCGGTCTCGGGTTTCAAAAAACGGGCGGAAACCGGCAAGTTGCGTAGTTTTTTTGATCATTATCTGGTGAAACCGGTAAGTCTTGCCGATCTTCTGACCCTTCTCGACAGGAGACCCCGCGCGGGAGTGGCGGCTGCTCTGGACGCTGCAACGGCGGACCTCCGGGAAAGGAACAAAATCGCATGGAGAAAAGAGGACAATTCACGCGGCGCAGCCTCCTGAAGGGAGCTGGAGCCCTTGCCGCGAGCGCGGTCGTTTCGCCCTGGCCGGCGCGCGCCGCTTCGTCCGAGGCCCAGCCGAAAGCCGTGGGAAGGGACATTACCGGCGAGCTCAGCGCGTACATGAGCGAAGCGGCGAGCCGGCAGTTGCCGTCCGAAGTGGAGGAGAAAGCAAAAGAGCATATCCTCGACACTTTTGCGGCGATGATTTCGGGAGCCGGTCTGCCTCCCGCCCAGACGGCGCTCCGGTTCATACGCGCCTACGAAGGCAAACCGGTCGCCACCGTCGTCGGCACGAGTTTCGTCTGTGGTCCAATCGAAGCGGCCCTGGCAAACGGCATGCGGGCGCACTCCGACGAGACGGACGACTCGCACTCGCCTTCGCATTCGCACCCCGGCTGTTCCATCGTGTCGGCGGCGCTGGCGGCGGGCGAGAAGTTCGGCATTTCGGGCGCCCATTTCGTTCGCGCGGTCACGCTGGGATACGATGTGGGGCCGCGAGTCACCATGACGCTGGGCGGACTCGAATATCAGATGAAATCACACCGCAGCGATCACAGCATTGCCGGCACCTTCGGGTCGTGCGCGGCTGCGGGTTCGGCGGCATCGCTGAATGCGCAGCAAATGCGGTGGGTACTCGATTACGCCGCGCAGCAGGCCTCCGGGATTGCAGCATGGCAGCGCGACACGCAACATATCGAGAAGTCCCTGGTTTTCGGAGGATTCCCGGCGCGGAATGGGGTCAGCGCCGCCCTTCTGATCCAGCTTGGGGCGACCGGCGTCGACGATGTCTTTTTCGGTTCCGACAATTTCTTCGAAGCCTTCGGACCGAATGCAAATCCGGCAGGCTTAGTGGATGGCCTGGGCCAGCGTTACGAGATCGCGCGGACGAACATCAAGAAGTGGACGGTTGGATCACCGATTCAGGCCCCGCTGGACGCATTGCAGATGATCATGAAACAGCATCCGTTTTCTGTAAAAGACGTCCGGGAAGTCAACGTGCGCCTAGCCCCTAGCGAGGGACGGACTGTAAACAACCGCGACATGCCCGACATATGCCTGCAGCATATCGTTGCGGTTATGCTGGTGAACGGCACGGTGACTTTCCGATCCGCGCATGACCGACAGTTGATGCACGACCCGGCTATTCTGGCCGCCCGCGCAAAGGTCAATCTGGTTCCGGACGAGGAGCTGGAGAAGTTGTATCCAAAACTGGTCGCTAACGTGGAGGTCGTTTTGAACAACGGGAACCACTACAGTCAGCGTGTGGATGCCGTTCGAGGGACGGTGGCCAATCCGATGTCGCCTGACGAGCTCGCAGAAAAGGCCCGCGACCTTATCGCTCCCTCCATGGGCAAGGAAAATTGCGATCAACTGATCGACGCGGTCTACCACCTGGAGAACGTGCCGGACATTCGGAAGCTCAGACCCCTTCTACAGCAGACCTGAAGCCGCCGCCCGCAGGCAGTCCGGGGAGCGCGGTTTCATGGTGTGGAACATCTGTGCCGGGCGAGACCTCCGAAGCGGCTTTCCGGGCCGGCCCGAGAGGGGTTGAGATGGCGGCGATTCGCCCCTTTCCCCGGTCCCTTTCATCGGGGCAATTCGCGATCGCACCAAAATTTATGCGCTGAAAAATGCGCCCGATCGCTTGCAAACAATCGGGGGGAGGGTTCATCATAGGAATCGGAGAGCGGGAAGATTCTTTATTTTATGTTCTCTTCCGTTGGGTCTTATTTCCTCTCTTCAAGGGAACTTTATGGCAGAACAAAATAGAGTCGACAACGCTAAATCTGTTTCCCCGCAGCATGCGGCAGGGAGTGCAACGGTACAGAAGGGGCAGGGCAGGGAAGCCGTCAATCAGGGCCGGCGCAATGTCGTTTTGGCATGCGTTTTTGGTTACCTCGGCGTCAACTTCCTGATGTTCCTGCGCTACTTCTTCCCCCGAACGCTCTATCAACCCGCTACGCAGTTCAACATCGGCTATCCGGGCGATTTCCAGAACGGCGTGAACCAGGAATTCCTGCAAAGCCACCGGGTCTGGGTGCGGAAAGACCCCGGCGACCTGTTCGTGATCCATGCCAAGTGCACGCACTTGGGGTGCACGCCGGACTGGCTGCCGAACCAGCACATCTTCCATTGCCCCTGTCACGGCAGCGAGTACGACATCAATGGCGTCAACTTCGCCGGACCGGCTCCCCGGCCGATGGATCGTTGCTGGATTGCCAAGCAGGCCGATGGCAGCATCATGTGCAATAAAGGGATCCTGTTCGTGGACGAACCCTACGCGGGAATTGACCAGTTCAGCGACACCAACGCCGTCATCTCGCTCTGAGGCGGCATCGCAGCTGGCTCCGGTCGGCGTCTTTTAGAATCCCCTCATAGGGGACGCGAAGAACGGTATGGCGCGTCCCCCAAGGCCGTTTGAGTATCCCCCTCCGGTCCCCGCAAGGGCCTATTCGCGGGTACCTGATCCGGGATTTTTTCCATTCCCTCCATTTCTTCGCAAGAATCCCCATCCCCGTTCGTCATGTGACCCTGTCCCGTTCCTGCGCCGTCATCCGCTCCGAGGGCGGTCCTGGGCCCAGGGCAGGCCCGTTCTTCCCTCCCATCCCGGAATTCTTGTATGATCAACATCTTTCGGGGCAGGGAGAGGCCGGAAATGTGGACGCGGCGGGTGGGACAAGGCGGGCGGTGGGCCCTCGAGAGGATTGTCAGGCCGCTGGGCGCCGCCGGTGTAAATCCGAACGTGCTGACGTTTCTGGGCTTTGCCGTCACCCTGCTTGCCGCGCTGGGCTTTGCCGTGGGCTGGTTCGGTTGGGCGGCTGCGGGCATCTTTCTCTCCGGCTTCCTCGACATGCTGGATGGCCAGGTGGCACGCGGCTCGCACCGCGTCACCCCATTTGGCGCCTTCCTGGATTCCACGCTCGATCGCTATTCGGACATCATGCTGTACATGGGACTGGTAGCGCATTACGCGATCGCCGGGGTCTTCTTTTACGTTGTTCTCGCCGCCATCGCCATGTCCAGCTCATTCATGGTGAGTTACACGCGGGCGCGGGCCGAAGCCCTGATCCCGAAATGCAAGGTCGGGTTCATGGAGCGGCCCGAGCGGCTGGTTCTGTTGATCCTGGGCGGGGCGTTCAACCGCATGGCTCCCGCGCTCTGGGTCATCGCCATATTCGCCACGGCCACGGTCATTCATCGGATCGTGCATACCTGGCGCGAAATTCGAGCCGGCCATACCCTGCCGGACTCGCCTTTGGGCGTTCGATAGCCGAATCGCCAGCCATTTCAGGAGTTCCTGTGCCCCTCGTAGCGTAATCCCCTGGGAGTACTGGTCCTGTAACTCTGTGCAAATGAACGGTTAATTCTGCATGTGCTGGTTGACGTTTGCCTGCCGGCAAGTAAGCTAGCATTTCTGATTTTTCGGTGTCTGATTCGTCCGGGCGCAAGGATCGTCTCGCAAAAGGGCCGGCGGGTGTGTCGATCTCTTCGCACTTCGTAAGGCGAAGAGCAACTTTTTGAGCGCGCAGCGATGGGGGCAACGCGGTGAAAACTAAACAGGTAACGGCCCTGATCGGAGCCGGTCTGCTTTTGGCGGCGATTTCCCTGGCGCCGAAAATGGTGAATGCCCAGCAGCAAAAGCTGCACGTGGTCGTCGTCCACGACGTGATCCACGTCATTTCGCCGCGGCTTGGCGGGATGAAGGTCGTTCCCCCGGCTAAGGGGGTGCGCCGCGAAATTCCGTGGCGCCGCACCATGCCGGCTACCTCGAACGTTCAGCCGGCCACGCAGGACCCCGCGCTGCAGGCCGCCCTTGGACCGACGGGAGCGGCCGGTTCCTGGATCAACTTTCTCGGCAACGGTGTGACGCAGCCAAACTTCTCGATATGTTGCGCCCCGCCCGATACCAACGGCGCGGCCGGAGCCACGCAGTACGTCCAGTGGGTGAATACGGAATTCTCCGTATTCTCGAAAACCACCGGCCAGATCGTTTACGGACCGGCCGAAGGCAACACGCTCTGGCAGCCTCTGGGCGGCGCGTGCGCCAGCAACAATAGCGGCGATCCAGTCGCCGAGTACGACAAGCAGGCGCAGCGCTGGGTGATGATGCAACCGGTCTTCACCAGCCCGTATTACTTATGCGTGGCCGTTTCCACCACGTCCGACGCCACCGGCACGTACAATCTGTATCAGTTCCCGATTCCCAGCAATTATTTCCCCGATTACCCGAAACTCGCCGTGTGGCCGGACGCCTATTACGTCTCCTACAACAATTTCAGTGGCAATAATTTCGTCGGCGGTAGCGCCTGCGCCCTGGACCGTTCGAGCCTGCTGCAAGGCAACAGCGCCACGATGCAGTGCTTCCTCACCTCCTATCCCAGCCTCCTGCCCTCGGACCTGGATGGCGATTCCGGCGCGCCCGGCACGACCGCCGCGCCACCGGCCGGCTCGCCCGACTATTTCATGGATTTCACGACTACGAATGCCCTGAATCTGTTCGGCTTTCACGTCGATTGGTCCAATCCCGCCAATTCCACCTTTACCGGGCCCACGGTGCTTCCCGTGGCTTCCTTCAGCGAGGCTTGCGGCGGCGGAACGTGCATCCCGCAGCCGGGAACGTCTCAGCAACTCGATTCGCTCGGCGACCGGTTGATGTACCGGCTCGCCTACCGGAATTTCGGCTCCTACGAATCGATGGTCGTGAGCCAGTCGGTCGACACGGGCAACGGCAACACCGGCGTGCGCTGGTACGAGATTCGCAATCCCGGCACAAGCCCCACGGTTTATCAGCAGGGAACCTTCGCGCCCGATTCCGATTACCGCTGGATGCCCAGCATCGCCGAGGACCATTTGGGCGATATTGCCATGGGCTACAGCGTTTCGAGCGGCACGACGTATCCTTCGATCCGCTATACCGGCCGGGTTCCCTCCGACCCCCTGGGCACGATGGAAACCGAGTCGAGCCTGTTCGCCGGGACCGCGTCGCAAGTGGGAGGTTCGAACCTGACCCGCTGGGGCGATTACAGCGGCATGTCGGTTGACCCGTCCAACGACTGCACGTTCTGGTATACGAATGAATACCTGCCCTATAACGGCGCTTTCAATTGGGATACGCAAGTTGGCTCATTCAGCATCCCCACTTGCGCCGCCCCGCCCCCGGCCGATTTTTCGCTCACCGGCGCTCCCATGGCAAAAACGGTAACCGCCGGCTCCGGCGCCACATACCTGGTCGGCGTGGATCCGGTCGGCGGCTACACGGGCAACGTGACCTTGAGCGTCACCTCTCCCAATCCGCTGCCGGCCGGCATGTCCGTCTACATTTCTCCGAATCCCGTCGATGTAGTGGCGGCGAGTTCTGTCAATACGGATCTGACCCTCTTCACGACGACCGCGACACCCGCGGGAACCTACAACGTAACCGTGAGCGGCACCGACGGCACGAACACGAACGCCGTTCCGATCACGATTGTGGTCCAGGCCGCGCCCACACCCGATTTCTCGCTTTCGGCTTCGCCCTCGTCGCAGACCATCGCAGGTATTTATGGGAGCTACACCATCGACGTCACGCCCGCAAACGGCTACACGGGGAACGTAACCCTGAGCGTTCCCTCCACGCTCCCGGCGGGTATGACGGCCACCTTTGCCCCGAATCCCGCTAGCGTCACCGGCAACACCGCGGTCAGCTCGTCCCTGACGGTCGGCATAACGACCGCGACTCCCGCGGGCACCTATAACCTGACGGTGAGCGGCACCGACGGCACGCTGACGCACACGACGCAAGTCACCGCCATCGTTCCGCCGCCGGATTTCTCTCTAACCGGCGTGGGCTCGCAAACCATCAGCGCGGGGAGCTCCGCCATATATGTCATTTCCATTCTGCCCACCGGCAATTACGGCGGGAGCGTTACGATGAGCGTCAGCTCGCCGAGCCCGTTGCCAACGGGGATGATGGCCAGCTTTGTGCCGAATCCGATCACCGTCAACCCCACGCAATCGAACGACGTGACCCTCACGCTGAACACGACCACCTCAACCCCGGCCGCCACCTATAACCTGACGGTCACGGCTACCGACGGCACGCTCACCCATACCACGACAGGTACCCTCGTGGTTCAGGCGCCGCCGCCGCCCAGTTTCGCGGTCTACAGCGTGACCGGATCGGAAGGTGTGTTCGCCGGCAGCAGCGTCAGCAGTACGATCAACGTCACGCCGAGCAACGGCTATACCGGCACTGTCACTCTAAGCGTTCCATTGCCCAACCCGCTCCCCGCCGGAATGACCCTCGGCTTTGCGCCGAATCCCATCACCATCAGCAGCACGAGCCCGGTCAGCTCGACCCTTACCGTCACGACGACGGCCTCGACTCCCGCGGGAAGCTACAACCTGACGGTCAGCGGCACCGACGGGACACGGACCAGCACTTCCACAATTTCGGTCACCGTCCAGGCGGCCGTGAGTTCGGATTTCACCATCAGCGCCACTCCTTCGACCGCCGCGGCCGCTCCCGGCTCGAGCACAAGCTACGCCGTGACAGTCGGCGGATCGGGCACTGGTCCATTCAACGGAACGGTGAACCTGAGCGTCGCCGGCGTCCCGTCGCGCACCGGCACGACTTGGAGCACGACCTCGATCACCGGCTCCGGCAGCGCCACGCTGACCCTTTCGCCGAACCGGAAGGCAAGGCAGGGCACCTATTCGCTGACGATCACCGGGACCAGCGGCAGCCTATCGCACTCGGTTGCCGTGACGTTCGTTATCGGAACCATCTCCACCCCGGATTTCTCGCTCTCTGCTACGCCCTCCTCGGTGACTGTCGCGCCAGGTAGCGTCGCCAACTACTCGCTCTCGATTTCGGGATCGGGCGGATTCACCGGAAACGTGGGCCTGACCGAGACCGGCTTGCCCAGCGGGGCGACGCCTACATTCACTCCGGTCACGGTGACCGGCGGCTCGGGCAGTTCGGCGCTCGGCGTTGCGACGAGCACAGGACTCGCGGTTGGAACCTACCCGTTCACGGTGACCGGCACGAGCGGTAGTCTGGTCCACAGTGCTTCGCTCACGCTTGTCGTTCAGCAGGCGGGCACCGGGGGCAATTTCTCGATCAGCATTTCGCCTTCGAGCCAATCGGTCGGCCCGAAGTCGAGTACGTCTTATACGGTCACCGTCACCGCGCTGAACGGCTTTACCGGATCGGTCAACCTGAGCGTCACCGGCTTGCCGAGCCGCACCAATTCCAGTTTCAGTTCCTCGACGATCACGGGGTCGGGAACTTCGACGCTGACGATCTCCACAACGCCGAAATCATCCGCGGGCAGCTACTCGCTGACGGTTACGGGCACCAGCGGCAGCCTCACGCAGACGGCTCAGGCGACGCTGAACATCACCTAGCTGCGCCGGGGCCGGGCGGCCCTGGCGGGATCGCGGCTGGATTCTGCGGGGGGTTCGATTTTCCCGCGATGGTCTAGGAAGGCTTGGCGGCGTGCGTTGGCTTTTGCGTTTGCGGGCGAGGTCCGGGAAGGGAATCTTCCACTTTCCTGGAAATGAGTTTGTGCACCCGGTCGCGAAGATCCCCCGCGTCGGCTTTTGTGAGCCCCCTGGTCTCGATCGGATCGAGCAGGTACACGACAATCTTGCCCGGATTCAGCATCCAATTCCCCTTGCGATTGAATTCGAACGATCCGGTGATCGCCATCGGCACCACCGGATAGCCGAACTGCACCGCCATGCGGAACGCCCCGTCCTTGAAGGGCCGCAGATGGCCGTCGAGCGTGCGCCCGCCTTCGGGGAAAACGACCAGACTTACGCCGTCATCGAGCGACCCTTTCGTGCGGCGATAGAGCTCCTTGGTCTGTTTGGCGGTGGGATTCGAGTAAACGGGAATATTGCCGAACCGGCTCATCATCCAGCCGTAGGCCGGCACGCGGAAATGCGATTCGAGCTCCAGCCCGCGCAGGAACTGGGGAATCGCCGAGTAAACGACGAACGCGTCGAAGATGTTCACGTGATTCGAGATGAACAGGCAGGTGCGCCGCGGATCGAATCCCGGCGAGCGGCGCACTTCGAATTTCACCCCGGCCACCCGCAGCACGTTCCGGAATAGGGTCCGTTGCGGCCAGTCGTTGCGCCGCGGATCGATGAATGCGCCCAGCAGGACGAGCAGCGGGCAGATCGTGAAGAAGTGCACCGCGCTCAAAAACCAGAGCAAAGCCGACCGCAACGCCAGCCACGCCCGCTTCACACGACCACCGCCAGGGCCGACGCCAGAACGTCCATCCGCCGGCATTCCACGCGGAGGCTTTCCCCATCCACCATCACGTTCACCGGGCCGGCCGGGGCGAATTCGACCCGGCGCACCGGCCTCCTCGACGCCAGAGGGTGCCGGATGTGAGCGCCGGAATAGAGGCCTGGAAGATTCCATAGCAGTCCCAAGCGTCCGATCGCTCCCCAGCGCACCAGTTCGATCAGCCCGTCGCGGGGGTCGGCATCGGGCGCGATCATCATTGTACCGCCGGTAAATCGGCTGTTATTGAAGCTGAGGAACAGGCAGCCGCGCCGATCGAATTCCAGGTCGTCTTCGACGCGCAGCGGGAACGATTGCGGCTTGAGCCGCGCCAGGGAAACCACCACGCTCGCCAGATAGGCCATCTGTCCGCCCCGGCGGAAATGCCGGTTGCGAAAGGCCGCGACATCGGCCGCAAAGCCCAGGCTGAGCAGGTTGATGAAGTGAAGAACGCCGCCGCCGTGTTCGAGCCGCAGCACGTCGCACAGGCGCGTCCGGCCGGCTCGAATGGCTTCGAGCGCGGCCTCGCCGGGCCGGTCGGTAAAATCGCGCAGGAAGGAATTGCCGGTACCCAGCGGCAAAATGGCGAGTTCGGGCGGAGAATCCGCCTGCGCGGCGGGGAAGAGCCCGTTGACGATTTCAAAGACGGTGCCGTCGCCCCCGATGGCCAGGAATCGCCGCTGCCCGTTCCGGTAAGCCTCGCGAACCAGTTCCGAGGCATGGCCGGGACGGGCGCTCTCGGCCACCTGGAGTTTCACGCCGGCTTCCCGCAGGCGATCGAGCGCCGCGCCGGCCAGCTTGCCGCACCGGCCGTTTCCGGCGGCCGGATTCACCACGGCGAAGAATTCACCGGCGCTCACAGTGCGATCACCGCGTCGCGCCCGGCGCGTTGGGCGATCTGCCGCGCCAGCTCCGGCCGCTTGATCTTGAGCGAGGCGGTGCGCGGAAACTCCGGCTCCCAGGCGAGGACGCCCGAGACGCGCTTGAAATCGGCCAGGCGGCGATTGCGATCGGCAATCTCTTTCCGCAACCCGTCGAGGTTCGCCGCCCCGGGTTCCGGGCGGACGATGATCACGAGCGTCTCGCCGCCCAGCTCGTGGCGCGGCCAGAGGTAATTCGCCGCGAATACGCAGAATTCCTTTGCCGGCAGGTCCTCGAAAGCCCGCTCGATATCTTCCGGATAGACGTTCTTGCCGCCTTCGGTGACGATCATGTTTTTCTTCCGGCCCACCAGGTGCAGATGGCCCTGCGGATCGAGCCAGCCGAGATCGCCGGTGCGCAGCCAGCCATCGACGATCGTTTCCGCGGTCAACTCGGGATCGTCCAGGTAGCCCGCCATCACCGTCTTTCCGCGCGCCATCACCTCGCCGATGCCGCCGGGCTCGGGATCGGCGATGCGAATCTCGACCCCGGGCAGCGGCTTGCCCACCGTATCGGCGCGGAAGGGCCGCAGGTCGTTGACGGTGATCGCCGTGGAGGCTTCGGTGAGGCCGTATCCGTTCGCCACGGGAATGCCGAGATCGTAGAAGAATTGCAGCGTGGCCGGCTCGGTGAAGGCCCCGCCGACGATCAGCGCGAGCAGGTGGCCTCCGAAACTCCTGTGAATTTGCGGCAACAGCAGACGGCTCAGCCGCGGCCGCGGGCGGCCCTGCGTCAGGGCGCGATTCAGGCCAATCAGAAAATCGAGCATGCGCCGGCGGGCGGGCGGCAGCTCGGCGAAGCGCGCCCGGAGGGATCGCTCGACGTTCTTGAGCAGCAGCGGAACGACGCTGGCATAGGTGATCCGGTAGCGCGGAAACGCGTCGCGAATGTACTCGGGCCGCAAGGTGCGCAGGTGAACCACCGTCGCGCCGCAAACGAACGGGCCGATGAATCCCACCATGAAATCGATCGCATGGTTGGTGGGCAGGATGCTGAGGTAACGCACGCCGGGCCGGAACGGATACCAGTCGGTGAGCGAGCGGCACTGCTCGAGATAATTCTCGTGGGTCAGGATGCAGCCCTTGGGCCGGCCGCCCGTTCCGGAAGAGTAGACGATCCCCGCCCAATCCTGGCGGCGGCGCGCGACGAAATGAGCCTCGACGCCCGCCGGACTGTCTTCCCATCGCCGCGCGCCCCCCAGATCGGCTCCGGGCGGCGCCTCGGTAACGAAAATCGCGCCTGGTTCCACGCCGGCAAATCCCGATCCCTGATGCAGGGCGCGCCAGATCGGGTACTCGATGAAAAGGGCCTCGGCGCGGGAATGCCGCAGCAGTTCCGCCTGTTCCGGCGCCGTCAGCTTGTAATCGAGTGGAACGACCACCCCACCGCGGTAGAGCGCCGCGTAGGCCGATACCAGCCATTTCGACTGGTTCGACATGAGGATCGCCGCCCGGTTTCCCGCTCCAAAACCGCGCCGCTCGAGAGCCGCGGCCACCGGCAGGGCCTGTTCGCGGAATTGCCGGTAGGTGAGCCGGTGATTCTCCCGGTCGCGGTCGGCCTCGATCAGGCAGACCTCGCCGGCGAAGCGGTCCAGGGCGTCTCCGAGAGCCGCCCCGAGCGATTCGTACTGGCGCAGGTCAAGCATGGTCGGTATTTGTAAGGGTGCCAGCCACGGCAAGAATATCCTGGCTTTATCCGGATTTAGGGCCAGAGGTACTTTGCCTCGGGACCCTGCCGTGGAACGCCGGTTTCCGGGTTGCGCCTTCGTTCATTCCACCCGGGCCTGAATCCGTTCGGCCAGCGTGCGGAAGTCGCTGACCCCTTGCAGCTCGTAATCGGGCAATTCGATGTGGAAATGCTGTTCGAGCCGGGTGAGCAGGTCGAGCGCCTGCAGGCTGTCGATCCCGAGCTTCTTGAAAAAATCGTCCCCGGCGGACAATTCGGCGCGCGGAACGCGGAACTGCCGCGCCGCTAAATCCAGGATTTCCGCGGTGATCTCATCGAGGCTGCGAGATGGCATCGGTGTCGTCACATTGTAGCCGAAAAATTGCGTTCGCCGCATGCGCGCGCCAGGCCCCGCTCGCCCGCCTCATGGCAGATACGGCAAAACGCCGGCCCCTTCGACGAATTTTCGCAGGCTTTCCTCCACCGCCGGGCGCGCAAACAGCTCGCAAAACAGCTCGATCTCCTGCCGCAACTCGGCGTAGGGAACCGGCTTCACGAACCGTTTCGCCGCTCGAACGGTTTCCCGGTCGAATTTCCGCGCCTGCTGCGCGGTCTGGCGAGCGACGCGCAGCGCCTGGCCCTCGCCAACGACCTGGCTGACCAGTCCCGCTTCGAGCGCCTTCGTCGCATTGATGCTTCGTCCGGTGAAGAGCAGGTCCCGCACCGTCGCGTTGCCCACGTCCCGTTTCAGCCGCGGAACCCCGCCGAAGCCCGGCACCAGGCCCAGCCGCAACTCGGGGAACGAGAAGCGCGCCGTGCGATCGGCGACGATCAGGTCGCACACCAGCGCCAGCTCGAATCCGCCGCCAAAACAGATCCCGTGTACGGCGGCAATCGTGACCACGCCGGCCGCGTCGATCGCGTTCAGCGCCCGATGGATCCGTTCGAGAAATTCCCGTACCCCCGCGAGGCGCGCCGGCTTGTCGAGGCCCTGCATTTCGCGGTAAAGCTGGCCGAGGTCGGCCCCGGCCGAGAATCCCGCTTCGATCGCGCTCGAGAAAACAACCGCCGCTATTTCGTCCGGGAGCGCGCTGATCGCTTCGGCCAAACGCTCCAGATCGCCGAGCGTATGGAGGCCAATCTCATTGCACGGGGGCCGGTGAAGCGTGACTTCCAGCACGCCGTCGGTCAAATCCCAGGAAAGGGTTTCGCCTTGAAAGTTTTTCATGACCGGGAGAAATGCTACCTGAGTAGAGGCCGCCCGCCAAGCGCGAAGACGTTCAACGTGTTGTGGATCAGCGAATCCGGTGAAAGCCAAGGTTCCAGTTCAGGCGTATGCCGAAAACGGTCACCGGGCCGCGAACCTGGTTGTAACCGGGATTCGCGATGAATTGAACATCGGGCGCGAGGGAAAGGCCGCGGGAAAGCTCCAGGTGGTAATAGGCTTC
>DATLRW010000039.1:0-7925 GCA_035534495.1 Candidatus Dormiibacterota bacterium | reverse complement strand
CAGAGGCTTTCCGCCGTTCCGCAGTGAGAAGCGCTTACAGTGAGCCCTTCGCGCGGCAAACGCCTGGTTGACTTCCCACCGTGAATTGAATCATCGTTGGCAGCATAGAGGACCCGACACAGAGCCGAGGTCCGCCGCTAGCCCGCATTTCTCACAAGTTGTGAGTTGCGATGGTTCGGCGGTGAATTTGGTCGGGCAGGTGTGCTCTGCTGGCAAGTTTTCCAGGGGGGTGCGACTCCCGGTTTACTCAGGGGCGGGTTTTCGACTTGGCGCGAGCGATTCCAGACAGATTTCGACTCTGGATGGCGGGCCGCGACAGGGTTTGCTGGAAGGCGGCGGCTCTCAGCAGCGCAGGGCGACCCAAGCCGCGGCGAACGAGGGCTTCCACGGGTAGGCACCGCTGTAGCCGATCCAGATTCGCCGGGTGGTGAGGCGGACCTGGGCGGCGATCTTCAGCAGCCGTAGCCGGATCGTGTCGACTTGCGCCGCGGCCCACTCGGTACCCCGCAGTCCCAGCCGTCGCAGGGCGTGAACCAGCACGTAGGCCAGCGAGGAGAAATAGAGCCGAAGCTGATTGGCTCGCATCGTCTCGGTGCTGAGCCGGTCGGCGAACAGGCGGAACTGTTCCTTGATGCGGTTCTCCATCTCGCCACGGCCGCAGTAGAGTCGTTCGTAGAGCTTCTGCGCCGGCCACCGCTCGTTGCCGAGCGAGGTCACCACGAAGCGCGGGTTCTCTCCCTTTTCCAGATACTCGGCCTTGGCTACTACCCGCCGCGACCGCGACCAACTCGACCGAGTGCGGTAGGCAAATTCGGCGAACACGCGGCCTTCCCGGTGCGCCGCTGTTCCCGCTTTGCCGCACTCATCGGGCGGCCGATCTTGCGCCGCAGCCGCGCGCACAGCAGGTGATCGCCGCAGAAGATGTAGAGCGGCAAATAACAGTAGTGATCGTAGTAGCCGTGGAAGAAGCGCCCCTCCTGGTGGCCGTAGAGCGGCGTGTCGGTCGCGTCCAGATCGAGCACGATCTCGCGGGGAGCTTGGCGGTGCGCCTCGAGGAAAATCTCAACCAGCAGTTCATCGAGCGCCTCGTCCGAGTAGCTGATCTTGTGATAGCGATCGGCCGAGGCCGGATGGGCCGGCGTCCGCTCCAGCCGGTTCAGCGTGCTCTTGCCGGCCAGCGGCTCTGTGATCTCCCGCTTGCCCGCCAGCACCGCGAGCAGCGGATCCTTGCGCAGCTCCTCCTGGTCGTTCAGGTCCTCGTAGCCCAGCGCCAACCCGTAAATCCGCTGCGCCAGCATCTGGCCCAGCTCGTGCTCGATCCGGGCTGGATCGCGCCCGTCGGTGAAACAGCGCACCACGCGCCGCAGCAGGCCGATCTTCCGATCCGCCTCCCGCAACAGCAGCGCCCCGCCGTCGCTGGTCAACCGGTCGCCCTCGAACCGCCCCACCACCTGCCGCGAAAAATGCGCTTCAAACTCGAACGCGGACTGGCCACACTCTGTCATGAAAAGGCCGCCTCCTCTCGGCATCGACGCGGCCTTTTCTATCTCCAACTCACGCTTTCTGCCTACTTGTGGTGAGAAATCCGGGTTAGGGCTTCCCGGGAATCCCACTTATATACCACGGCTCCGGAGCGCCAGCCGCGTTGTCTCCTCCGTCGGAGTGACAGCTTTTACGTGTAGCGATGGACGAAGTGTGTCATTCCGAGGGTCCTGGCGCGCCGGGGCGCAGTGCGGGGCAGCCGCGAATCTATTCGAAGCGGACGGGGCCTTCGCGGGTGATGACGGAATGGCGGGCGAACTGTTCGTCGTCGCGATACGGGAAATCGGAACGGTAGTGGCTGCCGCGGCTTTCGTGGCGCGCCAGGGCGCTGCGCGCGACAACGCGCGCCAGCGTCCACATATTGAAGATCTCCCACTCGCGCCGGGAGGAGTTTTCCGGGCATGGCACTTCGGCCCGGTCGAGCTGTTCGATTGCCTGTTCCAGCCCGCGGCCTTCCCGTAGGATTTCCACCTGCTCTCCGAGAATCTGCCGGATGCGGTCGAGGACCGGCTCGCTCACTTCCCCTTGCGGCGCCGACGTGGAAACGGCGGCGGCCGCCGCGAGGGCCGTGGCGTGTGCGTGGTCGTGCGCTTGCCCGTGCGTTTGACGATGTTGCTCGGCTGGCTGTTTGCCGTGCTTCTCGCCGGATTTCGGCTCGTCGTGCGGGCCGCTTTGCGCATTGCCCGCTTCCGGGGTCGAAAGGCCGCGCATGTCCTCGAGCATGGCCTTGCCCGCGCGCGCGCCGAAGACGAGACCTTCGAGCAGGGAATTGCTGGCCAGGCGGTTTGCGCCGTGCACCCCAGTCGAGGCGACTTCGCCGGCGGCGTAAAGACCGGCGAGGGTGGTGCGGCCATACAGATCGGTTTTCAATCCGCCCATCGAGTAATGCGCCGCCGGGCGAACGGGAACCATGTCGGTGGTGATATCGATGCCGTAATGCAGGCAGGTGGCGTAAATACGGGGAAAGCGCTTCTTCACGTACTCGCCGTCCATCGATGTCAGGTCGAGATACACATAGGACGTGCGGGTTCGCTTGATTTCGGAGACGATCGCCCGGCTGACGATGTCGCGCGGGGCCAGCTCGGCCGCTTCGTTATAGCGCGGCATGAAACGCTCGAGCAGGGCGTTGCGCAGGATGGCGCCCTCGCCGCGGAGCGCTTCCGAGAGCAGGAAGGGAGGCGCATTCTTGGCCGAGAGGGCGGTGGGATGGAATTGAATGAACTCCATGTCGGAAAGCGCCGCCCCGGCGCGGAAGCCGATGGCCATGCCGTCCCCGGTCGCCGATGCGGGGTTGGTGGTTTCCGGGTACATCTGGCCGAGACCGCCCGAGGCCAGCAACGCGGCCCGGCAATCGGCGCGGAAGACCTGGCCGCTTTGCTCGTCCAGAACGCGCAAGGAAATCCCCTGGCCGTCTCCCTCGCCGCGCGGTTCGATGGCCATCGTGAAGGAATGCGAGCGGACCTCGATGCGATCGAGGGTATGGACCTTGGCGAGCAGCGCCCGGCCGATTTCCCAGCCGGTGGAATCGCCGTGGGCGTGCAGAACGCGGGAACGGCTGTGGGCGCCTTCGCGGGTGAAGACGAGCTTGGTGCCGCTGCGGTCGAACTGGGTGCCCCAGCCGATCAGTTCCTGGATGTAGTGCGGGCCCTCCTCGACGAGCACGCGGACGGCGTCGGGATTGCATAGGCCGTCGCCGGCGCGGATGGTGTCCTGCTCATGGAGGCTGATTTCATCCTCGTCGCTCAGGGCGACGGCCACCCCGCCTTGCGCCACGGCCGTGGCGCTCTCGCCGACATCGCCCTTGGCGAGCAGCAGTACACGGGCCCCGCGAGCCAACTCGACAGCCGCGCGCAGGCCGGCGACTCCGGCTCCCACTACCGCGTAATCGATACGGATTCTTTCCTGCCGTTGCATGAACGGACGCTGTCCGTAAGAAAAGCCCATGGTAGCACGAAGGGACACAGGCGATGATTTGGTGATGGCTGTGGTAGAGTTTTTCCTTTTGCTAGCCGATGAAACGCTACGCCATTCGATCGTCGGGCGGTGACTACCCGCTGCTATGCGGCCGGGGACTGGTGCGCCGGCGAGGATGGCTCGCCCGCCAGCTTCCCGCCGGCCGCAGCGGCGTTTTCCTTCTCTCCTCCCCGCGCGTCTGGCGGTCCTGTGGGCGCGCCCTGACGGCCGCGCTGGCCCCGGCGCGTCCGGTGCGAATTCTCTTCGACGACCGCGAGGCCGCCAAGAACCTGCCAACGGTCGAGCGGATCGCGCGCGCCCTGGTCCGGGCCGGCGCGGACCGCGGAGCGGTGATCGTCGCCGCGGGCGGCGGCGTGGTGGGAGACGTGGCCGGTTTCGCGGCGGCCAGCTACATGCGGGGCGTGCTGCTGGTCCATGTTCCCACGACGCTGGTCGCGCAGGTGGACAGCTCGATCGGCGGCAAAACGGGCGTGAATTTGCGGGAAGGGAAGAACCTGGTGGGCGCCTTTTATCCGCCGCAGCTGATCGTCACCGATCCGGAAATGCTGGCCACGCTCGAAGACCGCCAGTACCGCTCGGGCCTCTATGAAGTCGTCAAGTACGCCGTGATCGCCGATCCGCTTCTCTTCGACGTGCTTGAGCGGACCATGCCGCGCATCCTGGAGCGCGAAGCGGGGGTGCTCGATTGGGTGGTGGCCCGTTGCGCCCGCATCAAGGCCGAGATCGTCGGCGAGGACGAGCGCGAGTCGGGCTTGCGCCAGATCCTCAATTTCGGACATACGATCGGCCACGCCCTGGAATCGGCCTCCGGCTATCGCGGCCTGTTGCACGGGGAGGCGGTTGGATGGGGCATGCTGGGCGCGGTGGAAATCGCGCGGCGGCTCGAACGGGTGCGCCCGTCCGACGCCACGCGCATCGCGCGCCTGGTCGTGAGCATCGGCCGTTTGCCTCGCCTGACGGTGCGTCCCCCGGCCGTCGCCGCCCGGCTGGCATCGGACAAAAAGGTGCGCCGCGGGCGCGTTCATTGGGTGCTGCCGCGCCGGATCGGCGATATGGAAATCAGCGCGGACGTGGCGCGAGGCGTGGTGAGCGATGTTCTCGGCCGGCTGCTGCAGCTGGAACGCGAAGCGCGAGAGATAGCAAGATCGGCGAAAGTGAAGCCGAGCTGATTCGCCGAGGCCAGCGATGAAGCCGCAGAACGATTCGGTCGCCACGGGTACGCGTCCGGAAGGGGCTCGCGACGAAGCCGAAGCGGCCCGGCGTGTCCGCGAGCTGTTCGGCGCGATTGCCGGCCGCTACGACTTCTTGAATCACCTGCTCTCGTTCTCCTGCGACCGGTGGTGGCGCCGGAGGACGGCCCGCCGTGTGCGCGACATATTCCGCGACGGGGCGCGGGTCCTGGACGTGTGCTGCGGCACCGGCGATCTCGCTTTTGCCTTCGAGCGCGCGGCGGGAAGCGAAACGGCGGAACGCGTGCAGATCTACGGCGCGGATTTCGTCCATCCGATGCTGGTTCGCGCGCGAGAGAAGGCCTCCCCTCGCGCGAGCCGGGTCCGTTTTCTCGCCGCCGACGCCCTCCGCCTGCCGTTTGCCGACGCCACATTCGATCTGGTGGCCGTTGCGTTCGGCTTTCGCAACCTGGCGAGTTACCCGGGCGGAATCGAGGAATTCCGGCGCGTGCTGCGCCCGGGCGGCACGCTCGCGATTCTGGAATTTACCGAGCCATCCGGCCCGATCTTCGGCGCGCTCTACCGTTTGTATTTCAAGAGGATTCTGCCCGCCATCGGCGGCCTGGTTTCCGGCAGCCGTCAGGCGTACGGCTATCTGCCCGCTTCGGTGGCTCGTTTTCCTTTGCCTGAAAATTTGGCAGCGCAACTCCGAGCCGCCGGATTCACCCGTGTCCGCTTCGAGCGCTGGACGGGAGGAATCGTTGCATTGCACTGGGCGGAGCGGCCGAAGGCGGAGGGCTAGCGCGCGTAAGTTCTGGGGGGCGATGGAAGACGGCGCCGCGTTTGGCGAGCAATTGGCGAGAAATTGCCGGGCGGGTGCCGGGCCGGTTCCGATTAACGGGAGATGCCGGCCGCGGATAGATACCAATGGAAAAGCGGGCCGCCGGCGAAAATGAGAAAAATACCCGCGATTCCCAGAAAACTTCCGAACGGCAGTTCGTAATCGCGTCCTTTTCCCAGGCCCCAGACGGCGACCGCTCCGACCACGCTGCCGATGATCGAGCCGAACATGAGCATGACAATGGCTTGCCGCACGCCGAGAAACGCGCCGGCCATGGCCATCATCTTCACGTCGCCCAGGCCCATCCCTTCGCGGCCGCGCAGGCGGAAATAGCCCTCGGCAAAGAGCCACAGCAGTCCTGCGGCGAGGACGGCGCCCAGGGCCGAATCCGAGAGCCTCAGCAGCGGCGTGGCCTCGGCCGGCGGCAGGCGTCCGCCCAGGAGCCACCGCGTAAGGCCATCGACGGCCGGCGCAAAGGGGCTCAGCGCGAGACCCGCCCCGAGGCCGAAATAGTTCACCCGGTTGGGAAGTATCCGCTCGTGGAAATCGGTGAAAATCAGCACCAGCAGAATGGCGCAGAAAAGCGTCCACTTGGCTCCGGCAAGCGTCACGCCGAAGCGGCAATAGCAGCCGAGAAAAAGCGCCCCGGTGAGCAGCTCGACCAGCGGATATTCCGGTGAAATTGGCTTTCCGCACGAGCGGCAGCGGCCCCGCAGCAGCAGGTACCCGATGACGGGAATGTTGTCCCGCGCCCGGATCGGCGTTTGGCAGATGGGGCAGTGCGATCCCGGCGTCACCACCGACTCATGCCGCGGCAGGCGGTGAATACATACATTCAAAAAGCTGCCGAATACGAGCCCGAAAAGGAAAACAAAGGCTTCGATCACGGCTCGACTCTGCCATAAACAAGTGAGGGGGCTCAAGTTCGGGCCTAAAACGGGTTTCCTGGGAGAGCACGCGCCGCCGATGGCCGGCCCCGGGCGCCGGCCCCGGTGCCGGCCATGTTTGCCCGCGGGCTTCCGCTTCAGTTCGCATGCAAAGGATATCGGAGAGAGAATTGCGGCTAGCGGGCCGCCAGCCCGCTCGAACGCCAGGAGACGGTATGAACTGGGGCAGGACACCATGGACGATCGACTTCGTTCCCGAGGCGAGCGCGCTTCCGGCCACTGCCGACTTCGCGGTGGTTGGCGGCGGATTTTCCGGGCTTGCGGCCGCGGCGTGGCTTCGCAGGATCATGCCGGGGCAAAGCGTCGTTCTTCTGGAGGCGTCGAAAATCGGTTCGGGAGCGAGCGGGCGAACCGGCGGCCTGGCCCTGGCGGAAACTGCGGCGGGGCCGCTCGATGATATGGGAGACGCGCTTGCGGGCTATAAGAAGATCCTCGAATGCCTGGCTACCGGCCTCGAGATCGATTTTCCCGGGGTGTACGAAATCGGACGCCAAGGCGGCAGGCGCAACTCGCCGATCATGTGGGAGGACTCGGGCACGTTGCGGGTCATCCAGGAGGTTCCCGGCGGAGGGATCGATGCCGGCCGGGTGGTCAGCGAATTGGCTCGCGCCGCTTCCCGCTTGGGCGTTCTCGTCCTGGAAGCCACGCCAGTCGAAAAAATAGAATTCGGTGCTCCGATCCGCCTGCACACGGCCAAGGGCGTGCTGGATGCCGGCCGGGTATTGCTGGCAACCAACGCCCAATCCGCCGATCTCTCCGGCCTGGCCGAGGATTCGCGGGCGAAATTCACACTCGCCGTTCTGACCGAGCCGTTGCCGGCGGAGGCGATCGCAGCGGCGGGGCTGGCTTCGGGAAAGGCGTTTTATACGGTGGATTTGCCCTATCTCTGGGGCCGTCCGATGCCGGATCGAGCCGTGATTTTCGGCAGCGGCCTGGTGGACGTTGCCGGCGACGCCGACCTCGCCGCGCTGGATATTGCGACCGGAGTCGCCGCCGGCATGTTCGCCGGCCTCGAGCAACGCGTGCGTGGGTTCCATCCCGCGCTGGCGACGGTGCAATTTGTGCGGCGCTGGGGCGGCCCGATTCGCTTCGGCGATTCCTGGCAACTGTTCTTCGACCGGCATCCGCGCTCGCCGGACGCCATCGTCCTGAACGGGCTCGGTGGCGACGGCGTCACACTTTCCGTCTATCTGGGCTGCTGGGCGGCCGAAGCGCTTGCCGGACAACGCGAGCTGCCGCAATGGGGAAAAATTCCACGGCGGGGCTGAAGCCTCAAGCGGTTTGCCCTTTATCGGTGGTACCAGAACGTAGGTAATATCACACTCCCATTTCCCCGTTGCATCCAACCGGTCAAGTGCTAGCATCGCATCCTAAGTGAAGGGCTGCGTCCGGCCGGCGGCTGGTCAAAACCGCCGATGCCGGCGGGCCGGGCAGGCAGAGGCCGCGTCATAG
>DATLRW010000038.1:0-2546 GCA_035534495.1 Candidatus Dormiibacterota bacterium | reverse complement strand
CCTTCGGCTTCGCGCAGGGCGAGCACAGCAAGGCTGTGTTGCGCGACGCTGAGAGGAAGGTCCCATTTGGAATAGCCGCCCCAGCGATAGGTTCGGGATATGCCGATCGCGAGGTCCTCATCGGTCCAGGCGTCGGGTTGAGGATCGAGAAGATCGAGCCGGCGGCCGGATTTAAGCAGGATCCAGGCGCGCGGCTTTTCGGGGGGAGGAAAAGTCGGGGCTCCGTTTTGCGGAATTCCCGTTCGTGCCTCGAGCGGCCCGAATTGGGAGAACTTGGAAACAGTCACGGCAGGTTCCTTTGATTGGTGTTGCGAAGAACGTCATTCCAGTCGCCGTTCTCGGTCGGCGGCTTCAGACGCGTGAAGGCGAGACCGGTCGCGGCGGCGAGCTCCTGGTGACGGAGGGCGTAGCGGTCACCGGCAGCATTGGCGTCGGCGGCACTGCAGAAGACCGCGCCGGGGATGGCGGCTATTTGTGAGAGGATGTGCGTGATCGCCTCGATCGTCGGCGGCCCCATCCCGCCGCCGGTCGCCGCATAGAGCGTGTCCCGGCGCAGGCCCTCGATCGCGGCCAAGCTCAGCGCATCGATCGGCGCTTCCGCCAGGACGAAACGGGTGGGAGGCGAGGATCCGCCGTGAAAGCGGAACAGGGTTTTTGTGCCGCCCTTCAGGGAGCCTTTGTAGGTAGACCCGCGAATCTCGACGTGGGTAACGTTGCCGGAGTCATCGCGATGGGCGAACCAGGCGCTTCCATGCGGCCCCTCGCGCAAGCCATCGGCGGCGCTAGCGGCCGCGAGAATGTGTGAGGGAAGGCGGCGTTTGTGGGCGAGATAGGCCCAGGCGCGCGAATGCCGAGCGCATTGTGGCCGTTTAACCCAGCGATCGGCGGGCGGGCTGCCGGAGAGGTCCTTCCTCCACTGGCGGTTCAGGTCGGGGAAAGCCGGGGCGCGCCCGACGAAGTCGCGCAAGGCCTTGCGGACCTGGCCGAAATTCAGGTGCGGTTCGAAGTGTTGGACGAGATCGAAGACGTCGCCCTTGGCGTCGCTCCGCGGGTCCCACCAGCCTCTGCCCTCGTGATTGAGGATGAGGATTTCGTCCTTGCCGCGCCGGTATTTGAGGCAGCGTTTTGTGCTTTCCTTCCGGTCGATCTGCCATTGGGGCGATTGCTGCTCGAGGATCGCGGCGCAATGGATGTTTTCGCGCAGCAGCTGGATTTCGGGGTCGTCTCTCGCCATCGCTCGTGCTCCCGCTCGTGGACCGGGCCGGACGGCGGACGGTGTCTCGCCTTTGTCATTTCCGTCCCTGATGCCTGCCCGCGACCGCGAGGCGGCCGCGCTGCAAGGGCGCGAGAGCGGGGCCGGCGAGACCAGCGAAGCGGCTCGGCGGCCCGAACCCTTGTCGGCGGGGCCGCTGCTAGCGGTAGCCAATGGATGTCTCCTTGTGTCTTGCCTCCTTTGTGCGAGTGCTTTCCGCGAATACGAAATGGATTGGGCCGAGGTGTGCCCTGTCGTCGGGCCGCGCGAGGCGGGAGCGTTGGTCGCTCTATGGCACTGAAGGGGGAATGATCGGAGAAGGTTTGATCTGTATTATTGTGCCGCCATATAGGGTTTTGACTGTTGCGGCTCGCGTGATGTGTTCGGAGGCTGCACGCCGCAAAATGGAGTTTTGTCATGGGGCGGCGTAAACACCGGCAAAAGAAGCGTGGAGCCGAACGCCGGGTGTTTCCCGCGGCGCGAACCGCGCGGCTTTCCTTCGAAAGGGATCTGCGTCACTATGGTTTCGAGGCTGCGGAAATCGAGGCCGCCTGGTCCCGCAGCGATGAGGTCGAACGGGTTGCGATTGAACTGATGGCGTTGGCGGCCGGATTGGCGTCGATCGAGGATCTGGCGAGCGATGTGGTCCATCGCGCGCGAAATACGTTCGGATCGACGGGGCTGACCCAGATGCCCTTCGAGAAAATCGAGCCTATCGCTCGGCGCGCCTGGGAGGAATGGGAAACGTCAACCGGCAGGCCCTTGGAGGAAAGACCCTCCAGCGTCCCCGCTGCTGGCGTGGTTTTGCTCCTCGAGGAATCCGAACAAAAGCTTGGCTGGACTGACTATCCTGCCGGAAATGCTGGCATGGCAGCGCGGATCATCGTTCGCATGGAACTCTTTTCTGTGATCGGGCGGGGCTACCCTGCGCTCAAGGACGAATGCCGGCGGCAATTCCGGGACGAATGGGAGCGGTGGCGCCTGCGCGGGTCAGGTGCGGCCTTGTCGACTCCCCCTGTTGGTGTAGGCTTGGGCAGTCACATGGAGACAGCTATTGATAAGCGCAATGCACCCAGTCAGCAGCAAAGCTCTCTTTCCGCGCGACGTTTTTATGCTGAAAAATAACGCGTTCAGGCACGCCAGAAGTTGTACGTTTGTCCCGTGGTGAATGGAGATCCGCCAGTCCTTATGTTGAGGCGTCGATAAACAGCATTGTCTGTGAAAGTTAAGCGTTCCATGAAACGCAACGACCGCCCCGTGCTATTGGCGATTAGGTTTCTGTCGAGCACGAAGG
>DATLRW010000037.1:0-10983 GCA_035534495.1 Candidatus Dormiibacterota bacterium | reverse complement strand
GTCACTCCCATTCGCTCGGTCGACAAGGTCAAGATCGGCGCGGGACGGCGCGGCCCGATCACCGAGCGGCTGCAAAAAGAGTTTTACGCCATCACGCAGGGCAAAAAGCCCGATACGCACGGCTGGCTGACGCCGGTCAGCGCCGCCGTCACCGCCTCGCGCTAGCCGAGGCTGGTCCAAAATTTCTGGCGTGAATTGCCCATGTAAACTTGCGTTGCTCGGGGCGATCTTCCATGCCTCGTGCGCGGCCTGGCCCCATATTCCGCACAGCAAAGGGAGCGCCGGGAATTCAGCGGAGGCGGCGCGAACCAGCCTTTTCACCAGATCCTTCACAGAGATTCCGGCCTTTTCCACCAGTTCCGCACCAACTTTCGTCACGAGAACCTCCTGGGGGGATTTGAATCGTCAGGACAAGGGTCATTTCCTCCCGTGCCCGGAAATGTTTCTTGACACCGCCGCCACATCGGCCTAAAACGCTAGCAGGAAGCTATTCTCACCGAGGCTGGCAGCAGCCGGCCGAGGAAACTACGATGGGCCAGGCAGGACGGAAATCCATCGAACCTCAGACTTATCGCCCCTTTCCCATGGCAACCCGGGTGAAGCTTCGCAAGTTTAGCCTCGATGCCAAGCGCGAGGGGGATAACCTAGGCCTAGGCCGGGCCCCTCAGGAGGCGTTCACCTCCGGGGTATTCCATCGCCATCAAGGATGGCCCGGGAACCTCAGGACCTGTACCCGTCGGCAAGCATCTTCTGTTAATGACCACGCCGGAAGTACGGCTTCGGTGTGCGCAGCAACACCTCGAGCCTGACTTCCCAAAAACCGGAACCCCACGTTTCCGGCCCTTCGATGAGGGGGGGATGAGACCGATGTCACAGTTCTCAGCCCGATATTTCCCCCGAACGAACAGCGCCACAAATTCCGACCTTCATGTGGGTCAGTTCCCTGCCGGGTTGAATCCGCACGACCCGATCTCTTTCGGGACGCTGACGAGCGGCTCAGCGGCGTTTCAAGCCGCCACCGTGGGACATTCTCCGCGGGTACTGGGTCCTTTGACCCAAGACCGCCGGGGGCAGCTCCAGGCAATGGGCTGTAAGTCTCCCGCCGGCAAGCAGATCAGAAAAATGGACATGATGCCGTCCGGCATCGAAAGTGCTGCGTTTTCTGCGATTGCGCGAAGGCCGGAGGCAATTCAAGAATCTGGAAATAGGGAGATGAAAGAGCAAGGCACCCAGCTACAGGCGACGGAAAAAGGAATCGCGCCCATCAAGGCATCCTCTTGCGACGCGATGTTCGGTGAAACAGGGGGAACATTCGATTCGATCACCCGCCGCGCCTGCGAACTCTTCGCGTTCAACAGAAGGCAATTTGCTCACGACGTAGACAACTGGTTCCGGGCCAAGATCCATCCAACAAGTTTGGAGTTCCGCGAAGCCAACGGAACTCACCGCATGCGCGCCAAAGTACCGAGTTTCGATATCGATGGTTGTGATGAATCTGACGGACGGGGCGTGTTCCAGAAGGGGGGCCGGAGCTGACGGCAAGCTGCTGCCAGCACTTACTGCAGTTTGCGGCGGGGGAAAGGAGAAAATCGTGAACGGTGAAAAATTCGGGGTCCTCCTGATCGGGGAAGGCTCCGGGAGCTTTGCGGGAATCATCCGGAGGCTGGAGAAAAGCGGCTGCCGCTGCCAGGTCGCCAATTCCTACGCGGAGGCCCAGCACCTGGTCGAGGAGGACGGCTTCGAGCTGGTATTGAGCGTGATTCCCCCGCGCGAGAATGCCATGTCGTTGTTGACCGTGGCCCTTGCCGGAACGCACGCCAACATTTTCTATGCCCACCGGGTCGAGGATGGCTGTTGGTGGCTTCCCGTGCTTCGCGACGGATTACAGTGTTTTGGCGCGCCGGCCCTACGGCCCAGCGAATTCACAAATTTGCTGGATCGGGTCGTCCTGGAAATCCGGGAGCATGAGGGGAAAAAGCTACAGCCGGCGGCATCGAAACCCCGCCCGCTGCAAAGGGAATCCTCCAGCGGGCCGAAAGAACCGGCCAAGACTCAACCAGTCAGGGCCGCTTAACGCGCACCCGAAAAGAAGGCAAACGGACCAGGCGTGAGCCATCGAGCAGCGCCAACACAATACGAACGCGACGTTTGTCGCGCAGCCAACCAGATCCTGACCCACGATTTCTAAGCCAGTTTCCCGGTCATCGTTTCCCGGTCGTCAACACGCGCCGCATAGCGCATTCAGCCTTGGCCGGCAACGCCCTCCCGCTGTGCAATTTTGCCGTCCAGTGCGTGATTTGGCGTTTCCGGCCGTAGGGCAAACATAACTCCAATTCTCCGTACCTTCCTATTAGACAATGACTTACCATCCCGGCCAGCCTGGCATTCATCCTGCACTTTCCGGATACACAGGTGAAATCCGGAAAGGAGGCCAACCCATGCTCAACGTTGGAACCGCCGACAGAATCACCCGCATCGTCGTGGGGCTGGTTGTTCTGGCTCTGGTGTTTGTGGGACCGAAAACGGCCTGGGGCTGGTTTGGATTGGTGCCTCTGGCGACGGGTATAGTGGGCTGGTGTCCGCTTTACTCGGTGCTCAAGCTCAGAACCAGGCCGCACGCCGCCTGATGCCAGAAGGGACGGACGATCCCATTTTTCAAATGGAAATCAGCGCCCAAATCAGCATCTACCCCCTGCGGCAAGAGCACTTGGCCCCGGCGATTCGCCAGTTGCAAGAGATACTCGAAGCGCGCGGGCTCGCGTTCGAAACCGGCCGGATGAGCACCCAAGTGTCGGGCGACGCAGATCGTGTTTTCGACGCCCTGAAAGAGGCTTTCCTTCGGGCGGCGGCCAGCGGACATGTCGTCATGGCGGTTACTGTCTCCAACTCCTGTCCCCAGTAGGCCACTTTTGAGCGTCGAACGTTTCCAGAAAGCCGCGGCCACCTATGAGCAATGGTTCGAAACCCGGCGCGGCCGGCACAGCGCCTTGGCCGAGCATCGGCTGATCGAGTGGCTCTTGTCGCCTTTTTCGAGCGTGCGAACTCTACTGGAGGTCGGTTGCGGGACCGGCCACTTCACCGGCCTGCTGGCAGAATCCGGCTTCGATGTTCTGGGGGTGGATCTCGCCCCGGCCATGATTGCCCAGGCGAAACACCGCCTTCCCGCTCTCCCGTTTGTCGTGGCCGACGCCCACCGGCTTCCTTTTCGCGCCCGGTCCTTCGACGTGGCCGTCTACATCACCACCATTGAATTTCTCGACCAGCCGCTCACCGCATTGCAGGAAGGCGTCCGCGTGGCGCGGAGGGGATTGGTCGCGATCGCGCTCAATCGCTGCAGCTTAGGCGGTCTCTCACGCCGATGGGGCCGCGACCGGCGCGGCAGGCTCGTGGGAGCTGCACACGATTTCTCGCCAAAAGCGCTTCGGCGCCTCATGCAGGCCGCCGCGGGTCCACGACTGGGTCCGGTCCGGTGGTCCAGCACGCTATTCCCGGACGGTTTCTACGCCGTGCGGACGCGGCTCCCGCTTGGCGGAGACGTAATCGGCATTTGCCTCGAACTGAGAGCTCGCTAATTCCGGCCGTTCCGCCAACGATCCCGGATCCTTCGGCGCGGCGAACGGAAACTTTCCATTCCCCTTTTGACCTGACCGACCCCAATTGACTACAATCCCGGCGCCTCTGAAAATCCGCCTGCGCTATGCTGCGCCTCGCCCGACAACTCGCCGCCGAATTCCTCGGTACGTTCCTCGTCGTTCTCATTGCGGCCGGCTCGTCTTCGGTGGACCCATGGCTGAAAGCGGCCGGTGAGCCCGTCCTCGGCACGATAGGAACCGCCCTGGCTTACGGCCTGGCCGTTGCCGTGGCTATCGAGGTTTGCGCCCCGATCTCCGGCGCGCATTTGAACCCGGCGATTTCCCTCGGCCAGTGGGCGACCCGGCGCATAAACACCTGGCGCCTGGCGGGCTACACGGTGGCTCAGCTGGCCGGCGCGGTTGCCGCCGCATCGCTGCTTGAAACGGTGATCCCGGATTCGGCCTGGCAGCCGGCTGGTCTCGGCACTCCCGTGCTGGCTTCGAGTCTCTCCCGGGCGCAAGGAATGGGCCTCGAAGCGGTCCTGACGTTTGTCGTCTGCCTGGTTTTTTTTCGGACGGCTGCCGTCTCGGGAAAGCCGTCCGGGTGGGCCGTTGGTGCAAGCGTCGCGGCCGCCGTCATGGTCGCCGGCCCCTTCACCGGCGCTGCCCTCAACCCCGCCCGAGCCTTCGGTCCCGCCTTCGTCTTTAGCCACTGGGCCAACCACGGCGTCTGGTGGGTCGGGCCCCTGTCCGGAGGGGTGTTTGCGGCGTGGATCAGCAGCGCGCTCGGTCATTCCCCGGAAGGCGTTTAGCTCACGACACCATCACCCGTTGTGGTTCTTGTAGCCGGTGAGCGTCCATGCTAGTTTCGCTGGTACTAGAACCATTAACGTTCGCCTCGATTACCTGCTCTCGCGCACCATCCAAGCCGGCGCTTCCGATTTGCACCTCAAAGCCGGACGACCGCCCGGGTTGCGCGTCGACGGGCATCTGACCCAGGTCGAAGACCTGCCGCCGCTCACGGCCGAAAACACCCTCGAGCTGGCCGCCGAAATGATGACCCCGGAGCAACAAGCCAAACTCGATCAGCACGCCGAGGTGGACTTGGCCTACGAAGCGGCGGGCCTGGCCCGCTTCCGCGTGAACGTCTTCCGCCATCGCGGCCAGGTGGGAATGGTACTGCGCGCCATTTCCGACCGGATTCCGGGATTCGAGGCGCTGATGCTGCCGCCGGTTCTCGACCGGATCAGCGAAGCACGCCGCGGGCTGGTGCTGGTCACCGGAACGACCGGATCGGGGAAATCGACCACACTGGCGTCGATTGTGGACCGCATCAACAGCAGCCACCCCGAGCACATCATCACCATCGAGGACCCCATCGAATACCTGCACCACGACAAGCTGCGCTTCGTCAACCAGCGCGAGGTTTCCGTCGATACCGGGACCTTCGCGACCGCGCTTCGCGCCGCCCTGCGGCAGGACCCGGATGTGATTCTGGTCGGCGAGATGCGCGATCTGGAAACCATCTCGACGGCGCTTCTGGCCGCCGAGACCGGGCACCTGGTTCTATCGACACTGCATACGCTCGACGCCGCCGAAACGATTCAGCGCATCATCGCCGTTTCCCCCCTCCCAACGAGCAGAAACAGATTAGCCACCAGCTCGCTTCGACGCTGAAGGCGGTGGTCAGCCAGTGCCTCATGCGTCGGGGCAGCGGCAAGGGCAGGGTTCCCGCCGTGAAAGTGCTGGTCACGACCGCCTATATCCCGGACTGCATCACGATTCCGGAGAAGACAGCCCTGGTTCGGGATGCGATTGCCACCGGCACCAGCCAGTACGGCATGCAGACCTTCGATCAGTCCCTTTACAGCCTGTGGCAGAAAAAACTCGTGACCTACGAGGAGGCGCTCGCCGGCGCCACCAATCCCGGAGAGTTCAAGTTGCGCGTCGAGGGGATACATTCGTCGGGTGACATCGCGGACGAGGAAACCAAAGGCGGGAACGGGGCTGGTCCCCAGCTCGAGCGGTTCGGTTCCCGCTAGCTCGCCGAACCATCCATAAAGGCCATAACAGGCGCGGTTACTTTTCGATGCGGCTGATGGTCCCGGCCGAATCTCCAGGCGCCAAATTCACCATCACAGCCTTGGACGAAGAAATCAGGTACAGAACCGATCCTCCGCCTCCCGTCACGGCTCGGCCGTTGGGCGCAACTGTATAGGCATCCTGGAAGCTTTCGGGTTGCTGCGACGGCGCAATGAGCGGAGCCGCGCTGTAGGCCGTTTCGGCAAGCCGGCCCCGGCCCGCGCTCGTCACCACGCCGGATTTCGGCAATGCGGCGCTCGATGGCGCGGCCCAGGTGCCCCAGACGTAGCCGCCGGACAGGGACGCGTCGCTGAAGGGTCCGGGAGCCTGCGCTTCGAGCAAGCCGGTCGAGGCGCCGGTTCCGGTCCCCACAACAACACCCTGACCCGGCGACGACAAGTAGGAAACCAGGGGAGCGGGGACTGATGGAAGCCACATGGTCACACGGCCATCCGGCTCGACGCTGTAGGTCCCGTTGCCGGAGAGAGAGCCGATCGTGCCGCCGTCGTTCCGGTCGATCGTGTACTTGAGCCCGCCCGAACCGTCGAACGTCACCAGACCCGCCGCGACATCCGAGCCCACACCGTCGCTGGCCGTCCCGGCCAGACTGATGACGCTCGGTCCATCGAGCGACGCCGCGCTGAAAGCGGAGGACTGGCCGGGGGCCTGCGCGCTGGCCTCGCCGGCGCTGACCGGCACGGCAGAGCTCGGATCGGTGCTGGCCAGGATCAACTCGCCCGGCGAAACCATATAGAAGGCCCAGTGCATCGCTCCGCTCGGGGTATCGGCCGTCAGGACTCCCCTTCCCTTCGAGGAAACCGAATAGCTACCCGTGAAAGGAACCTCGCTCGCGACGCTGCCACCGTCGTTCGAATCCAGCACGCCGCTCGTGATCCGGCCCGCCCCATCGGCATGAAATGTTCCGGCCAGAGCGAAACGGCCGCCCTGCGGGTCGGTGCCGGAGGTGCTGAAGGCATAATCGCCGTTGAGCGCGGCTGCGGAAGGCGCCGCTTTTTGCTTGTGGATGGTCCCCCAGCCAGCCATTCCGGAAGCGCCGGTTTCAATGAAGCTCACCTGATCCCCGGAACTGTTCAGGGCAAAATGGAATGTGCCGAGAGCGGCGCCATTCGAGCGGTTGGTCAGCGTGAGACTGCCCACGTTGTCGGTTCCGATCGTATAGGAACCGGCAAGCGGCACGGAGGAGGTCAACCCGGCCGCCTGATTGACATCGGCGAGACCGCCCGTCACGTTGCCGGTGCCATCCGCCGTGAAACTTCCAACCATCACGACCGAACCGGACGAATTGTAGCCACTCGAGAGAAGCGTGTAACTGCCGGACAGTTTGGCGACCGGAGGGGCCGGGGCCAGGGTAATGGCGGCCGAGGCGGTCTGGCTCAGGTCGGCATTGGAAGTCGCCACCAGGGTGACCGCCGATGAACTCGGCATCGTCGTCGGAGCAATGTAAACGGTGGCCACGCCGCTGGCCGTCGTCGTGGGCGAAACCGTGCCGCACGTGGGCGAACAGCCCTTCCCTCCCTGCGTCAAACTCCAGGTCACGCCCGCGTTGGTCGGGTCGTTGACAACCGTGGGCGTGAACGATCCCCTGCTGCCGACGGCTATCGTGGCCGATGTGGGCGATACGGTAACGGTAGCCGGGGGAAACAGGGAAACGATCGCCGAAGCAGATTTGGTGGTGTCGCTTACCGAAGTCGCCGTCACCGTCACCGTTGTGGCCGTCGAGATAGTGCTCGGCGCCGTAAAGGTGGTGGCCACGCCGCCGGCCGTGCTCGTCGGGGAAATCGTGCCGCACGCCGACGTGCAGGCCGAGCCATTCTCGGTCAGGGACCAGGTCACACCCTTCTGGGCGGGGTCATTCGACACGGTCGCCGTGAATTGCGTCGTGCCAGTCGCATACAGAATGGCGGTTGTCGGCGATACCGTGACCGATATCGGCTGAACGACAATCGTGGCGTAGGCCGATTGCGTCGGGTCCGCCGCGGAAGTGGCCGTTAACGTAACGTTCGTCGGCGCGGCCGGGGCCGTGTAGGTGATCGGGCCGCCGCTGGTCGAGCTGGTCGAGGAAATCGTGCCGCACGCCGACGCGCTGCAGGATGATCCGTTCTGCGAAAGAGCCCAGTTCACGCCCGTATTGCCCGTCTGGTTGGCAATGGTCGCCGTGAAAGTTTGCATTCCTTTGACAGGCACATTGGCATAACCGGGCGATATGGATACCGACACGGCGCCTTGGATCGTAATGACCGCCCAGCCGGTTTCACCGGGGGCCGTAATATCGGTCACGGTCAGCTGCACGGTGTCCGAAGTCGGAGCCGTTGACGGAGCCGTATACGTCACGTAGCCACTGTTCGCAGTGCAGAACCCTCCCGTCGGAGGGGTAAACGTGCCGCACGAAATGGTCGTTGTCGGCGAGATCGTCCCGCAGCCGGGCGCGCAGGCCGTCCCATTCTGCATCAGGCCCCACGAGATTCCGTTGGTGCTTGTATCGTTGAGCGCCGAGGCGTTGAAAATTTGTGTGCCGCTCAGGGCAACTGTGGCCGTGGCCGGCGAAACCTGCACTGAAATGGTTCCTCCCACCACGATAGCCGCCGTAGCCTTCGCGTTCGTGTTGGCCACCGCCGTAGCCGTAAGCGTCACTCCCGCTCCACCCGCACCAAGTAGGGCCGGTGGCGCTACGTAGGTGGTGGGAGTGCCGCTGGGGGTAATCACGGGAAAAATCGTGCCGCAGCTGGGCGCGCAGACGTTCCCCAACTGCGTCAGGGACCAGGTTACTCCGCGGTCGGTCGAGTCATTGGACACCGTGGCGGTGAACTGTTGCACGCCGCTCAGGCTCAGAGAAGCGGTTCCCGGCGTAACCGCGATGGTGATCCCGCTGGAACTGGCGCTTCCCCCACCGCCGCATCCGGCGCCGAGTCCCAGGACCGAAAAGAAGGCAATCTCCCCGATCATTCGCAGGACGCGGACCAGCTGCCCCGACGGTTTTCCCTTCCCCAGATAACTCCCGCCAACCCAAGTGCCCAAAGACCGAAAACCCATAGGTACGATCCGACCCCTTTGTAAAATCAGACTCTTTGTAAAATCACGTTCAGCGATGCGGCTGGCCGGCGACGAGGGATATCCTGAAATACACCGAACCCTCCCGCCCCATTCGCAGGATATACATCTTGGCTAGGGTTGGTCCAGTTCGGCCGAACCGCTCTGGCTATCCCGACATTCAAACTCATCATTGTATACGGAATTGGGCCCGCGTGTTTTCCTCATCCCTCCTCGACGCCGTCTGGCGGCAGCTCTTCCCGGTCGCTCCCCCGCCGGCCGAGTTCGGCGCGGATGCGGTCGCCCGGAAAGCCGGCCGCCAGCAGGCTGCGGTAGAGCGATGCCGAGCGTTTCCGGTCGAGAGCGTTGGCGTTATTCATCCCGTGCCGCCTGAGCCAGATCTCAATGCGGCGGCGCAGGGCGGCGCTGTCGCTTTCCGGCGAGGAGGCGGCTTTCACCGCCGCTTCGATATGGCGGTCGGCAACGCCGCGGGAGCGCAGCTCGCGCGCAATGCGAAGCGGGCCCTGGCGGCGATTGGCCGATCGGGCGCGGGCGAATGAAGCAGCGTACCGCTCGTCGTCGATCAGTTTTTCGGCCCTGAGCCGCGCCAGGACCTGCGGAACGAGTTCGCCATCGGCCGCGCGGCGCTCCAGGTATTTCCGCATTTCAAAGGAGGAATGGGCGCGGCGGGCCAGCGCCTCAACAGCGGCGGTATAGAGTTCCGCCTCGGTGGTCAGTTGGCGCGGGCCGCGTGGCATGGGCATTTCAGGATAGGAGCCCCAGGCCCGCAGCGCAAGCCGGGACCGCAAGCGGCGGGGTTTTGAACGGGCCGTCAGCCGCCGGCGATGGCTCCCACGATGAGAAGCGGCTCGGCGCCGGAAGCGACGGCGTCGGGCAAGGCGGCATCGGGCGATTCGAGCGACAGATCTTCCCCGCAGGCGAAAAAGCGCAACATCGGCCGGCGCTCCCCGGTACCATGCGCGCGGATGGTCCCGGCCAGCATCGGATAGCGGGCTTCGAGCGCGTCCAGGACCGAACGCAGGGTAACCGGCCCCTCGACTTCCAATTCCACCTCGCCCTGAATGCGAGCCAGGGTCCGCAGATGCGCAGGCAGCGCGACGCGGATCATGGCAGCGTCTGCACTTCAACGGAAAACACCGGCGGCAGATCCCGAACGATGGCCATCCAGCTGTCTCCCGCATCGGCCGAAGCGTAGACCTGCCCGCCCGTCGTGCCGAAGTAGACCCCGCACGAATCGAGCCGGTCGACGGCCATCGCGTCGCGCAGGACGTTGACGTAACAGTTGCTGTCGGGAAGCCCCCGGCCGAGTTCTTCCCACTCATTTCCGCCGCTGCGGCTGCGGTAAACGCGCAATTTTCCGTCGGGCGGGAAATGCTCGGAATCGCTCTTGATCGGGACGACGTAGATGGTTTCCGGCTCGTGCGCGTGCACGTCCACCACGAAACCGAAATCGGTCGGCAGGTTGCCGCTGACCTCATGCCAGGAAGCGCCCGCATCGTCGCTGCGCATCACGTCCCAATGTTTCTGCATGAAAAGCACGTCGGGGCGCGAGGGATGCATGGCCATGTGATGAACGCAGTGGCCGATCTCGGCGTTCGGATCGGGGATGTAGGGGGACCGCAGGCCGCGATTGATCGGGAGCCACGAATGGCCGCCGTCGTCGGTGCGAAAAGCGCCCGCCGCCGAGATGGCAACGTACATACGCCGCGGATTGCCGGCGTCGAGAAGGATCGTGTGCAGGCACATTCCTCCGGCGCCGGGCGACCATTTCGGTCCCGTCCCGTGGCCGCGCAGGCCCGCCAGCTCATGCCAACCCTGGCCGCCGTCATCCGAACGGAACAGGCCGGCGTCTTCCACCCCGGCGTAGACAATGCCGGGATCGGCCAGAGAGGGTTCCAGATGCCAGACGCGCTTGAACTCCCACGGGTGCTGCGTGCCGTCGTACCACTGATGCGTTCTGAGCGGTTTGCCGGTTTCCGGGGAAACGTCGTAGACGAATTTGTTGCTTTCCCCGCTCGGCATGCGTCCCCGCTCGATGACGGGACTCCCGCCCGGCGTCTCCCACGTCTTTCCCCCGTCCGAGGAACGCTGAATGACCTGCCCGAACCAGCCGCTCGATTGCGAGGCGTAGAGCCGGTCCGGATCAACGGGAGATCCCTTCATGTGGTAGATTTCCCAGCCCGCGAAGAGCGGGCCGCTGACATCCCATTGCTTTCGCTTTCCGTCCGAGGACAGGATGAACGCACCCTTTTTTGTGCCC
>DATLRW010000036.1:0-5575 GCA_035534495.1 Candidatus Dormiibacterota bacterium | reverse complement strand
CCCGATGATCGTTCCCGAAACCATGCCGTTGATCAAGTTGCTTGATGAGACTCGCCGCCGCCACGCCCAATTGGCCCTGGTGGTGGATGAATTCGGAACCTTCGTGGGGCTGGTGACCATCGAGGACGTGCTCGAGCAGATCGTGGGCGAGATTCAGGATGAATACGACCGGGAAGAGGATGTCATCCAGCAGGTCGGCGAACACGTCCTGGTGGTGGACGCCGCGCTCAGTTTGCGGGAACTGGCGGACGATTACAACGTCGTCCTGCCGCGCGGCGCGGGATACGAGACCCTGGCGGGCTTTGTGCTGGACCGCCTGGGGGCCATTCCCAAAGGCAGTGAGAGCTTTATCTACGAAGGACGGGTGTACACCGTGGTTGAAATGGAAGGGTTGCGCGTGGCGAAAGTCAAGGTTGAGAAGCTTGCCGGGAAGGGACCTCGCTTGAAGGTTGGCTCAACGCCCTCGAAGGCGGATTCGAAATGACTTCCGGCCGCTTCGCTAGGGCGCCGGGGCCGGTTCTTCGCCCAGCATAACCGCTACTTCTGTCCCGCGCTTCGCGTTCAGTGCTTTCGCCGCCGATCCCCGGTTCGTGGCGAGCTCGAGAAAACCGGAACTCCCCAGGATGGCAAAAATCTCCGAAGGCTTGCCCAGCGCAAAAGACGCGTGGATCTCAGTTACTTCGCGCCCGCTAACGACGATGCGGAAGCGCGGCGGGTTTTCCGCGAAAAGTTGCGGCACGTCCTCTGGACGAAGGTTGGTAATGATATTCCCGAATTTGTCCACTTTGATCGCCATCCCTTTGAGCAGGTTTGGATTTTCCCATTTCGGCCGGGGAAATGCGGACTTCGCGTAATCGGTGATCACCTCTCCGAATTTTTCCGCCTCCACTCCGCGGCTTAGCCATGCCGCGACGGGTGCGAAGATGTCGCGGCCGTGGAAGGTGTTGCTGACAGGATTCAGAAAGTAATGGTTCGCGGTCGCGTGGCGAACTTCAACCCTCTCTTCGCGCTCGTAAATCAGCGAGAGCACTCCGTTGTCTGGCGCCACAAAGTTGTAATGCGCTGTGCGCACCAGAATGGGCCGCCGGCTGGAGCCGACGCCCGGGTCAACGACGACAAGATGGATGGTCTCGGGCGGGAAATACAGATAGCTCTGCGCAAGGGTAAAAGCGCCGTCGAAGACGTCGTAGGAATTGACTTGGTGGTTGATGTCCACGATGACGGCCTCTGGGTTGATCTTCAGAATCACTGCTTTCATCACCCCGACGAAGTGGTCTTGTTCGCCGAAGTCGGTGGTCATGGTAATGACGGGCTTGGATGGCAAGGTGCTTTCTCCTTTGGGGGATCGCGACTAAGCGGTTAAAGCGCAACCTAGCGGAAATCGCTGACCTTTGTCAAGGCGAGCCCCCCGTGGCTCGAGGTGAGGCCCTTCCAAGTTCTTAGGAAGCCTGAAAAATCTTCCGGTAGTCTTGAAGCGAGAGCGGCGGCACAGTAGCCGTAACGAGATTTTCCTCGATGTGCTCGCGATGGCTCATCCCGGCCAGGGCGCAGGTAATGCCCGGAGTAGAGCGAACAAATTGGATGGCGCGCTGGGCGTCGGTATCGAGTCCGGCAAAGCGCTGCCGGAACTCTTCCGGCAGGCCCTGCGCGAGCTGGCTCTGCAAAAGGCTGGCGCTGGCAAAAACCATCAGACCCCGCTCCCGCGCGAGATGAAGGAAGGGAACTTGCTTTTGGCCCATCGGCTGCGTATTCGCTGTCAGAGCTTCGGGCATGGCGATATTAAACGGGAGTTGGACAGCGCGAAAATGATGATCTTTTCCACCTACCTCCTCGGCAACGTCAAGGACCACCTGAAGGGAGAGCGCTTCCGGGGAATCAGGGGGTATCCGGAAGCCGTTCCAGGTTGCGGTGCCATACATACGAATCTTGCCGTCGGCGACCGCTTGCTCAAGGGCTGAAAATGCCGCCTTGAGGCGCGCCAGAAACTCGCCACGGGAGATCTCCTTGAGCTGCGTTTCGGGATTGTGCAGGTAATAGATGTCGATCGTCTCGACTCCCAGATTGGCCCGGCTGGTATCGATCTGGCTCGTCAGGTAGCGCGGGGTCATAACGTGGCAGCCGGCAACAACTTCTTCGGGCCGCAGCAGTCCCGGCTGGATCAGTTTTTCGCTGAAATATTCGGAAGGATCTTGAGTGAGTGCGCCATCGAAGGCAAGAAACCCGCCTTTTGTGGCGAGGATGATCTCGTCGCGTTCGATGGTACCCGAAGAGATCAGCGAGGCGAGCCCTTGGGCGATGGCGCGCTCGCTGCGCATGTGGCGATAATTGACCGCTGTGTCCAGAACGTTCGTGCCCATTTCGACGGCGTGAATCACCGCAGCGCGATATCGATCATCGACTTCGCGGGTGGGATCGCCGAGGTAGGTCCCGAGACCGATCGAGGCGGTCCAGAGTTGGTGGGATTGGCGATAATGTTCCGGCAGGCGATCGGCAAACCGCGCGCGAAAGCTGCCGGTACCCTCAGGAGTGGCAAACCCCGGGATGAGCATTGGGTAAAGTTCTCCTCGGTTGAATTCAGGTCTTCCGCAGGCCGACTTGCCCGGCAATCCAGCGTGAAGGCTCGTTTGGCGACTTCCCGCGGGGGAGCGCGAGCTCGCGAGTTTTCTACGGCGCTCCGCCATCCCGCCTTCAGAAGTGAACATGCGTCGCTTACTTGGCCCGGAGCAGGAGCACGGGCACGCTGATGCTATGCTGCACTCGGGGAGCCGTTGTCCCAAGAAACAAGTCACCGATAAGCCGATGTCCGTGAGTGCTCATAGCCAGCAAGTCGCAGCCTTCCTTCTGAACATATTTGATGATTTCGCTGGCCGGATCGCCGTACGCCAAGGCGGCCTCGGTTGGAACGCCGGCGGATTCAAGCTCGATTCTGACCTTCTCCAAATACGCCTTGTCCTCGCTCACTTCCGGACCCACGGCATCCGCGCCGTACATACGGGCCGCCCAGCCGTCGGCAACGTGCAGTAGTGTGACCCGGCTGTGCATAATCCTGGCCAAATCTTTAATGTGTTCGATGATAGCCCGGTCGGTTGGTGTCGCGTCCAGGGTGACCAGAATCTTTTGATACATAGAGTCCTCTCGAATTGGTTTCCGTCCACGGCGCACCTTCAGTGGCCGATGATGACAGCCCAAGCTCCTTTGAGCGCCTCCGGCAGGCCGTAGATGTCCATGGCGGTAATGAGCAGGGCGCTGGCCCAACCGACGACCATGAGAAACCATCCGTTCCGCCACTTGCCCATGCGCTTGCGTGAGCTGGTGAAGTGCAGCAATGGGAACATGGCGAAGGGGAGCTGCAAGGCCAGCACCACTTGGCTGAGCACGAGCAGGTCGGTCACGCTGCTCGATCCGCGCACGCCGATAATCAACACCGCTGGGATAATGGCCAGTGCGCGGGTAATGAGCCGTCGCAACCATGGGCGGAGCCGCCAATGCATGAACCCTTCCATCGCCACCTGCCCGGCGAGCGTGCCGGTGATGGTGCTGCTCTGTCCGCTGGCCAGCAACGCCACGGCGAACAAGGTGCTGGCCATGGCGGTTCCCAGCAGTGGCGCCAGGGTCAGATAGGCGACACGGATCCAGTCGCTTTCGGGGCTGAACGTGAGCACCTGTCCGCCCGGTACGGTCACACTCGCCTTGCCGTAAAAGACCAGCGCCGCAAGCACCAGAATCGCGGCGTTCACGAAGAAAGCGATGGCCAGGGCTACCGACGCATCAATCGTGTTGAACAGAATTCCGCTGCGAATGGAGCGATCATCTTTCTGGAGTTTGCGGCTCTGCACCAGAGCCGAGTGTAGATAGAGATTATGGGGCATCACGGTGGCGCCAACGATGCCGATAGTGAGCACGATCATGCCGTTTTGGCCGAGTCCGGGGTGAAACAGCGAACTGCCCATTTCGGCGAAGCTGGGACGGGTCTGGGGAAGCACAAAAATCTCGATGAAGTAGCACCCGGCCATCGTTGCCACCAGCAGTAGGACCACTGCCTCGATGGTGCGCATCCCGAAGCGCTGCAAGCCCAGCAAAATCAGCACGTCGCACCCCGTGATGATCACTGCCCAGAGCAAAGGAATATTGAACAGCAAATTGAGGGCTACAGCGCTGCCCAGCACCTCCGCCAAGTCACAGGCGCCGATGGCGAGTTCACAGAACAACCAGTTGGGCACTCGAGTCCAGCGCGGGTACCAATCGCGACAGCACTGGGCGAGGTCCTTTCCGGTGACCACGCCGATCCGGGCGGCGATGACTTGCATGAAGATGGCCATCAGGCTGGCGAGGGCGACAACCCACAGCAGCCCGTACTTAAACTGCGCTCCGCCCGCAAGGTCGGTGCCCCAGTTTCCGGGGTCCATGTAGCCGACGCTGATGAGAATCGCCGGCCCCACGAAGGCCCGCCACTGATTCCAGAACCCGGCCGCGTCATTCGGCACTTCCACGGTGCCGTGCAGCCCCTCCAACGACAAGCTGCCGCTGGTTGGTACAACGGCAATCTCCTCTGCCTCAGGCCGATTTGCTCCAACGTGCTCGTTGTTTTGCGGGTGATCCATATTGGGGCTTAACTGAACTTCAGACTATATACTTGATTCTGATTGTGCTGCAAACCTAGAGAAGCGTCAATTTCTGTCGAACCTTGGCCTTTGCGCACATGCCATCTTAATCTCCTCGCAGCATGAATAACGCAGTTTCTATCGGAGCCTTCACCCACGCTGGGGAGTGCCACAAGACCCCGGTATCAGCTTCAGTCTCCGATGACGCGAGCCAGGCGATTCTCAAGGATGACGTCAGAATGAAAATCCTGAATCTTCAAATAATGTGCCGCCGCATCCTCGATCGCCTGACGTGGAACCAGGCCGACGATCTCACTGCTCGCGATGGTCACGTGTGCCTGGGCGGCTTCCTTGGCGACCGCATCAAACACCGTCCCGAGGGAGGTGGTTTCAAAGTCGGTCAAGTTGATGGAGACCTGGGCCAAATTGCGAGCCTTCAGTTCCACTCCGATCGCCTTGACAGCCGGAAGGCCTCCGGATGAGGCTCGGATCTTCCTGGCGATGGCTTTGGCCAACTGCACATTGGAGGTGTTCAGGTTGATGTTGTAAGCAATCAGAAACTTTCGCGCCGCGACAGCCGTCGCCCCCGCCGTGGGATGGAGGTGAACACCCCCAAAGTCGGGCTGCCGCTCAGGGTTCGTGCGAATCTCCTCGCGCAGCCGTTCGAACTGCCCACGCCGGATATGCTCAAGGTTCTTCCGCTTGGGATGGCGAGCGGCCGCTTCGTAAAGAAAAGTCGGAATATGGAAACGCCGCCACGTTTGCTCAGCCACCGTGCGCGCGATGCCGGCGCACTCGGCCAGCGTGACCCCCTTGATGGGAATGAAAGGCACCACGTCGGTGGCTCCCATGCGGGGATGCACTCCCTGGTGGTTGTTCAAGTCGATCAGTTCGGCGGCGCGTCCGATGGCTCGTAAGGCTGCTTCACCGACGCTTTCCCGAGTTCCCACAAAGGTCACCACGGAGCGATTGTG
>DATLRW010000035.1:0-5338 GCA_035534495.1 Candidatus Dormiibacterota bacterium | reverse complement strand
GATCGCCGCGTTTTTCGGGATCATCGTGCGCACCTATTTCGCCGGACTCCAGATCAATTGCGGCTGTTTCGGCCCCGGCGCCGAACCGCTCACCGGCTGGACCATTCTGCGCGACGGCCTGTTCCTGGCGTTGGCCGCCGGCGTTACGATCGCCGCCTTCCTTCGCGCGCGGCGGCCCGGCCGGGCCGGGGCGCGCGGCGCATCCTCGGCGGGAGCCGCGCCGGCCAATCCCTGATTTCGTTTTCCCGAGGAAAACCGCGGTGCATCGCCCGATGCCTCGATCGCTGCTTGCCGTATCCGCCGTTCTGGCGCTGTTCCTCTGCCGTGTCGTCCCGCTCGCGGCCGGCTCGCGCCAGGCGCCCGCCGGTCAGCTCACCCTCGAATCCATTTTTGGCGACCAGCCGCTCCATGCGCCGCTCGTCGGAGGGATCGAATGGAGCCCGGACGGCCGCACGCTCAGCTATTTCCAGCCGACAGCCTTCGGGCGCGAACTCTGGGCGCTCGATGCGGCCACCGGCCGGCGCAAGCGTCTGATCGACGCCGCGACGCTCGGCCGCCTGCTCGATCCATGGCCGGTGACCTGGCTCCAGCGCACCGGTTTCGGCCGCCAGCTTCCGCAGCGCTATTTTTGGTCGCCCGGCGGCGGCGCGCTCCTGCTCCGCTCTTCATCGAAGCTGGTCTGGTACGACCTCGAAAGCGGCCGCAGCCGCTCATTGGTCGCAGGCAAAGAGCCTCTCACCGACCCCAAAATTTCACCCGACGGCAAATGGGTCAGTTTCATTCGCGACTACAATCTGTGGGTCGTAAACGTGCGCACGGGCCGCGAGCGCCCGCTCACGCGCGACGGCAGCGAAGCGTTGCGCGACGGCCAGGTCGACTGGCTCTATCCGGAAGAGCTGGACCTCTTCACCGCCTACTGGTGGTCGCCCGATTCCTCCCGCATCGCCTATCTTCAGTTCAACGAAAGCCGCGTTCTGCGCTATCCGCTGATCGCGCCCGATTCCTACGGCGCGGCGATCGACTGGACCCGCTATCCGCTCGCGGGCCAGGCCAATCCGGTCGTTCGGCTGGGCGTTGTCGGGGTTTCCGGCGGCAATGGCCATACGGTCTGGATGGATACGGGCGGCGATACGAACATTTACCTGCCGCGCGTTGCCTGGCTGCCGGGAAGCGGGCAGGTCGCGATCGAGCGGCTCAATCGCGCGCAGACCCGTCTCGATCTGCTCTTCGCCGATGCGGCGACGGGCCGCTCGCGCCTGGTGCTCGGCGAGAAGGACCGCTACTGGATCAATGTCGCGGGCGCCCCGTATTTCCTTCCCGACGGCCGGTTCCTCTGGCTCAGCGAGCGCACCGGTTTTCGTCACATCTATCTCTACGATTCCACGGGCCATCTGATTCGCCCGTTGACCGGCGGCGACTGGGTCGTGACGCACCTGGCCGGCGTCGACCGGAAAGACGGGCTCGTCTATTTCGTCGCGACGCGCGAAGGGCCGCTCGAACGCCAGCTTTACCGCGTGCGCCTGGACGGCACGCACCTGGCGCGGGTCAGCCGGCAGGCGGGCACGCACGAAATCCTGATGGCGCCCGGCGCCGCCTCCTATCTCGACACCGATTCGAGCGTCATGAAGCCCTACCGGCAGGATCTCTACTCCGCCGCCGGCCGCCGCGTGGCCACGCTCAGCGATGGACAAATTCCGCAGCTCGCCGGCATGCGCCTGGGCCCGGTGCGGTTCCTGCAGCTGCATGCCGCCGATGGCGCTATGCTCGAAGCGGAAATGATTTTGCCGCCGGTTTTTTCCCCCGCCCGCCAATATCCCGTGATCGTCTACGTCTACGGCGGACCCGGGGAACAGAGCGTCCGCGACATGTGGGGCAGCAGCATTTTCCTCTGGCACGAGATGATGGCCCAGAAGGGCTACATCGTCTTCCTGCTCGACAACCGCGGCACCTACAATCGCGGGCACGCGTTCGAGACGCCGATCGACCACCGCTTCGGGATCGTCGACGTCCAGGACCAGCTTGTCGGCGCGCATTATCTCCTGTCGCTGCCCTACGTGGACCCGTCGCGCATCGGCGTTTGGGGCTGGAGTTACGGCGGCACGATGACGTTGCATCTGCTCTTCCGCGATGGGGGCATCTTCAAGGCAGGGGTTGCCGTCGCCCCGGTCACCGATTGGCGGCAATACGATACGGTCTACACCGAGCGTTACCTGGGAACCCCGGAACAGGATCCCGAAGGCTACCGCGCCGGCTCGCCGGTCACCTACGCCGGCGGGCTTGCCGGGAAACTGCTGATCGTCCAGGGCACCGACGACGACAACGTCCATTTCTCCAACACCACCGAGCTTCTCGGTGCATTGATCGAGGAGGATCTTTACGCCGGCCATGTGCAGACCATGATTCTGCCCGGCCGCGGCCATCCGATCAGCGATACGCCGGCCCTGTTCGCGCTCTTCGAGCGCATGACGGATTTCTTTCTGCGCCAGCTTGGCCCCGCGCCCGCATCGCCGGCCGGCCACCCCGCCGGGCCCTCGAATTGACAAGGGGCCCGCACTCGCTCACAATTTCGTTTCCAATGCCCAAGTGGCGGAATTGGCAGACGCGCTAGGTTCAGGACCTAGTGGTCGCAAGACCGTGGAGGTTCGAGTCCTCTCTTGGGCACCAAAGATTTTGCAGCCTTGATACCGCACCAGAACACACCAAAGCGGGGAGTAGTAGCATCCCCCGGAGGGGCCATGAGAAGCCTTCGAGGTTCATCACTGTTTGCCTTGGCGGTGCTTGGCGCGGTGCTCTTAGCCGCGCCGCTGGGCGGCCAGAACGTGGAGTTAAAATCCGAGTCTGACCCTAACCTGGGTGCCATTATCGCGGCGCGGAACGCCCTGCAAGGGTATGGAACTAGCCCTTTTAATTTCCCGGACCGGCTAACATCTCCGGACTCCGCCGCGCTTCAGGCGCTCGATCAGGCGGCGAATAGTGGCGCGATTTATCTCCGAGCCACGGCGGACTTGCTTGGCGTGTATGACAATATGCAATGTGCGCGGGACCGCGCGACGATGAAGCCTTTGCTCGAAGACCGGCTCCGACTATACTCACGGTTGCTTGACCTCGACGCACAGAGCGCGTCAATTCCGCTTACAACGCCGGGCTTCGTAAAGTTGGGATCAACAACGAAGTTGGCGCTCCAGCTCCGAGATGACCTGCTCGCGGCCAAGAACAGGCTGGACACAGTTGCGGCCTCTTTCGAGTGAGCACGTGATTATGGCAGCAACAGATGCGGGCCGTAAGAAAAAAATGATTGAGAGGTGGTTTCTCGAAGCCGCCCGCCGCGCAAGCGCGGTTATTCCAGACGGGAGGATCGAGGATTTCGAGGAACCTGATTTTAAGATAGAGACTGCCACGGGTCCCCTGGGGGTTGAAGCAACCGAGCTTCTGCGGTCCGGCGGGGGTCGATCTTCCCCCGTGGCTGAGGAGAGGTCGCACCAAGATGTGATTCGGATCGCCGAGGAACTGTACTATCGCACACCACGTGTGACGTCGGTCCGGGTCCTGGTGCGCTTCTGGAATGTTGAGGGTGCAAGCCGCGGCAAACGGGACATGGCTCAAGCGCTCGTTGAATTTGTCAAATCGAACAGCAGGCGAGCAACCCCTTATGCCACGTTTTCCAGTCGGGGTAACCTGCCCAAAGGCGTTGATGTAATCCACATTGATACAACTGGCGAACATTGGACCAGTGGCGAATCTGCTTGTATGACGGCCCCCGAAATATATGAGCAGCTTGCGTTCAGAATCAGCGCTAAAAATAAGCTTCTACCGAGGTACCGCGCCAAGCTGCCGCATTCAGCTATCTGGCTTCTTGTTTACAGCAGCGTCACTCTCTCGCGTGGTGTTCCCATTCCGCACGGCATGTCCAAATGGACATACCCCTCCGATTTCGAGAAAGTCTTATTCTTTTCGTGCCTGGACGCTGAAACCGTTGAGATCCCGAAAGGTGACTCGCAGACGAACGACCAGCAAACGCTCGACAAGCAAGGCACGTCAAGCGTGTGCTAGGGGTACGCGTGCCCGAGCGTTCCGCCACGGGCGAAAATGCGGCCTGCTTTGCCACGCCCGGCGACTGCGCGGCGCAAGAGCACAAGAAGTTTAAGATCTGCGCTACCGGCGGCCCCCAACATAGCTCCGTTCTCTTGGGCACCAAATATCCCCAAACATCCATGCGATAGCGGCGCCCGGCGCGGTGAAGGGCCTCATTTGCCCATCGCTGGTGTCAGTGTCCCTTGGTTTCCCTTGCGCGAACAGGGACGGGGAAATTGTAACCGTATGTAACTATGAATCAGGCCGGTCGCATGGCAGACTTTGAATATTCGCCCTCAACGCCAGGGGAGCCAGATGAGAGAAGCCGTCCTTGTCGCCACGTCGCGAACGCCGCTCGCGAAATCGCACCGAGGGTCATTCAATATGACCCGGCCCGATGAGCTGGCCGCGCACTGTATCCGCGACGTGCTGCGAAAGACGCCGCAGGTCGATCCCGCGGAAATCGAGGACGTGGTCCTGGGGTGCGGCTACCCACATGGGAGCCAGGGGCATAACGTGGCGCGAATCGCGGCGATGCTGGCCGGTCTGCCCACGTCGGTTGCGGGCACCACGATCAACCGGTTCTGTTCGTCCGGCCTGCAGGCCATTGCCGTAGCCGCGCACCAGATCGTTCAGGAGGGCGTGGACGTGGCCGTTGCCGGAGGGGTGGAAAGCATCACGGCGGTGGCTCGGGACAACTCCCCTCATCCGGGGCTCCAGAAGCGATTGCCGGGCCTGTACATGGTGATGGGCCAGACGGCCGAGGTCGTCGCCAAGAGCTACAAGATCGGCAGGGAAGCGCAGGATGAGTATGCCCTGCGGAGACAGCAGCGCATCGTCCGCGCCCGGCGCGAGGTTTTTTTCCAAAACGAAATCGCCCCGATCAAAATCACCAGAGCCATCCTCGACGGGAAAACCGGCGAAAAGACGGGAACCGAGGATCTCGTTTGCGGCCGCGACGAGTGCAAACGGCCGGATACGACGCTCGAAGGGCTGCCCGCTCTCAAGCCTTATTTCGATCCCGATAGCGGACAGGGAACGGTTACGGCCGGAAACTCGTCGCAACTCTCGGACGGGGCATCGGCCGCGCTCGTAATGTCGGCCGAGCGCGCCCGGCAACTGGGTTTTGTCCCGCTCCTGATATTCCGGGATTTCCAGGGGCCGGCTGCAACCCGGATGAGATGGGCATCGGCCCGGTCGTTGCGGTGCCGAAGTTGCTCAAGCGAAACGGGCTCACGGCGCAGGATATTGATTTGTGGGAACTGAA
>DATLRW010000034.1:0-13278 GCA_035534495.1 Candidatus Dormiibacterota bacterium | reverse complement strand
CGACCTACCCGGTCGAGCTGCGGGAAGATGAGGTTTGGGTGGATCTGGGCTAAAAAAATCCGCTTTCCGGGCCCTCCCGCTACGGCATCCTGTTCGCCTTTTCGCCGCCTGACTCTTAAAAACCTGCAACGATTGGCTTTCCTCAGGATGCAAGAGCGTGTATATTGCGCCATTCACACTCCTCGATGGAACCAACAACCGAGCGCCGCTACTGGATTCTGTCGTCCGACCCTCGCCAGTACCATTGGGATACCCTTTTCGTGAAAGGAAAGGAGATGTGGCGAGGCGCCGGTTCCCGCCTGCCCATCAGGCGCCTGGCGAAGCTGATGCGGCGTGGCGACCGGGTGCTGGCCTACCATGGCACGCCCGACCGCTGGGTGTATGCGCTGGCGGAAGTGACCCGGGACCCCTACATCGATCCCGGAGACCCGACGGCTAAGGCGATAATCATCGACTTGCGCGCGCTCGAGCGGATTTCGAGGCCGGTGCCACTGACCGAAATGAGGGGAAACCCGGCCCTGCATCACGTGAAGTTCCTGAAAAACCCCAGGCAACCGGTTTCTCCGGTCACCGAAACCGAATACCGGGAAATCCTGCGGATGGGCGGAATCGTGGCTATGCCGGGGATGCCCCTGCCTTAGTCTCGACCTTCCCTATATGGCCGCTCGCCCGGGCTACTTCACCGCGGTGGCGGCCCTCGTCTCGGAGAAGAAACGGATCGCCGCCGCTACGCCCGCGCCGGCTGGCACGCGGAAGCCCTGGTCGCTGAGGGCCTTTTCCAGGGCGGCAAGCACCAGAAGAACGTTTTTGCGCTGGGACGTATAGCCCATGATCCCCACGCGCCATATCTTTCCCTTCAGAGGACCCAAGCCGCCCGCGATCTCGATATCGAATTCATCGAGCATCTGCTTTTGCAGCTTCTTGCCATCGATGCCCTCGGGGATCTCGATGGCCGTCACGGTCATCATCCGCCGGGCCGGATCGGTGACGAACGGCTTCAGGCCGATCGCTTCGATCCCGGCGATAAAGGCATGATGATTCGACCGGTGCCGCTCCCAACTGGCCTCGAGCCCCTCTTCCATGACCATGCGAAGCGCCTCGCGGAAGGCGTAAATCAGAGGGATGCCCGGCGTGTGGTGATAGGTGCGTTCCTTGCCCCAATAGTTCATCGTGGTGGTGAGATCGAAATACCAGCTCTGCACCTTGGTCTTGCGCGAACGCAGGATCTCCTCGGCCCGCGCGCCCACGGTGATCGGGCTCAGCCCCGGAGGGGCGCCGAGCGCCTTCTGCGTCCCGCTGAAACAGATGTCGATGGGCGTGCCATCCACGTCGACGGGCATGCCGGCGAGCGTCGAAACGCAATCGACCACGAGAATGGCCCCGAGCTCGTCGGCCACCTTGCGATATTCCTCGATCGGGCTGGCGACGGTCGTCGAGCTTTCGCCGTGCGTGACGCCGACAATCTTGACCTTTTTCCCCTTGCCGGCGCGGCGGACGTCTTCGGGATCGACCGCGCGGCCGTAAGGGGCGCTGACCGGGGTCACGCGCGCCCGGGCGCGCTCGGCGATGTCGGCCATGCGCTGGCTGAAGGTGCCGTTGACGCAGATCAGGGCCTCGTCGCCTTCCTCGAGCGGATTGACCATCGCGGCTTCGATTCCGCCCGATCCCGCGGCGGAGATGGGAAAGGTGATGCGGTTCTCGGTGCGGAAGACCTGCCGAAGCAGCACCTGCACCTCGTTCATCACCATGCTCACAAACCAGGGGTCGTTGTGCCCCACCATCTTCGAGGACATCGCGCGGTAGACGCGCGGATGAATGGAGGAGGGGCCCGGTGTCAACATCAGCCGGTCCGGGGGATTTAACTCACCGATCTGTTCGTTCATGATATCGTTCTTTCCCTTGATCGAATTCCACACATGCCGGCGGGCGCAAGAGGCTGCTCGACGCCGGAAAGATCAAGAAACGATCTTAAACGTTTAGACTCGCCCTCGCCAGCCCGCCTCGCAACCCGGGGCGGGTGAATCATTGTAAGGTTTCGCATCATCTCCTCGATAGTCAGTCAATAGGCATTGCCCGGCATGAAACGGCGCGGTTTCCGCAGGGCAGGCGTTTCGCCTTTCCATTTTGTATTGCCGTCGCGGGCATCGACGCCCGAAGACGGCTACAATAAGCGGCTTGCCGTCTGCGGCGTGCCTCCCGTTTCGGCCGCGGATCGCTAACACCGGCGTTCCGGTTTGGATAGAATCGACTTTTAACAACCAGCCCTTGGAGGCGTTTATGGCAAACAGCGCGAAAGCCGCTCCTGCCCCGGAATTGATTCAGGAAATTCGTGAGAAGGCTCGCCTGCTTCGCATTCATTCGATGCGGATGACCACGGCGGCCGGCTCGGGCCATCCCACCTCCTGCCTTTCCTGCGCCGAACTGATGGCTGGGACGTTTTTTCACGCGATGAAGATGGACCCGAATAACCCGGACGCGCCGACCAACGACCGCTTCGTGATGTCGAAGGGGCATGCCGCGCCGATCCTCTACGCGGCGCTGGCCGAAGCCGGCGTTTTCCCCGTGGGCCGTCTGCTGACGCTTCGGCAATTCTCGAGCGAACTCGAGGGCCATCCAACGCCGCGGATTCGCGCGGTCGACGCCGCCACCGGTTCGCTCGGGCAGGGACTTTCGGTCGGGCTGGGGCTGGCTCTGGGCGCGCGTCTCGAAAAGCGGCCGGTCCGCATTTACGTGCTCATGGGCGACGGCGAGATGGCCGAGGGAAATGTGTGGGAAGCGGCCGCGGTGGCCGCCTATCACCATGTGGACAATCTGGTGGCGCTGGCCGATGTGAACTCGCTCGGCCAAAGCCAGCGAACCATGTATTCCCATGACGCCGAAGTCTACCGGCGGAAATTCGAATCGCAGGGCTGGGAAACGGAAGTGATCGACGGCCACGACGTCGCCGCCGTGCTCGCCGCGCTCGACCGGGCCCAAGCGGCCAGCAAGCCTTATGCGATCGTCGCGCGAACCGAGAAGGGACACGGGGTGAGCTTCCTCGCTGATAAGGAGGGATGGCACGGAAAACCGCTCAATGAGGAGCAATTGTCGCGCGCGCTGGCGGAAATGGGCGATGTGCCGCCGGTCCCGGCCGTGGATACGCGTTCCTACGCGCGCGACCTGACCCCGCCGCGCAGCGATTTTCCTTCCCCGGCTGCCCCGGATTACAAGCTGGGGCAGATGGTGGCGACGCGGGTGGCCTTTGGCGACGCGCTCGCCAAGCTGGGCGCCGTCCATCCGCGCGTGGTGGCTCTGGACGGCGACGTGCAAAATTCGACCTACACGGAGACGTTCCACAACGCCTTCCCAGACCGCTTCTTCCAGGGTTTCATCGCGGAACAGAACATGGTGGCCACAGCCGCCGGATTTTCCGCGCGCGGATGGACACCGTTTGCCGCGACCTTCGCCTGCTTCCTCGGACGCGCATTCGACCAAACGCGCATGGCGGCCATCAGCCGGACCCATATCAAACTCGTGGGATCGCACTGCGGGATCTCGATTGGCGAAGACGGCCCCTCGCAAATGGGCCTGGAAGACCTGGCGGCCATGCGCACACTGCCGGGTGCCACCGTGCTCTATCCGTCCGATGCCGTATGCGCCGAAAAAATGGTGGAGGCGGCGGCGAGCCGGCCGGGCATCTGCTACATCCGCACCAGTCGCCCGAAAACAGCGGTGATCTACCCGAACGACGAGCGCTTTCCGGTGCCCGGCTTCAAGGTGGTCCGGCGCAGCGACGGCGACCGGGCGGCAATCGTCGCGGCCGGCATCACCCTGCACGAGGCCCTGAAGGCCGCCGATGCGCTGAAGGGCGATGGAATCGCCGTCCGCGTGATCGATTTGTACTGCGTGAAGCCGATCAACGGAGTAGCGCTCGGTGCGGAAATCGCCGGCGCCGGCAGGCGGCTGGTAACCGTCGAGGATCATTACCCGGAGGGCGGATTGGGCGAAGCGGTGCTGGGGGCCCTGGCGGTTTCCGGCACCAGCCTCGAAGGCGCGCGGCAACTGGCCGTCACGAGCGTGCCACATTCGGGCAAGGAAGCCGAATTGCTTGCCGCATTCGGCATCTCCGCCGAACATATCATCCAGGCGGTTCGCGGGATCATCTGACCGGCCCGCGCTCGCTTCGTAGTCCACGTTTCGACATGGCGATGGTGCGACGGAGGCATGATTTCCTGCCTGCCGCGCAGCGCGAGGCTTCATACAACGTGCAAATGAATAGGTCGGCCCTTCGCAATCCGGTGAAAGCAAGCCCTCGTGTCTGAAGCCGATCCAAACTCTCCCGCTACCCCGCCGGCTTCGCCGCGCCTGCTGGAAGTGCCGACGCGCGAAACGGCGCCTGCGTCCACGGCACTCGGCCGGTGGCTTACGAGCGGGGGCCGGCTGGACGAGCCGGCCCCCGTCGAGCGCGGTTCTCCGTGGTACGCGGTATTGTGCCTAACCGGTCTCGACTATTTCGGCTCGTTGGCCTACCAGCCGGGCATTGCACTGATCGGCGCGGGGATGCTGGCGCCGACGGCAACGTTGCTCCTGGTCCTGGTGACTGTGTTCGGCGTGATGCCGGTCTATGCGGCCGTGGCGCGGCGCTCATACGCGGGCCAGGGCTCGATCGCTATGCTTGAGAATCTGTTTTCGGGCTGGCGATCGAAAGTCGTGGTCCTGGTGCTGCTCGGCTTCGCCGCCACCGATTTTGTCCTTACCATCACGGTCTCCGCCGCCGATGGTGCCCGGCACGCAATCGAAAATCCCTACCTTCACCGCTACCTGGCACATTCCCAGTTTTCCCTGACCATCCTTCTGCTGATGGCCCTGGGGGTTCTGTTTTTTATTGGATTCCGCGAGGTGATAGCTGTCGCCGTGGCCGCCGTCGTTCCCTACCTTCTGCTAAATCTGGTGGTTCTTCTGGTGGGTCTGCGCGACATCCTGCGCCAGCCGGCGCTCATCTCCGCCTGGCATCAGACCTTGTTCCTCCAGGCGCCCGGCCACGACTGGACGGGAGTGATGCTCGGGTCGGCCATTGTTTTTCCCAGCCTTGCCCTCGGCTTGAGCGGGTTTGAAACGGGAGTTTCGGTGATGCCACTGATCGAAGGCGGCCAGGAGGATAGGAAACGCACTGTCCCGCTGGGCCGGATTCGTGACACGCGGAAGCTCCTCGCTGCGGCCGCGATCATCATGGGCTTTCTGCTGATTCTTTCGGGCTTCGTCACCGCGATGCTGATTCCCCCGAGCGCCTATCGCGAGGGAGGGCCCGCCTCCGGGCGCGCCATCGCCTATCTCGCCCACCGGTTGGTGGGCAACGGCTTCGGCACGGTCTACGACATTTCGACGATTGCGATGCTCTGGCTCGGTGGCGCATCGGCGATGGCCGGGCTGATCAATCTGGTGCCGCGGTATCTGCCGCGTTTCGGAATGGCGCCGCGATGGGTAGCCTACCGGCGGCCGATGGTGACCGCTCTCTTGGCGGTGAGCATCCTGGTCACGCTTGCCTTCCACGCGAGCGTGAACGGCCAGGCAGGCGCTTTCGCCACCGGCGTTCTGGCGCTGATTCTTTCGGCGGCAGCCGCAGTGACGATCGCCTTCGCGCGGGAATTTCGCGCGGCGCCTAGCGAGCGTGCTGGGAGCCTACTCTGGAGCGTGCTCTTTTCCGTCGTCACGCTTGTCTTTGTTTACACCTTCATCGCCAACGTGTTCGAGCGGCCCGACGGCGTGATCATCTCGGCGATTTTTATCTGCGTCATTTTGACCTTCAGCGCCCTTAGCCGCTACGAGCGGGCGAAGGAGCTTCGCGTGGCGGGGATGGAGTTCGTCGACGATGACTCGGCCAGACTTTGGCCAAGTCTTGCGGGCAAGAAAGTGAACCTGGTGCCCTGCCATGCAGCGGATGCGGCCTACCGCGCCCGCAAGGCCGAGGACATTCGTCGAAATTTCCGTGTGAACGGTCCGCTGGTCTTCCTGCACGTGAACCTGCTCGACAACCGCAGTGAATTCATCAGCCGGCTGCGGGTGAGCGCGCGGCAGGAGGACCGGCACTACGTGATCGAGGTATGGGGCGCGGTGGCGATTGCCAATACGATCGCCTTCATCACCGAGCTGATCGACCCGATGAGTCTGTTCATCATACTGAGCGGGCGGAATCTGATGGGGCAATCGCTCCGTTATGTGCTTTGGGGCGAAGGTGAAGTGGGGCTCTGGGTCTATGCGATCCTGGTTCGCTACTGGGAGTGGACGGGAAAAACGGCGGATCGGCCCACGCTGTTTCTGACGACAGTCTGAGGTTTTCCGGCGCCCTGTGGTATCGTTGCGGGACGCCCCTTGCAACCGGTTCCGCGGGCGAAACATCATGGCAGAAAAATCCGTTTTGATCGGCGTAGTTCCCGAAACGATCGTCCTCGGTCCGAAGGACCAGATCACCTGGTACACGGAGGCGGGAAACCTCAAGATCGAATTCGATCCCAACCGTTCCCCTTTTTCCTCGAACGTCTTTCAAGCCCCGCCGGGCATGCGTCTCTCGAGCGGCACCCCGCGCCCGGGCGCGAAACCGGGCGCCTACAAATACCGCATCGCGATCGAGGACAACGTCATCGCCCGCGGTGAAGTCATCCTACGCGAATCGTAAGCAGACCCCCCCCCTGCCCCCTTCCCCACAAGGGCCGCTAAATTTTAAAACGTGGATAGGCCTTGAAACGCTAGGGCGGCCGACGGTCGGGCTTTTCTCGTCCGGCTAGGTCTGGCTAGGATTCGTGATCTGCTTGAGGTTCGCGTTGTTGATGGTGAGATTGCCCTGCTTCTTCATCTGGTTTTCCAGGGCGCGCCGGAACGCGTCGAAGGCGTTGTTCTGGGCCGTGGTGAGCAATTCCTGCCGGATCGAACTGCGCTGAGTTTCGAAGGTGGCCTCGGACGGCTCTTCGTGCGCCGTCACCGCATAAACGTACCAGTCGCTGTTCACCTGCATCGGTCCCTGCGCCTGTCCGACCGGCGCGGTGAAGGCGGCCAGAAACTGGCGGGCGGGAACGTTGCCGACGCTGCCGACCCGCGAGAATTCCGCGGACTGAACCGGCAACCCCAACGCCTTGGCCGCCTGAGCCAGCGGCTTGCCCTGCTTGAGCGCGGCAGCCAGATTGCCGGCTTCCAGGCGAGCCTCGTCGGAGGATTTCGCCTGGATGTAATCGCTTTGGACCCGGTCGTGAACCTCGGCCGAAGTCCCCTGATGGGTGGGAACGATCTGGTTGACATCGAGGATGAGGTATCCTTGCGGCGTATCGATCGGCAGGCTCAACTGGCCAGTGCCCTGGGCGAAAAGCGCGTCCCGCAAGCTGTTCGACCCGCCGAAACCGGGGATCGGTTGCGTCACGGAAACCAGCGGGGTCTGGCCCATGACCAGGCTCGCTTTCGCTTGCGGCCCCAAGGCGTTTTCAACGGCCGCGAGCGACTGCCGGCTCGACTGGCCGACGATACTGGCCATGTTGTCGGAAATCTGCTGCGATTCCTTCTGCACCTGCGCGGTCAGCAAAGTCTGGAGGATCTGGCCGCGGACCTCGGTAAAACTCAGGGTGTGCGCCGCCTCACGGCCCAGCACCTTGATGATGTGGAACCCATACTGCGTCTTGACCAGATCCGACACCTGGCCGACCGGTAGGCTGAAGGCGGCCTGCTGGAAAGCCGGGACTGTCTGCCCGCGGATGATCCAGCCGAGATCCCCGCCCTTGGCCTTGCTGCCGGGGTCTTCCGAATATTGTTTGGCGAGCTTGGCGAAATCGCCACCGTGCTTTACCGCCTGGAGAACCTGTTCGGCTTGTTTCCGGATTTCAGCGATTTCGGCGTCCGTTTTGCCCACCGTCATGAAAAGAATATGTTCCACGTGGACGCGTTCGGGGACCTTGTATTGATCGATATGCGCGTTGTAATAGGCTTGCAGCTGATTGTCCGGGATAACCGTATTCTTCTGGAGCAAATTGAGATCGAGCAGAAGATAGTTGGCCGACCGTTTCTCGGGAACCTGATATTCGCTTTTATGGGCGTCGTACCAGCCTTGCAGTTCGCTTTCGGTCGGCTGGAGCTTGGCCGCGAGCACGCCGGGATTGACCTGAACGTAGTCGATCTTGACCTTCTCATTCTGGCGCAGATATTCCTGGCGGACATCCTGCGGAGTGACGAACACATCGGCCGTCACCAGCTGCCGGAATTTCTCCTCGAGGAGCCCCCTTCGAAGCTCATCCTCGAAATCGGAAACGGTAAGGCCGAACTGTTGCTGCACCATCGTCGTATACGCCTGGGCGCCAATCCATTTCCCCTTGGGGAAGGCGGCGGGGAGCAGTTGACGAATCTCGTCGGCCACATCCTGATCGCTGACCCGGATGCCCAGACGGGAGCTTTCCATCTCCAGGAGCCTGGAGAAAATCATCTGATCCAGAATCTGGTGGGCGTACAAGCCGCGCATCTGTTGGGGAATTTGCTGCTGCTGGGACATCAAATCGAGCCGGCGCTGCACGTCGCCAACGGTGATTCTTTGCCCGGCGACGTCGGCCAGGGCGTCGGTACCAGTCTGGAGGGGCGTGTTCGGCATGGGCACCAGATACAGCAGCATGCCGAGCGACACCATTCCCAGCACCACGCCCAGGACAATCTTCACCGTCAAGTCACGACTATGCAGGTCGAACATTAGGGGTTCACCAGGGCGTAATTATAGTAGACGTTTCGGCCGGCCACAAAAAACAACCATGATGGATTCGCGAAAACCAGCCCGGACCAGGGGTGCTGGCAGCGAAGAAGCGGCCCCTCGATTGCCTTTGCTTGTGTCGTAAAAGGGAGGGTCCCGGCGATCGGCAGTGCAGTTGAAAGCCTAGTACCGCTATGTTAGAGTCGGTTTTCAGCTTCCGACCGTGGATGCAGCGCCCGAAAGCCGCTGCGGCGCTTCTGTTTTCCTTCCGAAAGAGGCGCCAGGGCCAAGGTGACCCGGTGGGTTTTCACGAGAGACTTCAGATAGCCGAGGCCCGGCAGCGACCGCTCCGGGCCATTTTGCTCTGCCGTCTCCGTCATGGCTTCGCCGGAGCGCCCGCCGCCCCATCCTGGGCTCCATCCCGGCGGCCTGGCAGATAGGTGTCCCCAAGTGCCCGGATTAATAAAGAACGGCTATAACGCCCGCTCGATTCTCAGCCTGTTTTCATCCGATCTCGCTATCGACCTCGGAACGGCGAATACCCTCGTCTACGTGCGCGGCAAGGGAGTGGTGGTCAACGAGCCATCGATCGTCGCGATCAACAAGACCCGAATGGAAGTGGTCGCCGTAGGGCGGGAAGCCAAGGAAATGCTCGGACGAACGCCCGGAAACGTGGTGGCGATCAAACCGATGAAGGATGGCGTGATCGCCGATTTCAAGGTGACCGAGCGGATGTTGACCTATTTCATCCAAAAAGCGCACAACCGTCGCCTGCTGGTGCATCCGCGGATCGTGATCGGCGTGCCGAGCGAGATCACTCCCGTCGAAAAGCGGGCCGTGCAGGATTCGGCCTATCGGGCCCGGGCCAGCGAGGTGTTTCTGGTGGAACAGGCGATGGCCGCGGCGATTGGCGCGGGACTGCCGATCGAGGAGCCGTCCGGCAACATGGTGGTGGACATCGGCGGGGGCACGACGGACATCGCGGTGATCTCGATGAGCGGGATCGTCTACTCGCGGTCGGTGCGCGTGGCGGGCAACGAACTCGACGAAGCGATCATGAATTATCTGAAGCGGAAATATAACCTGCTCATCGGCGAGCGCACCGCCGAGCAGATCAAGATCGACGTCGGCTCCGCCTACCCGCTGGAGAAACCGCTGACGATGGAAGTCAAGGGGCGAAACCTGATTGAAGGCGTGCCGCGCACGGTCACGATCGACGACGCGGAGATTCGGGAAGCGCTCTCGGAAGCCGTGAGCATCATCGTCAACGCCATCCGCGTGGCGCTCGAGCGAACCCCGCCCGAGCTCTCGGCCGACATCAGCGATCGGGGCATCGTGCTGACCGGCGGCGGCGCGCTGCTGCGCAACCTCGACAAGCGGATTCGCGAGGAAACCGGACTGCCCGTCTCGATCGCCGAAGACCCGCTCGCCTCGGTCGTGTTGGGGACCGGGAAAATGTTGCTGGATTTCAAGCTTCTGCGCCAAGTGTGCATCGACTGAATCCGAACTCCCGATGAGCGTTTCGCCCTCTCGCCGCCCGCTGCTTTTCCTTGCCGCGGCGGTGGCCGCGCAGCTGCTGCTGCTCGCCTTCCAAATCCAGCGCAATCACCATATTCGCCTCATTCAGGTTTGGGCCGCCGACGTTTTCACGCCGGCCGGCCGGGCCGGCACGTCGTCGATCGACTGGATCGGCGCGCTCTGGAGCGGATATATCGATTTGCAGAACACGCGCGCCCGGAATCGGCACCTGCAAGCCGAAGTGGACCAGCTGCAGCTGCAGGTCGATCGGTTGCGCGGAAGGGCCGCCGAAGGGGATCGGCTGGCCGCGCTGCTCGCTTTTCGCCAGTCGAACCCCGCATTGCCGCTTTTGGCGGCGCGCGTCATCGGCGCCAGCCTCGCGCCGGCCAGCAAAGTGCTTTACATCGACCGCGGCGCCCGGGACGGGGTTCACAGGGATATGGCCGTAATCACGCCGAACGGGGTTGTCGGCAAAATACTGGAAAGCTTCCCCTCGAGCTCGCAGGTGCTGCTCGTGACCGACCGCCAGAGCGGCGTCGGGGCGCTGCTGTCCGGGTCGAGGGTCGAGGGTGTCGTAAAAGGCACCGACGGACCCGACCTGCGCATGGACTACGTCGAGGACGGCGAGAAGATCAAGCCCGGCGAGACCGTTCTGACCTCGGGCCTGGACCAGATTTTCCCGAAGGATTTGCCCGTGGGAACCGTCCTGGCTTCGAGGCCGGCAAATCCGTTCCAGAAGATTGAGGTGCGTCCGGCGGCCCAACTGGATCGGCTGGAAGACGTGCTGGTGGTTTTGTTGCATCCGAAGCCGCTCCCGCCATCGACGGCCGGGGATTCGGGCGCCGGGTCCCATCGCTGAGCTGTGGCTGTGCCGCCCCCGCCGGGCGGCCTGACGGCTGCCGCGCGGGCAAGCCTGTTCTACAATGCGCTCGGTTCGTCTCGATCTATGTCACTGGTTGTCAAAGACAATTCGTTCGACGCGGTCCACAAATACTACGCCGGATCGACCATCGGCGTGGCCCTGATCGCCTTGTTTTTGCAGGGTTTCCTGCCGATCTATTTCCCGCACGCCGGGCTGCTCGAATTGCCCCTCCTGGTGACCATCTATTTCTCGCTCGCCCGGCGCAACGCCGTATCCGGCATGCTTCTCGGCGCCGGAATCGGGCTGGCGCAGGACGCGATCAGCCACCTGCCCCTGGGGATCTATGGAATTGCGCTGACCGTGGTGGGGTACCTCGCCACCTGGGTCGGCTACCGGATCAACGTGGAGGTTCCGCTGAGCCGTTTCGCGTTGACGTTTGTCCTGTACGGGCTGGAGCGGGTGATCATCGCGGTGGTTGAGCGATACTTGCTGGAACAGCCCGGATCGATTCTGAGTCTCTACTGGCTGATCGGTTCCCTGCTCGCGGCGACCCTGGCCGTGCTGATTTTTCCCCAGCTCGACCGGCTGCAGAAGTCCTGACGGCCCCCTCCGCAGGCGGGGCCGGCCCCGGCTTTCCTGATTTCCCCTCTCGCGTGAGAGCATGTCTTGCAGGGGCGGCGCTGCGGTGATAGCGTTGACCCACTGAACGCACGCGAGGTGCGGGGAGCCGAGAGTACTTGGTGCGCAGGATCGAAGACGACCAAAAAATGCCTGAGGGCCGTCTGACTGCGCTGTGGGTCGCTATCGTCCTGGCCATCCTGTTTCTGCTTTTCGGATTCTGGCGGCTGCAGGTTCTCAACACCCAGCACTACGCCGAACTGGCCGACCAGAACCGGATCCGGACCATTCCGATCATCGCGCCCCGGGGCCGCATCTTCGATCGCGACGGGCGGGTTCTGCTGGACAATTACCCCTCCTTTAGCGTGCTGCTGAATCGCGATTCGCCGCAGGTGGTCAAGGCGGACCTGGCGGAAATCGCCACCGGGCTCGGCATTGCCCTGCCCGACCTGGAGCAGGAGGTGTCCGATGCCGCCTCGCTGCCCCGCTATCAGCCGCTGGTGATCAAGACGGATGCCTCCGAGGCCGATGTCGCATTCGTCGAATCTCACCAGACCGATATCCCCTGCCTGAACCTTCTCACGGTGCAGCGGCGGCGCTATCCGCCGGATGATTTCCTGGCGCACGTTCTGGGCTATGTGGGCGACGTCAACCCGAAGGATATCGCCAAGAGTCATGGCCGATACCAGCCCGGCGACCTGGTGGGCAAATCGGGCCTTGAGCGCGAATACAACAGCATCCTCATGGGGACCGATGGCAGCCGCCGGGTCGTCGTCGACAGTCGTGGCGCCGTGCGCGGCACCCTCGAGGAAAAACCGGCCATACCCGGAAAATCCATCCGCCTGACGATTGACGCGAACCTGGAGCGGGTGGCGGAAAACGATCTCAACGGCAAAGAGGGCGCCGTTGTCGCGCTGAATCCCCAGACAGGCGGAGTGCTCGCGATGGCGAGCTGGCCGTCCTTCGATCCCAACCAGTTCGCCAAAGGCCTCACCCCGGCCCAGTGGAAAGCGTTGAACGACAATCCCGAGCGTCCGCTTCTGAACCGCGCCATCCAGGCGCAACTGGCGCCCGGCTCGGTCTTCAAGATCATCATGGCGGTGGCCATGTTGCAGTCGGGAGCGCTCTCGCCCGATTTCACCGCGTACTGTCCGGGCAGCGCCGTTTTTTACGGCCGGGTATTCCACTGCTGGAACAAACACGGACACGGCCGCGTGGACCTGCGCCAGGCGATCATTCATTCCTGCGACGTATTTTTTTATAACGTCGGCATGCGCCTGGGAATCGACCGGATCAGCTACTACGCCTCCCATCTGGGGTTGGGGAAACGCACGGGAATCGACCTGCCGGGGGAGGAGCCGGGCCTGGTGCCATCGGTCGCATGGAAGAAGCGCGTGCTCGATCAGCCCTGGTATCCGGGGGAAACGATTTCCGTCGCGATCGGGCAGGGCGCGACAACCGTTACGCCACTTCAGCTCGCCTATTCGATCGGCGGGATCGCGATCGGAGGGGTTTTCAAGCGGCCCCACCTGCTGGCGCTTTCCGGTCCCGACGCGGAAATGAGCTTTCCGATATCGTCCAACACGGT
>DATLRW010000033.1:0-25249 GCA_035534495.1 Candidatus Dormiibacterota bacterium | reverse complement strand
CTGGAGCATTCCATCAGCATGGCGCCCAAACTGTATATCACCCTCGGCGGAGGCGAAAAGTCGTTTGCTAAAGCGTCCGGCGCAAGATGGTAACCCACTGCGGTTGACTCACGCTCCACATGCCCTTACGCGGCCCGTCGTCCTCAATTCGCAGGTCAACGGCTTCCGGGCTTCAGGAAACGCACCATCCTGGCGGCGCAGGCGGGGAAGTTTTGCAGGAAATAGATCATGTGCAGAGCCAGGCCGAGGTCGATACTTCCATCCCGCGGCAGCGCCTGCCCTGAGCGCGCGCCTGCCGCGTCAATCTCATCAAATCCAGCCGCCAGGGAACCCCACCCTCAGCCGGAGAAGGACACTTTCAGGGGATTTGTTTGAACACCATGAGATGGGCCGGGTCGGTGACCCAGTCGCTCATGCTGGTCTTGTCTGCGGGCAATATAATCTCCAGAGCCGCGGGCACGGCAGCGTAGTATCGCTTCAGCTCCGGGATCCAGATGCCGGACTTGGCTATTGGGCCGGTGGGGACCTTGCTCAGCAGGCGGAAATGATTCGGATCGTCCTCGTGGTAGACAGCCATGGTACCGTCGGCTCCCGAGAAATAGATTCGCGAAGAGGCGGCATCGTAAAAAAGTTCATCGCCTCCTCCGGGAGCAGGCAGGTTCTGAACGAGTTTTCCGTTGTCCGTGCTGAGGACCACTAACACGCCGGGCTCGGTATGGCCGCCTCCCAGGCGGCTGCCCAGGAACAGGCGGTGATGAGCGGCATCGATCTCGGCGACGTGCGGCTGCGGGCCGCCGGTAATGGGCCACTCGGCGATGACCGCGCGCTTGGCCGTATCCACGACCTTGACAATGCTTTGGCCGTTTACGACATCCCCCACGCCCACATATAACCGGTTGCCGGCCGGGTCGAGCGCGAGGCCGGCCGGTTCATCCACATCCAGGGGGATCCTTCCGGCCAGCTTTGCCGCGCGCGTATCGACGATTTCGATGGAACCTTGTTTCGTGCCCGTCACCTTATTTCGCACGCCGACGTAATAGAGTTTCCGGATGGGATCATAGGCCGCGTTATCCGGGTCACGGTCTTGCGCGTTTTTCCCGCCCGTCAGGGCGACCGTTTTGGTGACGGCGAACGTGGTGCCGTCGATCGCCACGGCGGTGTTGTCCCCGAGGTCCACCCACAGTTCATTCAGCTCCGGATCGAAGAACGGTTTGCGGGGATTGCCGGACACATGGGTCACGTGGATGACCTTTCCGGTACGGAGATCGACCACCACGACCTCATTGTTCACCTCTCCGGATATGAACAGGTGCTGGCGTTTGAGGTCGTAGGCCAGGTGGTCCATTTTGCCGACGGTCGGCAGGGGAATCGTTTCGACCAACTGGAGATAGCCCGACATGCGCACCATCGGAGCCTGGCGGTTTACGTATCCCGCGAAGCAGTTCTGTTGAGCCACCACGTTTAAAGCCGGCATCATGCAAAGGGTCAAAGCGGCGGCCAAAGCCACGTGAAGTTTCATTTTTTCTACTCCGTTGCTCCGGATATGGGGCCTATGGGAAGCGGTTGAGAAACACAAAATCCTAAGCGCACTATAACCCCGTTGGCACGCTCCCGGGGCCACATTACGATCTATTAATTTGTTATTTATGGTTTGCAGTCTGGACGCGGGTAAGCGATCGGACCTCTGGCAGCGCGCGGGGCGGGCTATGGCATTGGCAGGATGGTCCCAGCCCCGCCCCGGCGACCCTCTGACGGGCAGCTTGAAACGGACAGGGCATTGGGCATATGCTCCGAAGCAGAGAGAGCCAGGCCATGATCGAGTCCTTGATCGTCTGGCTGGTAATCGTGTCCGGCGCGTTCTGATAGCTGCCAGGCTTGTTGATGCTTGTCCGTCGTCTCATCAGACGCGAGCCAAATCCGGAAAACCGGGAATCGTACGGTCCATTCAGGAAGATGTAGTTTCCGTAGAGTCCCCTCGGATGAGCGACAGCCCCTGCAATCGGGTAATAAAACGCGGAGGACCGAGATGATCAAGAATATTGTTTCATCGCTGCTGATGGGTATCCTGATTTGCCTGCCTGCGTCCGCGCAAAAGAAGGAAAACAGCCGCATTGAGAACGCGGGAAAAGTAATGGAAGAGATTCTCAACGTTCCCGACGATATTCCGGCCGATGTTCTGGATAAGGCGGATTGCGTCATCGTTCTGCCTTCGGTGGTCAAATTTGCCTTCGGGTTCGGGGGCAGCTACGGCCGCGGCGTGATGACGTGCAGAAGCGGAAAAAAATTCGACGGGCCGTGGAGCGCGCCGTCGATGATGGCGCTGGAAGGCGGAAGCATCGGACTGCAGCTCGGAGGGCAGGCCACGGATTTTGTCCTGTTGGTGATGAATTCGCGCGGCGCCAGTTCCATTCTCAGCAGCAAGGTCAAGCTCGGCGGCGACGTGTCGGCGGCCGCCGGACCGAAGGGCCGCACCGCCTCGGCGGAAACCGATGTCGCGATGCGAGCGGAAATTCTGTCCTATTCGCGTTCGCGAGGCCTGTTTGCCGGAATCTCCCTGACTGGCTCGACCCTCCGCCCGGATAACAGCGGCAACGAGAACCTCTACGGAAAGGGTGTCAGCGCGAAGGATATCGTCATCGACAATACGGTTCACCCGCCGGCCTCGGCGAAAGAGCTTCTTGACGTTCTGAACAGGAAGTCTCCCAAGAACAAGTCCGACAAATAGCCGCCGGCGGCGCGGCATCGGCGGGCCGGGCGGAAGGCGCGGGAGACCCGCCGCTTCATGAAGGAGCGGGCGCGACAGGGACGGATCGTTTTCTGAAGCTTCTTCAGAAGCGGAGCGGCGTGCTTTTGCGGAATTGCGTATCTTCCCGGGCCGAATTATGATCTGGCCGTCGCGCCGCCTGCAGGGATAAGGGATCTGTGCCGGTTGGCTGGCAGGCGCGGCGTACAAGCCGGCACCTCCACGCGCACCGCTTTCGCCGGAGCTTCAAGCGCAGGCATCTCGCTGATGAGGAAGTGACTGGTCAAGGAGGGAGCACCCCATGGAAGTAACGGGCACACTCGCGCGTTTTGTTGTGGACGCAAAGGCCGAAAAAATACCCCCGCCAGTGATTCACGAGGCAACTCGCTCGATCCTGAACTGGGTCGGCTGTGCGGTCGGAGGTTGCCGCCACGAGGCGGTGGATCGCGCGATGGCGGCTTTTCGGCCCTTCGCCGGGCCCGCCCAGGCTTCTGTTCTGGGCCGGCGGGAGCGGACGGACATTCTCAATGCCGCCTTGCTCAACGGCATCTCCAGCCATGTGCTCGATTTCGACGACACTCATTTGAGGACGGTCATTCACCCCGCCGGGCCCGTTGCCTCGGCGGTGCTCGCCCTGGCGGAATATATCCCGTGCACAGGCAGGGAGTTCCTGCTCGCCTTCATCCTGGGCGTTGAAGTGGAGTGCCGCATCGGAAACTCCGTCACCCCGGCGCATTATGACGCGGGCTGGCACATTACCGGCACAGCGGGAATTTTCGGCGCGGCGGCCGCCGCCGGAAAGCTTCTCGGGCTCGATGACCGGCAAATGGCGTGGGCTCTCGGCACCGCGGGGACGCAATCCTCCGGCATCCGGGAGATGCTCGGCACGATGTGCAAGGGCTTCCACGTGGGGCATGCGGCGCAATGCGGGTTGGCATCGGCATTGTTGGCGCAAAGTAACTTCACCAGCTCCACCACGGTTCTCGAGGGGCGGCGCGGATTCGCCGCCGTGATGTCCACGGCGCGGAATTTGTCCGAGATCACGGACGGACTCGGAGAGCATTACGAGGTTTCGCTCAATACCTACAAGCCTTTCGCCTGCGGCATCGTGGCGCATCCGGCCATCGATGGCGGCATCCAGCTCCGGAACGAGCACGGATTGAAGGGCGATGAGATTCAGAGCGTCCATTTGAAGGTGGCGCCTTACGTCCTCGAGCTGATGGGAAAGCGCACGCCGCAGTTGGGCCTCGAAGGCAAGTTCAGCGTCTTCCATTCCGTGGCTGTGGCCATCCGCTACGGCGCGGCAGGTCCCTCCGAATACACCGACGATTGCGTGAAGGAACCCGGGGTCATCGCTTTGCGCGACCGGATAGAGGCCGAGGCCGATCCGGCGCTGCGCACCGATGAAGCGTACGTCCGGATCAAGCTCAAGAACGGGAAAGAGCTGGAGAAGCATGTCGAGCACGCCGTCGGCAGTCTGGAACGGCCGATGAGCGACAAGGATCTCGATGCGAAATTTCGCGGGCTGGCGGCCGGCATTTTGACACAGGAAGAATCGGATCGCCTGCTGGATCAATGCTGGAAAATAGAATCACTGGGCGATGTTTCCCTTCTCGCTAAGGCGACCACGCCCGGCCATCCTTTTGCTGCAACGACCCGGTAGTTGTCTTGTCTTGCCGTCATTCGCCGGACCGGCGACCGCGGGCGCGCCACTTGCGCTCCGGCAACGGCCTGTCTGACGTCTGACAACTGCGTCGGGAAGAGCGGTCCGAGGGAGACGCGCTTCACGGCCGGAATCCTTCGGACGGCAGGGTAAGAATGTTGCGGAAGGAGCCGGGGTGAGCCGAAACCAGACCGAAGTCACCGCCGCCGAGACCCGCATCTCGGCCAATCAATGGAAAGGCTTCATCGGCGCGTTCGGCGGCTGGGCGCTGGACGGCTTCAACCAGAGCATTTTCGGGTTGGTGCTGGCTCCGGCCATGACCGAGCTGCTGCCCAAGTCCGGATACCCGGCCACCCCGCAGATGATCGGCTACTTCGGTCAGCTTGGGGTGGCGATCTTTCTGGCGGGATGGGGTTGCTCGTTCGTCTGGGGACCGGTCGCAGACCGGAAAGGGCGAGTTCCGGCGTTGATGTACAGCGTGCTGGTGTACGCCGTCTTCACCTTCCTGGCGGGATTCTCACAGAATATTTGGGAGCTGTTCCTGTTCCGTTTCATCGCGGCGCTCGGAATCGGTGGGGAATGGGCCATCGCGGGGACGCTGGTTGCGGAAACGATGCCGGAACGGAGGCGGCCGTTTTTTGGCGGCCTGCTCCACTCGGCCGTGTTTGTGGGCCTGATGCTCGGCGCGGTGGTGAATTACTTCATTGGCATTCGCCTCGGATGGCGATGGATGTTCTTCATTGGGCTGATTCCCGCGCTGTTCGTTCTCTACATCCGGAGCCAGACGAAGGAGCCGGAGCGGTGGGTGAAGGTTTCCGGCGAAGCGAGCCGGATGTCGTACTGGGGATTTCTGCGCAAAATTAATCGGCCGCCCTACCGTCGGCAAACGTGGATCAATGTGGTGCTGCTCTTCATCGCGCTCACCGGCTTCTGGGCGGGCTCGCAATATCTGGGCGCGGCCATTGTGAATCTGGCGGCGCAACAGGGGATGGCAAAGGCGGCGGGGCTGCACCTGGCAAGCGTGGGGTTGGGCCTGCTCTCGGTACTGAGCGTGGTCGGGTGCCTGTCGGTGTCGTGGATGGGGCGGGTGCTCGGGCGGCGCAATACGCTGGCGCTGATGTATGCGCTGATGTTCGTGGGGATCGCCGGCGGGTACGGGTGGGGATACTACTCGCACAGTACCCTGGCGTTCTTCGCGTTCATCCCTATTTTGGGGTTTGCGAACGCCGACTTTGCCGTTTTCACGGTGTGGCTGCCAGAGCAGTACGGCACCGACGTTCGCGCCACCGCGTTCGCCTATTGCACGACGATGTCGCGCTTTATCGCCGCGGCCGGGACGTTTCTGGTGGGCTACGAGATTTCGCAGGCGCACACCATCGGCATTCCGCTGGCGCTGACGGCGCTGCCGTTCCTGGTGGGCATCTGGCTTTGTTACCTGGCGCCGGAGACGCGCGGCCAAGCTCTGCCGCGGTGACCGCAGGCCGGGCGCTATCCCGGCGTGGCCGGGATAGCGCCCAGGAAAATCGGCGGTAAAACGCCCGGAAAATCAAACGCGCTTTCCCCCGCGACGGAGAAATCCTCCATCGCCTGGCAGGCCATGCGGACACACAACCGCGCACTCACGGGCGCTGGTTTGCCGGCGCGGGCGGCGGGCAGCTCCCGCGTGCGCTCAGGAGGCTTTGGCCGCGCGAGCCTTGTTGGTCAACGCGGTGGTGACGTTGTAGCCCCGGACTTGAATGCCGCCTTCGAGGAACGGCTGGTAGATTTCCGCGACGGCGGGGTAGCCGTGGATCCGGAATTGCTCGGCCGCGTCCCGGCTCTCCCAAAAGCTCATCGCGAGAACGGAATCCGGAGACTCTTCGGAAATCATGCAGTTCCCATCGAGAAAACCGGCATGTTTCCCGACGATCGGCAGGCCTTTCTGCTCGATCGCGGTGCAGAGAGCGCGGGCTTGGCCGCGCTTGGTCTTCATTTCCAGAATTCGAGCGTACATTTCTTTTCCCTCCCTCATCGCGGACCGGTCCGCGCCTACTAGTCCGCGGTCCTAAAGGCATTTCCGGATTTGTATGTGGCAGCGGTGAGTTCCTGCTTTTGGTTTCTTTGGCCTTTTCTGTGCACGCGCGCTGCCGCGGCCGATGGGCCAAAGAGGAGACGCCATCCCCGGCCTGGCGCGCCCTGTCGCCTTCGTGAACCGTTGAGTTTCAGGCAGTTGTCAGGTTGCGAAAATTGGCGCAACGATTCGGCGTGCCAAACCGGAGAGTGAAATAGCGCAATGGTGTGAAAAAGGTCTCTGTGGCACGGCGAACAGCGATGACCCCGCTCTTCAAAGCGGCGCCCGGACGCCGCCGGCCTCTAAGGAAGCGCAAATAAACCGGCACTTTGCCTGTGATACGATTTCACTCCTATGCGCCTTCGGTTCATCGGATGTCTGCTCATCTGGATGCTCGGATTCTCCGGGGTGACGCAGGTGGTTGCCCAGGAGCGGGCGTCCTTCCAGGCTGTCGATCTGGACGCCGGCCTTACGCTCGACCAGCTGGCGAGCAGGCTGGCAACCAGGCGTGTCGTTTTCATCGGCGAAATCCACAATCGGTACGGCCAACACCTGAATCAGCTCGCCATCATCCGGCGGCTTCATCAACTCGATCCCCATATGGCGATTGGCGTCGAGTATTTTCAGCAGCATTTCCAACCCTACGTGGATGACTACATCGCCGGACAAATCCCGGTAGACGAGTTCCTGCGCAAGACCGAATACTACAAACGCTGGGGCTATGATTACCGCCTATACGCCCCGATTTTCCGGTACGCGCGCGCCGAGCACATTCCGGTTCGCGCCCTCAACGTGCCCACCGAGCTGGTTTCGGCTGTCGCCAGGGTTGGCATTTCCGGCTTGTCGAAGACGCAGCGCGCCGGTCTGCCCCGAACGATGGAACCCGCGGGAAAAGCTTATAGAAAGCTCCTGTATGAGGCGTTTGAAGAGCACCAGGGCATGACCTTCAACCATTTTGTCGAGGCGCAGCTGGTTTGGGACGAAGGCATGGCGCAGAGCGCCTCCACTTATCTGAATGTGCACAAGAGCATCCATATGGTGATCCTGGCCGGGGCCGGGCATCTGGAATTCGGCTACGGCATTCCGGAGCGCCTGGAGCGGCGCACGCACGCGTCCTATGCCATCGTGCTCAGCAGCGGGGAAGGGATCCGGCCGGGCATGGCCACCTATCTCGTGCTCAGCCAGAAACAGGATCTGCCGCCGGCCGGCAGTCTCGATGCCAGGCTGGAAGAGAAAAACGGGGAGTGCCGCATCGGTTCCGTGGTGGCGGACGGCGCCGGAGAAAAGGCAGGGCTTCGGAAGGGAGACGTCCTGGCCGAAATCGATGGCCAGAGCGTCAAAACCGTTGCCGACGCGCGGGTCGCCCTTTGGGACAGGAAGCCGGGAGACCTCGTGCGTGTCGAAGTGCGCCGCAAACGCTTTCTCCGGGCGGCAGCCCTGCTCCATTTCGATGTCCGGTTGGCCGCTCCGCCGAAGCCTCAGCCGGAGGCGCAATAAACATTTCGAGCGCCAGCCTCGGCCGGGCCGTCCGTTGATTTGTAGCGCAACCGGCTTCGCTCCGGCCTGTGATATACTCCCGAACAATTGGGCAGGCTTCTGCGTCGTGGAATGCCCGCCCGACTCCTTCATACTCATTTGGGTTCGGCTTTTTCGAGGACTTCTGTGGGCTGCACGTCTCACTCTCGAGGAGTACGTATCCAGGTGTGGCGCCAATCCTTCCGAATTCGCCCCGTAATGCTCGAGCGCGCAGGAGCAGCGCGGGCGGTGGGCATGATAGGTGAAGCGGAACCTGCGTTTGAACCGGGAAATGGATGGGAAGGAGGCAGAGATGCGGAAAATGGTCCTTTGCGTCGCTATCTGTTCGTTATTGCCGGCCACTATGCTGATGGCGGGAGATACTGTCGTCCATCTGAACGTTAAGACGGGCCTTTGGGAAACCATCTCAACCACAATCGCGAACGGCTCCATGGGAATACCACCCGAGCTTGCCTCGCAGTTGATTCCCGAACAACGCGCCAAATATGAGGCGGCTATGCAGGAGATGGGCAACGGGAAGCCCCGGTCGACGACCTATAAGGACTGCCTGACCCAGAAACAACTGGACGAGAACCCGTTCAGCGATAAGTCCCGCGACGATGAGCTCAAGTGTAAGGACACCGTGATTCGTTCGACGGCGAGCGATCTGGAAATCAAAGAGTCGTGCACGGAAGAGAGCTCGAAGGCCGATGTTCACATCACGTTCCACGCCTCCAGTCCCGAGCACGTGACCGGGACGGGTACCATCGTCGCCACGGTCGGCGGTCGCACGATGAACTCGAACATCAAGATGGAGTCTAAATGGCTCGGGACGACCTGCCCGGTCAGCATGAAACAGTAAACATAAAGAAGCGCGCTTCCTGCAGCGCTTTCGAAATCTCTTTGGCTCCGCGGTAGGAATCGCCGGATCGCCGGAGCGAGCGAAGATTTGCGCCGAACCGGTGGTGTATATTGAGGGATCGAAATTCCGGGAGGCGATCCGGTATGTCTGGCGAGCGGAGCGCGCTGGTTGTCGGTGGAACCGCAGGGTTGGGGAAAGAGGTTGCCAAGCGGCTGCTGGCCCGGGGTGAGCGGGTCACCATCGCGGGTCACGACGAGGCGCGTGCGAAGGCTGTCGCCGGCGAGATCGGCGCTTGGGCGCTCGCCGTCGATCTTGCCCGGCCCGAGGAGGTCGCCGGCTGCCTTTCCTCGCTCGACCGGGTGGATCATCTCGTGATCGCATCGATTGTCCGGGACGAGAACAGCGTCCGGAAATACGATGTCGCCTCGGCGACGGCGCTGGCCACGATGAAGCTGGTCGGATATACGGCGGTCGTCCACGCGCTCGTTCCTCGCTTCACCGCGGATGCCTCGATCGTCCTGTTCGGGGGCCAGGCAAGGGCGCGCCCCTATCCGGGTTCCACCACCGTCACCACCGTGAACGGAGCCGTGAGCTCCCTGATCCGCGCATTGGCCGTTGAACTGGCGCCGATTCGCGTGAATGCGGTTCACCCTGGCGTTGTCGGCGACAGTCCGGCCTGGCGCGAAAAGCCGCCCGAGGCGGTCGAGCCCATTCGTGCGCGCACGCCGTCGGGCCGATTGGCCACGATGGAAGATGTTTCCCATGCGGTGCTGTTTCTTTTGGACAATCGCGGCGTAAACGGCGTCAATCTGGAAGTCGATGGCGGCTGGTTGCTTCTCTGATCGTTCCTCCGGCCGCGCCTGCGGAATAGTCTTGAACGGCAAGCAATCCCTGTTACGATCCTGGTGCGATGGCGGCCCTGACCTCAACACCGAAAGTCGCGATTTTCATCCCCTGCTTTGTGGACCAGCTCGTGCCGCAGGTCGGCCAGGCCATGGTGCGCGTGCTGGAACGCGCCGGTTGCCGGGTCGCTTTTCCCGAAGAGCAGACCTGTTGCGGCCAGGCCCCATTCAGCACCGGGTATTGGGACGATGCGCTGCCGCTGGCGCGCCGCTTCGTGAAGGTTTTTTCCGGGGCCGAAGCGGTTGTCTGTCCCTCCGGCTCGTGCGCGACGATGGTGCGGCGCTTTTATCCGGAACTGGCCCGCGCGGATGCGGGGTTGCGGCGGGAACTGGCTGAAATCGGCGGGTCGGTATTCGAGTTCTCCGAGTTTCTGGTCCGCCGCATGGGGATCACCGATGTGGGCGCCCGGTTTCCGCATCGAGTGGCGTTTCACGACGCCTGCCATCTGCTGCGCGAGCTCGGCGTGCATGAGGAGCCGCGGAAACTGCTGCGCGCCGTGCGCGGCTTGGAACTGGTGGAGATGGCCGAGCCGGAGGAATGCTGCGGTTTCGGCGGCGCTTTCGCGATATCGATGAGCGACGTTTCGGCGGCGATGGGCGATCGAAAGGTACGAAATATCGAACAGGCGTCAGTCGATTACGTAACCTCCTGCGACGCGACCTGCCTGATGCAGATCGGGGGCATTCTCTCCCGGCGTGGCGGGCGCGCGCGGGCCATCCACCTGGCGGAGATTCTGGCGTCCGATGGGGAGGCTACAAAACAGGCATGAGCCAGGCCGAGCGGATTTTCGACCGTGTGGCGTCGCAAGCGGCCCGCGACCTGCCCCAGCAGCAGATTGTCCGGAACAGCCTGGCTACCTATGACCGCGCCGTCGGCGCCGGCAAGGATCGCTTCGCCGATTGGCAAGAGGCTCGGGCGCGGTGCCATGCGATCAAGGCCGAAGCCGTCGCGCACCTGGATACGTATCTTTTGCAGTTCGAGGAGCGGGTGAAGGCCCGCGGCGGGCATGTCTTTTGGGCGGAAACGGCCGACGAAGCCCGTGACTACATTCTCGATCTGGCCCGGCGCCGCGGCGCGCGGCTTGCCATCAAGTCGAAATCGATGGTGAGCGAAGAGGTGCGACTTACGGCGGCGCTCGAAGGGGCCGGCATCGAGACCGTGGAAACGGATCTCGGTGAATTCATCGTGCAGCTTCGCCGCGAACCCCCCTATCACATCGTGACCCCGGCCATGCACCTGCGCCGCGCTCAGATTGCCGAGCTGTTTCGACAAAAACTAAACGTGCCGCTGGGGGCGGAAACCGCTGAAGAACTGGCCGGAGCGGCCAGGGCCGTGCTGCGGGAAAAATTCCTGAGCGCCGACATGGGCATTACGGGCGCCAATTTCCTCATCGCCGACCAGGGCCTGGCCGCCATCACGGAGAATGAAGGCAACGCTCGCCTGACCTCCTCTTTGCCTCGCGTGCATGTGGTCCTGACGGGAATCGAAAAGGTGTTGCCGAGGCTGGCCGATCTGGCCCTGTTCTGGCCCGTGCTGTCTACTGCCGGAACGGGCCAAGCGATCACCTGCTACAACAGCCTGATCGGCGGCCCGCGCCGCCCGGGCGAAGTCGACGGGCCCGATGAATTCCACGTCGTGTTGCTCGACAACGGACGCACGGCCGTGCTCGCCGACCCCGAACGCAGGGAAGTTTTGCATTGCATCCGCTGCGGCGCCTGCCTGAACGCCTGCCCGGTCTTCCATACCATCGGCGGGCACGCCTATGGAACCACCTACCCCGGCCCGATCGGAGCGGTGCTCGTGCCCTTGCTCCGCGGTTTCGAGGCGTTTGGCCATCTCTCCTACGCGTCCTCTTTATGCGGCGCCTGCGCGGAAGTTTGTCCTGTGGAAATCGATCTGCACCACCATTTGATCCGCAACCGCCGCGATATAGCGTCGAAACAGTTGCGCCCATCGAGGGAACGCCGGGGGCTCGGGCTCTGGCGCTGGGCGGCGACCGACGTGCGGCGCTTTGAAAGGGCGGGGAATCTTCTCCGGCGCCTGATGCGCTTCAAAAGCGCCGCTGTGCCCGAAGGCGGCCCGCTCGATCCATTCCGGCCATGGACGCGCCACCGCGCCCTACCGGCCGCGCCGGCCGAGTCGTTCCGGCAATGGTGGCGCCGCGAGCGGGCGCAGCCGGCAGGCCGTGCGGAGAAAGGGGCGCGGCGCTGATGGATACCGAATCCAGCCGAAAGCGAATCCTGGACCGCATGCGCCATGCCCTTGCCGCCCATCCGCCGCAGGGCCAGGGCTCAGCTGCGATTCCGGATCGCGGGGGAAGGGTATCGGTCGATGGGATTTTTGCGCCGATCGAAGATTCCCTGGCTCGTTTTCGCGCCGAGTGCGAAGCCAATCACACGCAGTTGCATCTGGTGACGGCGGAAAGCGAGGCGGATTGCCTGCGTAAGCTTTTGCGGAGTGAGCAAATCGAACTGGAGTCGCGCGCCGGTTCTGAGAAATCCCGTGTTTTCGTTGAGCCCATTTTCGTTCAGGATGCCCCGGAACTGCGGCGGCTGATCGAGGCCGCTCCAATGCCTGTGCGCTGGTCCTCGGACGGGCCTCCGGCAGGGACCGATCTGGCGGGCATAACGCTGGCCGAAGCCCTGGTGGCGCGCACGGGGTCGGTCCTGATCAGTTCGCTCAATGGCGGGCGGGCGGCGTCCGTCTTGCCGCCATTGCATATCGTTTACGCGCCAATATCGCAGTTGGTAAAAGAACTGGTCGAAGCCATCGAGCGGGTGCAGGCTAGCGGACGCGTGCGGGATGTTTCCATGCTCAGCCTGATCGCCGGTCCCAGCCGCACTTCCGATATCGAAAAAATGCTGGTTTTAGGCGCGCATGGACCGCGACGGCTCGCTATTTTGCTCCGCCTGTAGGAAAACGCCGGTTTTGGGCGATGGCAAAATGCCGGCCGGTCAGCGCGAGACCAGATCGCCGGCCCCGGCCTCGGATTTTTCCCCCTCGATCGAGGCGAGCATCGTGGCATCGTCCGCGAACTTGAAGGAGGGAAGCCCTCGTTCGCGAGCCTGCCGCTCCTCGGCGCGCGCCAGGTAACCCAAATCCTCCTTGGAGACCGCTTTCAGGCCTTGGCGCTCGAACTGGCGTGCGACGGCTTCCACGGAGGCAGCGGGTTTTTCCGGCGCGCTTTCCAGATATTTGAGGATATGCGCCGCGCCCTGCTCGGCGTCGAAACGGGCCACGCCGACCAGTCCCTCGCTCGCCTTGCGCGCCCACCCCACGACGTAAGTTCCCTCGACCACCTGTTTTTTCTCCGGGTCGAATACCTCGTAGGCGGCTCGCTTGGGGTCGGCCGTATCGGGGTTCGTGACGTAGCCTCCCGAGGCGTTCGGCAAGCCGAACCCGGGATCCACGACGTCTCCGATCGCAAAGATCATCGTGTCCACATCCAATTCGCAGGTGCGATCGGTGGTCTTGGCCCCGGTCCCGCCGTTCCGCGCCACCAGGATGTTCTCGGTCAGGGTGATCCGTTCGATGCTCCCGTCGGGGCCGGGTTGAATGGCCTTGGGTGAGCAAAGGAAGCGAAACGAGAGCCGCGCGCCCTGCGCTCCCGGATCCGGCTTGGCAAGAACGGAGAAGGTTTTCTCCTCCCCGAGCCGGGAGACGTCCTGCCCGACCGCCTGCAGGGGATCCCGGACGCGCGCGAGCTCGTCCTGGAACGTCTTGCGGTCGAGAAACATTTCGATGTGCTCGAACTCCTTGTGATCGAATTTCGCCTCGAAGGGACCACGGCGCGCCACAACGATCACTTCCTCGGTTTTTTTCTCCGGATCGTCGACGAGCAGCCAGCGCGCGATATCGACCATGACGTTTCCCATGCCCACGATGGCCACGCGCTTGCCCGTCGAGAAATCGCCGGTGGAAAAGGGCGGAAGCAGATTGTAGTGATAGACAAAATCCTTCGCCGAGTAGACGGCCCCCGATCCCTCGCCCGGCAGGCCCAGTTTTTTTGTGCCCTGCGCGCCGACGGCGCACACGACCGCGGCCGGCGAAAATTCCTGAAGGCTCTCCAGGGAAACGGTCTGGTCGTGGGCGACCGGAACGTGGCCCAGGTATTGGAGATTGGGCAGACTGAGAACCTTGCCGAACTGCTTGCGCAAGCCGCCCTTCATCTTCTCCTTCACCGGATAAATACCGTATTCGGCCAGCCCTCCCGGCTTGATATCCCGGTTGACGAGCACGACCTGGTGGCCGGCCTGCGCCAGTTTGTTGGAGGCGTACAGACCTGCCGGACCCGCACCAACCACGAATACCAATTTCAAGATTCCTCCTCTGACGACGCACTCATAGTGTCCATATCGCAGCCCGTTACAGCACGTAGCGTTCCCGTCCCGGAGCTCTCTTTCGAAATGATAACCTGCACAGTCAAGAGGAGATAGCCTCCCTGTCGATTCTTTTTTGCCGGAAAGGCGATGACGGCCGGTGGGGCAGTTCTCCCGGAAGAAACGAAAATTTCCGCGCTTTCACCCTGGGCAGCGCGCCCGTGGATCATCCACTCGAGTACGTCTTGTCCTTGGAATAGCAAACTGTCTCCAGCACGCACTCGGCGCATTTGGGACGGCGCGCCTGGCAGACGCGCCGCCCATGCCAGATCACCTGGTGCGAAAAGAGAATCCATCGGCTCTCGGGGATGGACTGCATCAGGTCCAGTTCGATCTTTTTGGGGTCCGTGTTACGGGTCAGGTCGAGCCTTTGCGAAATCCGCTGGACGTGAGTATCGACCACGACGCCGGAGGCGATGCCGAATGCGGTGCCCAGGACGACATTGGCCGTTTTCCGCGCCACGCCCGGCAGCGTGAGCATTTTGTCCATGGCCCGCGGTACTTTTCCGCCAAATTCCTCGACGATCTGTTTGCTGGCCCCGATGATGGATTTCGCTTTATTCCGGTAGAAGCCGGTTGACCGGATGTCCTGTTCGAGCTCGCGCGGATCGGCGCAAGCAAAATCCTTCGGCCCCGGATATTTCTGAAACAGCCCCGGCGTCACCAGGTTCACCCGCACGTCGGTGCATTGGGCCGAAAGGATCGTGGCGATCAGCAACTGAAACGGGTTCCGGTGATTGAGCGCGCACTGGGCGTCGGGGTAGGCTTTCTCCAGGCCGTTGAGAATTTTTCGCACCCGGTCAGGACCTGCGCCGCGGGCGCCCGCGGGTTTGCTCGCGGTGGATCGTTTCGCTGTTTTTTTTGGTTTTGATTTTTTGGGGGCCATGGCAGCTCGATGTGCAACATAGTATAGCCTCGCGGCGGCTCGCCGGGCTGGGGTGCAAGGCCGGGGTCCGCTCAAAGCAGCAGCCCGGTCTTGCGCGACTGAAGGAACGCCGCGACCTTGCCGAAGGCCCGCGCCCGATGGCTATAGCGGTTCTTTTCCTCCATCGTGAGTTCGGCAAAGGTCTTGCCGAGCGGTTCGAACAGGAAAATCGGATCGTAGCCGAATCCGGAATGCCCACGGGGTTCCGGGGTCAGCACCCCATCGACGAAATCCGAGAAGATAGCGACGGCTTCGCCTTCCCGGGCGAGCGCGACCATCGATATGAAACGGGCCTGCCGCTCGCTCGCCGGATGTCCCGCCAGCTCCGCTAAGAGTTTCTTCACGCGGTCCGCATCGGTGGCTCCCGGCCCGCCGTAACGGGCCGAACGCGGGCCTGGCGCCCCTCCGAGCGATTCGACGGCCAGCCCGGAATCTTCGGCCATCACCAGGCCGCTTGCGCTACGGCTGTAGTAGATGGCCTTTCCAACGGCATTTTCAGCGAATGTCGGCGCATCTTCCTGGAAAGGGGGAAGGGAATGGAATGAGGGATGAAGCGCCAGCTCGATTCCGCTTCCCGAAGGCGTCAATGCGCGGTATTCGCGCAGCTTCCCGGCATTCGACGTCGCCAGCAGAACCTTAACGGGCACGGGAACGAAAATCCATCTTCAGAAGGGCCTGCTGCTGCGCCGTTAGCCGCTCGATGGCGCTCTCGGCCAGGGTCATCAGCCGGTTCATCTCTTCGCGAGCGAACGAGCGCCCCTCCCCGGTGGCCTGGACTTCGACCAGTTGGCCCGAGCCGGTCATCACGACATTCATGTCCACCTGGGCGCGGGAATCTTCCTCGTAACAGAGATCGAGCAACGGCTCGTCATCGACGATGCCCACGCTCGTCGCGGCCACCGAGTCCGTCAGTGGAACCGCTCGCAGGATCCCCGCCGCGACCAACCGCTCGCAGGCCAGCGCCAACGCTGCAAATCCCCCGGTGATCGAGGCGGTGCGTGTTCCCCCGTCGGCCTGCAGGACGTCGCAGTCGATCCAGATGGTCCTTTCGCCCAGGCGTGCCGTGTCGGCCACCGCCCGCAAGGATCGACCGATCAGCCGTTGAATTTCGAGCGTGCGGCCCGAGGGGCGTCCACGCGTGCTTTCGCGGGGGGTTCGCTGCTCGGTCGCGCGGGGCAGCATCGCGTATTCGCTGGTGATCCAGCCGCGGCCGGTGCCGCGCAAAAACGAAGGTACTTTGTCTTCCACCGAAGCGGTTGCCACCACGCGGGTGCGTCCGACTTCGATCAGAACACTTCCTTCGGCGGTCGGAATAAAATCGGGCGTCAATCGCACCGCCCGGAGCTGGTCGGCAGCGCGCCCATCGTTCCGTTCCATACCTTCCCCCTTACCGGTTGGACCACAGTGAAATCAGCGAATCAGTTTGCCGTTGCTCCCTGGGCCTGTCAATGCAGGGACAGGCGGATGAATCGGGGCGGGTGGCGTGGCGTCTGCGGACGGCGGTTGCAGAATAAAGTAGCCGGTGAGGTCGATGTGGCCGGCCAGCGTCTGGACCTCTTGCCCGTCGATCAAAATTTTCAGCCGGCGAAGATCCGGGATGTTGGCCGCCAGGGTATCGGCAATTGATTCCACGGCGAGTTGCTCGCTCTGGATTCCCGACGGCAGCTCGGTCGCCAGCTCGCTCGAAAAATCGGCTACCGCGACGCCTTCCGGCAGTAGGTAGAATTCCAGCAGGCTGGCTGCCGGCGGCAGCGTGCGCTCGTTCGGATCGGTTGGACCGGCGATCAAAGCGGCGAGAAGCTGCTTCCCCCGTTCCACCGGGTCGGCGGAAAGCTTCATTTCCACGTCGGTCGCTTTTAGCGTGCCCGGCGCCGAGGCGGATGCCCAATACATGGGGACCGGCTCGGTCGCGGCACTCGTCGCCGGAACCGGAGGCTGTAGCACGGCGTGCTGCTCGGCCTCCTCGGAAACAGGTATTCGGCGCAACCCGACCACCTGCCGGTACAATCGCGGCAAGTCGACGATTCCGGCCGCCACCAGCGCGGCCAGCACGATAACGGCAATCCTGGCGCGTTTCGACATCAGGGCGCTCCCGTCTGATACACGACCCGGAAGGCCGCCACCGCTCTGGAAATCGCCTGTGCCAGGGGTGTTCCCAACTGGTTGAGCGTTTCGACGCTCGGCGCGTTGATGTTTTCGATCTCAATGGCCACGGCCGGCTCGTCGATCTCGCGCAATTGGTAGACCGCGGCGCCGGTTGGCAACTCCGGGGAGCTTCTCAGACGTTCGGAGAATTCCACCTGCAGAAGTTGCGCCAGACGCTGGCTCAGCCCTTGCCAGCCGATTTGTGCCCGGTTCCAGTCAACCAACCCGGCGGTTGCCGCGCCGGACTGATTTTCGATGATTTGGCCGAAGTTGTAATAATAGGTGTTTGCGCTTCCCACCGGCCCGCTCGACCCGACATGCAGTGTAATGAAGACCGCATCGGGCTGGGCATTGGCGATGGCGGCGCGCTGTTCGAAAGAGAGCGTTGTGTCGGTGTTGCGCGTCATCACGACGCGCAGGCCCATCTGCTCGAGCCGGGCTTGAACGGCCTGCGCGAGGGTCAGAACGACGTCTTTTTCGAGGATGCCCCCCGCGCCGTGCGCCCCTTCGTCCGTCCCGCCGTGCGCCGGATCGAGTACCACGGTCTGGAGCGTGCGCGGAGCGGATGATGGCGCCGCCAGTTGTTGCGGCGTTTTTGGCAGGGAGGGGGATGACGCGGCGGAACCCTGTGTGCTGGAAGACTCCTCGAGCGGTTTCAGCCAATCGATCGGTCTACCGGCGCCCGCGAACGCGGTAACGGCGGCTGCCAGCGCGATGAATAGGGCAAACCAGACGGTCTTTCGCACGATTTTCAGCATAACAGAATCGCTCTGGCTCATGTTTCGCGGAGCGCTCTGTAGGCTAGGATGAAAGGGGATTGTGCGGCGCGCGAAGATGAATGCCTGGGTCTACAAAGTGAATTCCCGCCATTTTGCCGCGGCAGGCGGCTGGCACTTCGACCGCTATTTCGGCAGTTCCCGCCGCGGCCCGTATGGAATGGGAGGTCGCCGGTGGATTCGCAGTCCCCAGAGTTGGGCGCACATACGCCGCATTCGGAGAAGCGATCTATTTCTTTGCTATCAGTCGGACGAGCGGAAGATTTACGGGCTGGCGCGGTCTGCCGGACCGGGCTATGAAAGTCTCCAGGATTCCGGCGTTTTCGATTCCGTGGATTTCGCCCCTGGCGGTCTTCGGTTTGCCGTTCCGATCCCCGTCGCTCACGGGGGCACGAGAGACGTCTTTCGGAATATTTCCGCCTTCACCGTGCCGTCGCGGGGAACAATTCACCCCGTCCGCCCGGACGAGCTCCGCGCCATCGTCGCGATCGCCGCGCGCTGGAATCCTACCCAGCGAAAGGCCATCCGGCGATTCATCGCGCAAAGTGAATGAGCTTGATGAGCCTGATGAGGACGGGAATGTTCACTGAGACGCGGAGGATAAAGCCGGCGCCGCTGCCGGGTTTCCCGATTGCGATTGCGGGTTCTCGAACGGATTCGCGCCCGTCGCCGCAGTGGTCTTCGCCGTTGGGGCCGGGGCGGAAGCCGCGGGGGAAGGAACCTGCTGAGACCGCAAGCCCCAATCCGGGCCCGTGCAATAGGTGCCCAGAGCAGGTTGATAGCCCCGATCGAGCGCGTCAACCTGCTTCATGTATTCGCCTTTGGATTTTCCAAACATGATGCTGTCGGCGCAGTAATATACGCCGGCGTTGTTATCGACCCAGACAGCGGCACTCTGATGCGGCACGGTTTGCGCCGGGGTTGGGAATAATTTGCGGATGATCGAACTGAAGTCCAGTGGCGCAATCGCAGCCATGAACACGGCGAAAAAGACCAGTAGAACGACCGCTGGCAAGGCAGGGTGTGTTGCGCCCATTTCGGAATTACGGTGCGTCGCACGCCGTTCTGCTGGCAAGTGAGGGTCCCTCGTCGGCATCGCCATGGTTTCGCCTCCACACAACTTTCTCCCACTGGGAGGTTTGGTAAGTTGCGGTGGCCTGGGCCAGAAAATTATTTTCCCTGCTTCCCCTTCAAAACTGCCGCTATGAGCATAATGGCCGGATATGTTCCAGCTGCACACGGCGCAGTGTACCACTAAGGTGCACGGTGACTCAAGTGTAAACTATTGGCGCATCCCTGATATTTATTTAATAAGTAGTTAACACCATGGCCTGCGTATTCAGTAACTGACAATCCGGCTTATTTCACTGTTTTAGGCGAAAACTTCGAGGGGAGCTGGGGTGACGAGGTACCGCTGTCGGCCGGGTGTGCATCCGTTGCCCCCTTAAGTTCCACGGAATCTTTAATTTGTTCCTCACGGCAGTAGCGGCCAAGGTCGGGCTGGAATCCTAGCGTAAGGGCATTACCCTGTCTCATGTAGCTTCCCGGCCGCTTTCCGTAAAACAGACTGCCGGCGCAATAGTAGTTTCCAGCCTGCTTGTCCGCCCATACAAGGACGGTGGGGTTCATCTTTTGGCTTGCCTGAATCGAAACGAGACCCCCCAGATGATTCCGAACACCCGGAAAGAAGAAAATCATCGCGAGCGCGAGACCAACAATGAAAACTAGGAACACGAACATGCCGCCCTTTTTCGGGCGTGGGTTCCTCGGAACATTGGCAGCGACCGGGTGATACGATGAATCATCAGAGGCCATTTCGTTCCTTCTATTTCTGCGCTGACTTTCCTGGTGGTATTCGCCGTCTTCTTCGGCTATCCAGAACTGTTCTACTTGCCGGCTATCGAAACCACTGAACGCAGTGTCCATGAAATGCCCTTGCCCGACAAGTATCATCAGAGTAACCGTATATTCTTTAGAATGTATTTAGTACGATGAGAACCATAGTTCTACACGTATAGACGTACTGGAGCTGTGGCCTTGACGGGAATCAGCGCAAGAGAGGCACCGCGCCAGGCCACGGCACGCGCGGCGGCCTGGATCCGGCGAGCCGTCCTGCTTGAAGGGCTTGACGGGCTCGAAGGTAACTGCGTCCCTTTCCTGTTCGTCCCATGAGGGAAAGTGAAACTCGCCGAAGGCCGCTTGCGCGATGTTGTTTTGCGAAGGCATCATACGGGTGGGCGTGAAGTCGCGTCTGAATTGAATCCAAAATCGGGTCCAGCGTTTCGGGAAGCGACAAAACACTTGAACCCCGCTCGTGAAGAGGCCCCAGCCCAAGCCGATCCGAACATGTTGGATCCCCTGGCCGGTTGGCTGACCCTGGCTGCTGTTCTTGCCATACTGTTTTTGGCTTGGTTCCCTTTTGATTTCTCCGCGCAAGCGACGGCCTTTCGCCGAACGGGATTTTTTCTCGATTGGTTTACCCCGGTGGCCAAAGATTGGCTGGGGTGGCTTCTCAACGTGTTGTTCTTTGTTCCGTTCGGCTTCGGATGGGCCTGGTGGGCTCGCGTGAAGCGGCGGCGATTTCGAGGGAGTTGGTTTGTGGTTGTTTTGCTGGGATTTGTGTTGTCCGTGCTGGTCGAATGGTTGCAGCTTTACCTGCCGACGCGCGATTCCTCCTGGGACGACGTCCTGACAAACACTTTGGGTGCGCTTCTGGGCTGGCTGTTCTTACGGTACTTCGGAACGAAATGCCTGCGCTTTGTGGAGAGCGCGATCGAAGATTTGAGCGACGCGCTCGAGGGGTGACGCCGCAGCGCGGGGCCGGAGAGCGAAAAACGATTGTGGCCGTGGCCCGCGCGCCGGATGGCGAAGAGGCGGCCGCGCGGTCTTACAAACGAGTGGCCATTCGTTGCGCGGCCGCCAGCAGCAACTGGCGGTCATCTTCACTCAGTTGGTGGAACAACTCCGCCATGCGGCGCAGGAATCGCCGCTGTTCGGGCGAGTGATCGGCGGCCACCTGGGTTTCGGTGATTCGGCCAGGCAGGTACGGCAGCGCCGGAGACGTTTCGCCGTCGTAAAAGATCTCGAACAGCGGGATCTCGAGCGCCCGCGCAAGCTTTTCGATGGTCTCGATCGACGGCACCGTGTGACCATTTTCCACTCGGGAGATGTAACACCGCAGCAGGCCGGTACGCTTCTCGATCTGGCCTTGTGACAACCCTTTTTGTTCGCGCAAAGCGCGGAGACGATCTCCAATAACCATAGCACAATGATTTTTTAGCAATATCGCGGCAGGGGCAAGAGGATTGTCGCCGGCAGGCCGAAATAGGGATTGACGCGTACGCACGCCCCTGGTCCTAACACTTACAGTACCTAAGTCCTGAATGCTGCGCCTGCCGATGTGCCTGCTTCGCCCCCGTCGGCTTCCCGGCTTCGCGCGCGAAAGAATGCCGTCGCCGCGCGACCCCTTTGCGCCGCATGGCGGGAAGGCCGTCCTTGCGGCTTCCTCAAAACGTTTGATTCTCGGGTCCGTCCGGCGTAGACTGGCCGCATTCCCGAAGGCGCCGCGAGGCGCGAGGGGGCAATGAGCCGGATTTCGCTGCATGTGAACGGCAAGACCCAGGTTGTGGATGTCGATCCCGATTGTCCTCTGCTTTACGTTCTTCGCGACGACCTTACGCTCAACAATCCTCGCTTCGGCTGCGGCCTGGGCCAGTGCGGAGCCTGCACGGTCATCGTCGATAACCACCCCGTCCATTCCTGCAAATTTGCCGTCGGCCGCGCCGAGGGAAAACAGATTGTCACCCTCGAGGGGATGGGAACTCCCGAACAACCGCATCCTTTGCAGACGGCTTTCATCGAAGAGCAGTCCTTCCAGTGCGGTTATTGCTTGAATGGCTGGGTCATGGCGGCGAAAGCGCTGCTCGATGAGAATTCCGATCCCTCCGACGAGGAAATATGCGCTGCGTTTTCCCATCTCATCTGCCGCTGCGGCAGCCACATGAGAATTTTCGCCGCGGTCCGTCGCGCCGCCGGCATGATGAAGGAAAGGGCCTGACGCCATGGCTCGCAACCCCTCTCTCACGCGCAGACAATTCATCCAGGGCGCCGGCGGCTTGGTGGTCGGCTTCAGTCTCGCCGATGCCGCCGTCCTGCCGCGCCTGCTCGCGTCCGGTTCTCCCGGAGCCACGGCCGGCGTCCCCTCGCCCGATCAGCTCGATTCCTGGCTGCGAATCGAACCGAGCGGTTCGGTCAGCGTCTTCACGGACAAGGTCGATGTCGGCATGGGGGTCGAAACGGCATTCGCCCAAATTATCGCCGAGGAACTCGATTTGACCACCACCCGCGTGCACGTGGTCATGGGCGATACGTCGGAGACGCCCGATCAGGGTGGTACCGGCGGTAGCACGGCGATTTCGCTCGGTGCCAGGCCGCTCCGCAACGCCGCGGCCACGGCCCGCTATCTCCTGCTGCAGATGGCCTCGCACCGCCTCGGCGCTCCCGTCGCCGATCTTCAGGTCACAGACGGCGTTGTCCACCTCGCCTCTCATCCGTCGGGCGGCGTTTCCTACGGCGATCTGGTGGGGAGCAAGGAACTGAACGCCGTCCTCAAGGTCACCGGCCACGGATTTTCGGTGAACGTGGCTTCCCTGGCCAAACCGAAAGACCCGAAGGATTACACCATCGTTGGCCGGCCCGTTCCCCGGGTCGATCTTCCGCCGAAACTCTTCGGCCAGTTTCCCTTCACCTGCGATGTGCGCGTCCCGGGCATGTTGCATGGACGCGTGATTCGCCCTCCGGCCGTCGGCGCCACCGTCGAAAAAGTCAACGAGGATTCGGTTCGTTGGATTCCCGGTTACGTCAAGACCGTTTCGCGGGGCGGTTTCGTCGGCGTCGTCGCGCAAACGGAATGGGCGGCCATCCGCGCCGCTCGCGCCTTGAAGGTTTCCTGGAGCGGTCCGGCTCCCGTGTTCCCCGCGCAGAACGATCTGTACAACTACATGAGTTCGGCCGCGCCGAAATCGAGCCGGGTGATCACGAGCGAGGGCGACGTCTCTGCGGCGCTCTCCAGGGCCGCCAAGACAGTGGACGCCGTTTACCGCTGGCCGTTTCAATCCCACGCCACCATGGGTTCGGGTTGCGCCGTGGCCGATGTCCACCCCGATGGCGTCACAACCGTCTGGACAGGCATACAAAAGCCCCACGAATTGCGAAAGGGAATCGCCGGTTGGCTCCGCGTGCCGCCCGATCGCGTCCGGGTGATCTGGGTCGAGGATGCCGGCTCGTATGGACGTCCCGGCTATGCCGACGTGGCCGCCGATGCCGTACTGCTCTCACAGGCGGTTGGCCGGCCGGTCCGCGTGCAATGGACCCGCGCGGATATGACCGCTTGGGGAACGAAGGGTCCGGCGTACCTCTGCGAGTTCTCCGGCGCCCTCGACAGCGGCGGCACGGTGACGGCGCTCAATTGCGTTTCCCGGGTTTTTTCCGGCTCGGAAATCAGCGCCTTTGCCAATAGCGCCGGCAACCTGCTCGCCGCCCAGTTGACCGGCGTGCCGAACACCACCGGCCACGATGAATACGCCGGATACGGCGATCAGTCCGTTTCCTATAATTTCGAGAACGTGCATTCGGTTTCCCACGTGGTCGCGGCGTTTCATCCGCTGGCTTCGCCGTTGCGCACCACCCATTTGCGCGATCCCGAAGGTCCGGCCGTCAGCTTCTCGGTGGAATCCTTTATCGATGAGTTGGCTGCCGCGGCCGGGGCCGATCCCATCGAATTTCGGGTGAAGCACAACACCCATCCGCGCGTCCGGGCGGTTCTCGCCGCGGCGGCCGAGCTCGCCAAGTGGGATCACCGTCCTTCGCCACAAAAAACGTCCGGCGATCTCGCCGTCGGGCGCGGCGTGGCGCTTTGCACCCGCCATGGAACCTACGTGGCCACCATCGCCGAAGTCGAGGTCGATCGCCGAAGCGGAGCGATTCGCGTCCGGCGTTTTGTCTGCGCCCACGATTGCGGCCTTATCATCAATCCCGACGGACTCCGCGGCGTGATCCTGGCAAACCTGGTTCAATCGCTCAGCCGCGCCGTGAAAGAGGAAGTGATTTTCGATCGCCACACCGTGACCAGCGATGACTGGCACAGCTACCCGGTCGTGCGCTCAACCGAGGTTCCGGGGCAAATCGATATCGTCCTGCTCGACCATCCGGAAATCCCGTCCGGCGGCGCTGGCGAGCCTTCCACGCGTCCTACCGCTGCCGCGATCGCCAACGCCGTATTCGATGCCACCGGCGTTCGTCTGCGCGAGGTGCCGATGACGCCTGCTCGCGTCAAAGCGGCCCTTGCCGCCGCTCGCGCCTAGCCTGCCCGCCAAACACAAACACCTACTGTCTATCTTTCGCTTGCGATGTAACGGTAGATCCCTGACTTTGCAACGAATGGATGGTGGATGCAGGCGTCAATCCGTGCGAGAAACCGGCGACCCGCCGCGGTTTATGGCTTCGAGATTCCGAACCCGTCCACTTGCACGATCAGGTGATGGTTGATGCGGAAGCCATAGACCCCGCCGGTCTTCCCCGCGAGTCCCGTTTGGGGCAGGGTATCGACCAGGGTGCCGTTCACCAGAAATTGGATATTGCCGGTTCCGACGCGCACTTCGAGCGTGTTTGTCGATTTTCCGCCGGCGTCGGGCTTCTTTACGGCGCTGCTGGGAGTCTTCGCCGAGAGGCTTTCGGTCGAATCTCCGGTGCGTTTCTTGATCAGCCAGGTTCCGTTCGGCGCGATGATGAAGTAGAGGTAATTTTGCCCCGCGCCGGCCAGATCGCTTCCGCCAAACAAGAGCCCGTAGTATTCGATGTGCCCCGTGTTTTGAATCAACGTGAATGTGGCCTTGACCGAGTAATTCCCTGCGGTTGTGTCTGCCGGTTTCCAGTAGATGGCTGCCTGGGGATTGACCGCCCGGAAGCCTGAGCCGGCCGGAATGAGCTTGACGGGGCCGGGAGCGTCGGGGTCGGCCGCCGTCGTGCTGCGATCCACCCGGTACATCCAGCCCTTGGGAACCTGCGCTAGTAGCGGCGCGGCAAGCAGCAACGCCAGCGCAACGATCGGGATACGACGCTTCATCGGCACACCCCCTCGGGAAACGGCATTGGGCAATCATACTCCGCATTCACCCGTGCCTGTTCACCCAAGCCATTCACACGAGGATGATAATCCCGCAAGTGTCCGCAAAAATGGTGGACCGCATGCGATTCGAGCCTACAGCCTGCTCGTACTTTCTTTCCCTCA
>DATLRW010000032.1:0-24365 GCA_035534495.1 Candidatus Dormiibacterota bacterium | reverse complement strand
AGTCTATCTGCACGGGCTGGCGGGCGATCTGGCCGCCGAGCAGGGCGGTGAAATTTCCCTGGTGGCGACCGACCTGGTCCGCGCGCTGCCGCGCGCTTTCGGCCACCTGCTCGAGGCGCTGCGGCATGAATGAGCGGGAGTGGGTGACATCGTCGGCGGAGGAGAGCATTTCGATCGGCCGCGAGATTGCGGCGCACCTGAGCGCGCCGGCCCTCATCTTCATGACCGGGGAATTGGGCGCGGGGAAGACGACACTCGCCAAGGGAATCATCAGCGGGCTCGGCGCGGCGCGGGAAGAGGATGTAACCAGCCCCACCTTCACGCTGGTCCACGTGTTCCATAATCATTTGACCGTTTATCACGTCGATCTGTACCGGATTTCGAGCGTCCGCGATCTGGAAACGCTCGGGCTGGAGGATGTGTTCGACCGCCCGTCGATCATCGTGGTGGAATGGGCCGAGAAATTCGTTATCCCCACCGACTGGCCGGTGGTTCGCATTCACCTGGAGCACGCCGGAGAGGATAAACGCCGGATTCGTGTGGAAGATCTGGCGGGAGCGCCGGCCGGCCGCGAGCCCGCCGCGCGGCTGAACGGTTGAGCGACGCCCGGTCGAGCGATGCCGGTCGGGCACAGCACGGCGAAGCCTCCGAAGAGCGTCCGGCCGGGGGGCGACGGGGTTGGGCATTTAGACCGGCGCATCCGGCGTAAGGAATACGCTGTTTCGCTCCGAGCGATTGAAATAGATTCCTCCCTCCGCTTGGGATGACCACCCGAAGGGGTTATTGTATTTCCCGTGGAATAGTCGCTGTCGGGGGCGCACCCGAGCAAGCACAAAAGGGGTTGAACGGATGCCCAAACAGGTTGTCGGTCTGCGTTCTCGAGGGTTCATTTGCGTGAACGCCCATCCGGAAGGTTGCCGGCGAATGGTCGAGCAGCAGATCGCTTCGGTTCGCCAGGCCTTTCCCAAGCCCGCATCCGGTATCCGGAATGCGCTGGTGATCGGCAGCTCGGCCGGTTACGGGTTGGCATCGCGAATTTGCGCGGCCTGGGGAATGGGGGCGTGGACGCTTGGCGTCGCGCTGGAGAGGCCGCCGGAGGGAAAACGCACGGCGACGGCCGGCTACTACAATACGGCCGCGTTTCACGAGTTCGCCTGCCAGGAAGGCATCCAGGCTCACAGCCTGAATCTCGACGCATTTTCCGACCAGGCCAAGAGCGAGGCCATCGCGCGGATTCGCGCCGGGGTCGGCCCCGTGGATTTGGTGATCTATAGCCTGGCGGCCCCGCGCCGGGTTCATCCGCGCACCGGCCAGGCGCATAACTCGACGCTCAAGCCCATCGGCAAGCCATACACGAACAAGGCCATCAACCTCGACGACGGACATGTGACCGAAGTGACGATCCAGCCCGCCGATGAGAGGGAGATTGCCGATACCGTTGCCGTAATGGGCGGCGAGGATTGGCAGTGGTGGATTGAGGCGCTCTTGAACGAGGGCCTTTTGGCCGAGGGAGCGCGCACGCTGGCCTATTCCTACATCGGGCCTGAGCTCACCTGGCCGATCTATCGGGACGGCACGATCGGCCGCGCGAAACAGCATTTGGAACAAACCGCTCACCGCCTGGACGACCTGCTTCGCACCCGTATGGGAGGGCGCGCCTGGATTGCCGTCAATCAAGCCGTGGTCACGCAGGCGGCGGCCGCCATTCCCGTTGTGCCGTTGTACCTGAGCCTGCTGATGCGAATCTCGGCGGAGAAAAAGATTCAGGAAGGAACCATCGAACAGATGGAGAGATTGTTCCGCGATTTTCTCGCCGACGGGAAAACGCCGGCGGTCGATGAACAGGGGCGAATTCGCCTGGACGACAGGGAGATGCGCCTCGACGTGCAGGAAGAAATCCGGTCGCGCTGGCCGGAGATCGATACCGCGAATCTGAGGACGCAGACCGATTTCGACGCTTTCCAGCGTCAGTTCCGGAACCTTTTCGGATTCGAGGTCCCCGGGGTCGATTATGAGTTGCCGGTGGAAACCGAGCTGATGATCAGCGAATCAGAATAGCTAAAGATCGTCGAAACGATTCTGCCGCACACCCTGCCATCCCTCTGGCAGCGGGTCCGTAATTCTCTTTTGAAACAGCTTATTCCGCCTTGAAACATCAACATGGAAAATTCCCTCGCCAGATAATCCCTATCTTCTTTTCTTCCAGCAAGTTAACACAGTTGGGGATTGGAATGTCCGGTGCATAAGCCTAGGGCGATGGAGTGAGCCATGAACTATAGCTATCCGAGAAGTGTACGGTACATTCGGCTCAGCCGGGGCATGCAGATCGCGCTGGAGATTTCCATAGCGTTCAGTGCGGCTCTGTTTGTGGGCTACCTGATTTTGTACGGAATCATCTAGGTCCGGATCAGGTCGCCGCAGCCTTGAGGTACTCGGGGCAAAACGGTGAAGTCTGCAAACGGGAAGGGTGCAAGCACGGGTCGAAAGTCGCCGGGGTTTGAACTCAAAGCCATTCTGGAAATCGCGGAAAATGCCTTTGTCTTGTATGACAAGGTTGGGCGGATTCGGCTGATCAGCGAGCGACTGGGGCCACTGCTCCAATTGAGCAATGGCGAGCAGGATAGTCTGCGCGATTTCGCCGGTTTTTCACGGATGCTGGTGCGGCGCCTGGCCATCGGTCATCAGGTGCTTTGTCCGCCATGGCTTCTCTGGCAGCCGCGAAATGGAGCCGGCCGCGAGCAGCTTGAATGGAGCGATGGCGAACGGGTCGTGGAACGGACCGCGCGTCCCGTCGTGGATGAATCCGGCGAAGTGACCGGATGGGTGGAACGGTACCGGGATTACACCTCTCAACGCGAACTCCCCGCGCGACTGCTGCAAACCGACAAACTGGCGGCCCTCGGCCAGATGGTGGTCGGCATCACGCATGAACTGAACAATCCACTCACCGCGATCATGGGCTACGGGCACCTGCTGCTGGAGCGCCCCCTCGATGCGAAATCGCTGGCGGACATGAATCGGATTTGTCAGGAGGCCGAGCGCGCCGCGCGCATCGTGCGCAATCTCCTGATGCTGGCGCGCGATGCGAAACTCGAGCGATCCCCGGTGAATTTGAACGAGGTGATCGACCAGACGTTGCGTCTGTGCGCCTATGACATGCAGCGGGCCGGCATCCGGGTGGAAGCCGAGCTCGATCCGCAGTTGCCCGATACGCTGGCCAATCCCGTTCAATTGCAACAGGTGGTTTTGAATCTCCTGGTGAACAGCCGGCAGGCGATCTCGGAGGCCGGGCGGGCGGGGCACATCGTGCTTCGCACCCGCCGCAACGCCGATCACGTTTTCCTGGATATCGAGGACAACGGGCCCGGCATCCCTTCCGATCTCGATGCGCGAATTTTCGAGCCATTCTTCACGACCAAGCCGGTCGGCGTGGGAACGGGTCTGGGCCTGTCGATCGTCAGCGGAATTTTGCGTCAACATGGGGCTGAAATCCGGTTAACCAGCACGAGCCAGGAGGGAACGACGTTCACGGTCCTGCTTCCCCTCGCGCAGGTTGAGTGCGAACTTCCGCAAAACAAGACGAACCAGACCGGCTTGCCAGCCAACGGGTGCCGAATCCTGGTTGTTGAATCCGAGCCAGGCGTGGGCCGTGTGATCGTGGATGCCCTGACGGGGATTGGCCACCGGGTGGAACTGGCCAACGATGGAAATCATGCGCTCGAGCGGGTGAGGCAAGAGGAATACGATCTGGTCATCTGTGACGGGAAGATGCACGGCCGGAACGTACCTGAACTTTGCCGTGCGCTCGGTGAGGCGGGCAGCCTGCGCCGCCAGTGCCTCTTGATTATTGGTTCGGATCCCAGGGGTTCCGGTCCTACGCCCGGCGACTCGTCGGAAATCCTGCCGGAAAGTGAATTGGCTTGTCTCGCGAAACCGTTCCTGCTGTCCGAACTGAAAGAGGTAGTGGCAAAGCTGCTGGCCAAACAGGCCGACGCCCAGGCGGGCCTGGCGCAGTCAATTGTCCAGGCGACCTAGGGGAAGATCGATGGCTGGATGGCTGCTAGCCGTTTCGCGCGATACCGAACTCATACGGGTGCTCACCCGCCTGCTGATGCGTAGCGGTGGAGGGCAGCTATGGGCCGTCGAAAGCGCCGAACAGGCTCGCCAGAGACTCGGCGAGCGCGACAGTTTGCCGTTCACGATTCTGATTGACGATCTGTTTCTGCGCGAGGAATCGTTGCCGGCGGTTCTGGAGGAGTTCTCCTGGTATGCGCCTCTGATTGTGGTCGCTCTTCCCCGGCGGCAGGCACAACTCGCCTCGGTAGTGGCGGAAGGTAAAGCCAATTTCGTTTCCCGCGGCGATTATTTCATTCCTTTGGCCGCCGCACTGGTGGAACGCACCCTGCGTTGGGATCGCGAAGTCGAACTGCAAGTACGATCCTGCGGGCAGGCGGCCATCCATGGCGCCGCAGGCCAAGACGGGGATCCTGACGGGTTCCCCATGCAAGCCCTGCGAACAATCGGCGCGATACTCGACAACCTGGAGATTGTCATGGCCGAGCGCTCTCGCCTGCCGCGCGAGATCGCCCGGCGTCTGGGACGCGTGGCCGATCTGGCGTTCGATATGAAAGAAGGTTTGCGCCTGCTCGCCGGCTGCGCCGGCCAGGAAGAGGCGAACGGGGTGGGAACGCCGACCCGCCGCTGATCGTCTGATCGTCCCGCCGCAGCCGTTATTTACGCGCTGGCCATTCCGAACGAAGCAGCAACGCCCTCCGCCCGCCCGTAGCCGGGGAATCTGTTTCCACGCGGTTCTTTTGAGGCTCGATCCCCTTTTTGCCTCGCCTTTGCAGGGCCGTTCAGGGAAGCCTGTAGGGGAGCGGCGTCAGAACTGACGCCTGAACAGCAAAGTGCCCATCACGAGGAACAGGACCGACATGCCCATGAGAACCAGAAGGTCCTGGTAAAAACCGGCAAAGCCGACGTTTTTGAGCAGCAGATTACGGAACGCGTGAACCGAGTAATAGAAGGGATCGATCACCGCGATGGCTTGCATCCATTTGGGGAAGCCCTGAATGGGATAGATCGCCCCGGACGGAAAGAAGAGCAGGGTATTGAGCACGCCGAAAATGGCGCGCGGGACCATCGGATCGTCGACGCGGACCATGGTGACGAACATGAACGAGATCATGGCGAGCGCCGTGGCGGCGCAAACCACCATGAGGTAGAAAAGTTTGACCGGATTCGCAAGCCCGCTCACGCCGGCAATCAGGCTGCCCACCAGCGTAATCACCATGCCGGCCATCAGGCCCTTGATCGTCCCCGCCAGGTTCAATCCGAAAACCAGCTCGATGCCTTCGATGGGCGTGACCAGATAGCCTTCGTGCAGGCCGCGCGACTTGTCGTCGATATAGGTGATCCCGCCGCCGATCATCGCGACGATGAAGATGGACATGGCAATCGCGCCGGGAAGCAAATACTTGATGTACTGGATGTAGGGATAGATTTCGACGACGTCCAGACTGACTTGTGGCGGCAGGCGGGGCGCGATGACGGGGCTCGCGAGCTGCTGCACGATTCCCTGCATGCTCGCTTCGAGGGTGTTGGAGAGGAACTGGTCGGTATTGTCCTCAATGAAGACCAGCCGCGGGTTGTCCTGATGCTCGACGCGCCGGGAGTAGTTGATCGGGATCAGGACGACGCCGCGCACGATGCCGTCGCGGAGGGCGTGAACGGCCAGGGGCACGTTCGGATAGTCGATGATGCGCATGTCGCCCGGGCCGGTGGCGACGGCGTTGAGCATCTGCCGGACGACGATCGACGCGGGACCGTGGTCGTTGTTGACCATGGCGACGTCGACGCCCTTGATCTTCCCGCCGAAGGCGTAGCCGAGGACGATCAGCTGCACGAGCGGGAAAATCATCGAGACCATCATGAGCGTCGGACTGCGGAAGAATTTCCGCATGTCCCGTTCGACCAGTGCCGATATGCGATAGAGCTTCATGAACGCATTCTCCGCGCCTCAGCGGTAGAGATGGCCGATGTCGTAGCGGCCCTCCCCGAGTTCGTCGCGCAGCCCGCGGCCGGTGTAATGGAGAAACACGTCGTCGAGGGTGGTGCTCTGCACGCTGACGCGGCGGATCACCACGTTGCGCGACCGGACCAGGTCCATCAGAGCGGCGATCGTGCGCGGGCCGTTGAGCGAAGAGAGGCGAACCGCGGCGTCGCGCGCCTGCGCATCTTCGACGGCGTCGAGGCCGCGCAGCTGCTCGATCCAGTCGTCGGGCGCGTTGTCGAATTCCGCCTCGACGATGTCGTTGCCGGGGATCGAGGCCTTGAGCCGGCCGGGGGAATCGAGGGCCCGCAACTGCCCGTGATCCATGATGGCGATGCGGTCGCAGAGCTTGTCGGCCTCGTCCATGTAATGCGTGGTGAGGAGGATGGTGAGCTGTTTTTCGTGCCGCAGGCGCTCGATCATTTCCCATACGTTGGTCCGGGAGACGGGATCGAGGCCGCTGGTCGGTTCGTCGAGGAAAAGGATTTTCGGCGAATGCATCAGGCCCCGGGCGATTTCCAGGCGGCGCCGCATGCCGCCGGAAAACGTGCGCACCAGGGCGCGGCGGAATTTATCCAGTTCGACGGCGGCGAGCAGTTCGGGAATCAGCTTGGCGCGAACCGCGCCGGGAACGCCGTAGAGTTTGGCGTGAATCGAGAGATTTTCCTCGGCCGTGAGCTCGGGATCGGAGGTGAGCGCCTGGGGAATCACGCCCATCGACTGGCGCACGCCGTTTGGATCGCGAACGATGTCGCAGCCGGCGACGGTGGCGCGGCCCGAAGTCGGCGGGGTGAGTGTGGTGAGCACTCGAATCAGCGTCGTTTTGCCCGCCCCGTTCGGCCCCAGCAGGCCGAAAATTTCGTTTTCCTCGACGAGAAACGAGATGGCGTCCACGGCGACGAAATCGCCGAATGTTTTCGTCAGGTGATCGACTTCGATTGCGTTCATCGGCGTCTCAAGAAATGGCTTTCAGCAGCTTTTCGAACCAGTTGCGCCGGGCGGCGGGCGGCGGCAGGAGCACGGTCGCGGTCATCCCGGTGAACAGGCGATGGCCCGGGTTCGGGATGGCGACCTTGATGGCGAAGGTTTTGATGTCGCGCTTGGTGCGGCTGACGTCGCGCTGGGTGGCGAACCCCCCCTCGACGTCCTTGAAGAACACGGTTCCTTCCACACGGTCGCCGGACGGGAAAACCACTTCGAGTTTTTGCCCGAAATGGATCGAATCGATATAGGTTTCCTCGACTTCGGCGCGAACCCAGAGATGATCGGCGTCGACGATGACGACGATCGGCGAGCCCTGGGCGACCACCTCGCCCTGCAAGGCCACGCGCACGGAGACGGTTCCGTCCAGCGGCGAATCGATGCGGGTGTAGCCGAGTTGCGCGGCGGTCGCGTCGCGCATGGCTTTCGCCTGCGCGATCTGGGCGCGCGTGGCGGCGGTCTGGCTCTCGATCACGTCGAGTTGCTTCCGGTTCGCGCGCGCCAGGGTCAGGGCGGCTGACTGCGCCTTCACCTGATCCTCAGCGGCGTTCACCGTGGCCTCGTCGGCCTGGACGGTGGCGAGCGAGTTGTCGCGATTCTGCGCCGTCTCGATGCCGCCTTGAAACAGCATGACCATGCGCCGGTAATTCTGCTGGTCGCGCCAAAGGTTGGCTTGCGCTTGCTTCAGTTGCGCCTGCGCGGATCTGACGTTGGCACCGGCCTGATCGATCTGGGCGGTGGTTTGGCTGTTCGTTAGGGACAAGGTGTGCTGGGAGACGGCGAGATTCGCTTCGAAGGTGTTGATATTGGCGGTCTGCGAAGCGAGCTCGGCTTGCAGCTCGGTCGGATCGAGTTCGGCGATCAGCTCTCCCTTTTTCACCTGAGAACCTTCGTCGACGAACAGATGGGTCATGCGGCCGGTAATCTGGGGACTGACGACGACCTGGTTGCCGTCGACGGTGCCGATCAGTTGAATCTCGTTTCCACGCGGCGTGGTGGCGAAATAGACGCCCAGGGCGATGGCGAAAACCAGCCCGAGAACGACCAGGAACCGGCGCCCGGTCACGACGGCCTCCGGGCGGGCCGGAACAGACCGTAGCCGACGAAATCGAGCAGCGCTTCGCGGCGGGTTTCGAGGGCGGCCGGACCGAGCAGCGGGCGGCCGAAGTAGCGGCTCCAGATCGTGGCGGCGGCGAAATAGGAGGCGGTCGTGCCCATGATGCTGAAGGCGGCCTGCTGCGGATCGACGCGACGCAACTCGCCTCGCCGGATGCCGGATTCAATCAGGCCGATCAAACGGTCCAGAAGGGGACGGTAATATTCTCGCATGATCCAATCGATTTCCCCCTTGGATTCCATGACCTCGCGTTGAATCAGGCGCAGATAGTTGGGGTGGGAAGCCAGAAAATCGAAATACCCTTCGACGAAAGCGACCAGGCGCTCGCGCGGGGAAGCCGGCGCGGGCTGGCCGGGAGCGGCCATGTGGCCGAGCTGGTCGAGCAGGTGGCGGAGGACGGCGCGATAGAGGTTCTGTTTGCTTCCGAAATAGTAATAGAGCATCGCCTTGTTCACTCCCGCGTGGGCGGCGATGCGTTCGGTGCGGGCGCCGGCCAGGCCGTGGGCCGCGAAACTCTCTTCGGCGGCGGCGAGAATGCGGCCGGCCGTTTCCAGGCGCGGCGGGGCTTTTCGTTGGCGGGGCGCGGCGGGCATGGGGCAACGCTTATTTAACTATCTGGTTAGTTAGTTTAAACGGATGGACCAAGGTGTCAAGAGGCAAGGCGGCCGGCGCGGCGGGCGGGGAAGCGAAGCCTATTCCGAGAGCGCGCCGCCGGGCGGCGGTTCGAAGGAAAAGCGCGTGCGCTCTTTTTCCTGATGCTCTTCGAGGGCGAGCTCGATCAGGCGGTCGATCAGTGCCCGGTAGCCAACGCCGGAGGCTTCCCAGAGGCGCGGGTACATGCTGATCGAGGTGAAGCCGGGAATCGTATTGATCTCGTTGACGTAGAAACGGCCGGTCTGGCGCTCGAGGAAGCAATCGACCCGGGCCATGCCGCGTCCCTCGACGGCTCGGAAGGCGCGAACGGCGTAATCCTGAACCCTGGCCGTCTGGCGGGCGGTCAGCGGGGCGGGAACGAGCAGACGCGTGCCCTCCTCGGTGTACTTGGCCGTGTAATCGTAGAACTCGCGATGGGGGATGATTTCGCCGGGAACCGAGCAACGGGCATCTTCGTTGCCCAGGACGGCGACTTCGATTTCGCGGCCGTCGATCGCGCGCTCGACCAGGATTTTCTGCGCGAACTCGGCGGCGAGTTGCAGCGCGCCTGCGAGCTCGGCGTCGTTGTGCGCCTTCGTCATGCCGACCGATGAACCGAGCGTCGCGGGCTTGACGAAAACGGGGAAATGAAAGCGGCGGCGAACGTCTGCGAGAACGGCCTGGCCATCGGTCTCCCATCGTGCGCGGGACACCGGGAGATATTTCACGACCGGCAGGCCGGCGTGATCGAAGAGGCGCTTCTGCACCTCCTTGTCCATGCCCACCGACGAGGCCAGCACGCCGCAGCCGACGTAGGGCAGGCCCGCCAGTTCGAGCAGGCCCTGCACGGTGCCGTCTTCGCCGTAGGTGCCGTGCAGGACGGGGAAAACGACATCAACGGCGGCGAGCGGGGTGGAACCGGCCGGGTTCAGGGCCAGCAGGCCGGCGCCCGGCTCGGGCGGCAGGACCGCGCGGCGTCCCTGGCGAATCGTATCGGCCAGGATTTTCTCTGCGCCGCCGCCGACCATCCAGCGCCCCTCCTTGCTGATACCGACGGGGACGGCGACGTACTTGGCCGGGTCGAGGGCGCGAATGACGGAAGCCGCCGAGGCGATGGAGACTTCATGCTCGGCCGAACGGCCCCCGAAGAGAATGGCTACCCGCAGGCGTTTGTCTGGCGTCATCGTGTCGGCTATCTCCCCCTGCAAAGTGTGCGCCGCCGGTTTCCCCCGGCGGGCGCCGCGGAACCAACCCGCATGGTACTAGAGAATCCTCTTCCCGAGACCGGAAAGGACCAGTTCAACCCCCAGATTGCCGGTCTTATTGTGCAAATCGATCACCGGGTTGATTTCGACGATCTCCAGGGAAACCATGGAATGGGAATCGGCGATCATTTCCATGGCGAGGTGGGCTTCCCGGTAGGTGACGCCTCCCCGGACCGGTGTGCCGACGCCGGGCGCTTCCTGCGGATCGACGAAATCCATGTCGAGGCTGACGGCGACGCCGGCCGTGTCGTCGGTGACGAAGCGGAGGGCCTCGGTCATCACGTCGCGCATGCCGCGTTCGTCGATGTCGCGCATGGTGAAGGCGTGAACGCCGGTCTGTTTCATCAGGCGCTGTTCCTTGGGGTCGAGATCGCGCACGCCGACCAGGGCGACCTGGCGGGGTTCGACAACCGGCCAGAAGCCGGCCATCCGCGTCAGCTCGGGCGCGCCGGCGCCAACCAGCGCCGCCAGCGGCATCCCGTGGATGTTCCCGGAAGGCGTCGTTTCCGGCGTATTCATGTCGCCGTGCGCGTCGAGCCAGAGCAGGCCGACGCGCCGGCCCTGCTTGTGAAAGTGGGTGGCCACACCCCCCACCGAGCCGACGGCCAGCGAATGGTCGCCGCCCAGCACGAGAGGGAATCCGCCCTCGGCAACGGTCTGCTCGACGATGGTCGCCAGGCCCTGGCAGGTTTCGACGATCTCCTGGAGATACTTGGCGCGTTTGTCGCCGAAATGCGTCTCTTCGGGCTGCTTTACGGGGACGTTGCCCGTGTCCTCGACCGGGTGACCGAGCTGCTTGATGCGGGATGGGAGCCCGGCGATCCGCAAGGCGGATGGCCCCATATCGACGCCGCGGCGGCTGGCCCCGAGATCCATGGGCACGCCAATAATACGGATTTTGTGCGCCATCGGTTCGTAGTATATCCCGAGCGTCAGGGGTATAAGCGATAGATGGTCCGCGGAAACGGAATCACTTCGCGAACGTGCTCGACGCCGGCGATCCAGGCGATCGTCCGCTCTATGCCGAGGCCGAAACCGGCGTGCGGCACGCTGCCGTAACGGCGCAGATCGAGATACCAGCGGAAGGGCTCTTCGGGAAGATTGTTTTCGCGCAGGCGCTTGCGCAGCAGATCGTAGCTCGAAACGCGCTCGCCGCCGCCGACGATTTCGCCGTAGCCTTCCGCGGCCAGGATGTCGAAACCCAACGCCACTTCGGGACGGTCGGGATCGGGTTCCATGTAGAACGGCTTTATGGCCGCCGGAAAACGGTGAACGATCAGAGGCCGGTCGAACTGGCTGGAGAGGAGGGTTTCCTCGTCGCCGCCGAAATCCTCGCCCCAGCCGGTGGAATTGCCGTTCCGGTGAAGGATCTCGATGGCCTCATCGTAGCTGACGCGCGGAAAAGGGGGGCGCACGGATTCGAGCTTGGAGGCGTCGCGGCCGAGGGTCTCCAGCTGCTTCCGGCAATGTTCCAGGCAGCTCTGGATGATATGCGTGATCAGGCCCTCGGCGAGCGCCATCATGTCGTCGACATGGGCGAAGGCGGCTTCGGGCTCCAGTATCCAGAATTCGGTCAGATGGCGGCGCGTTTTGGATCGCTCGGCGCGGAAGGCGGGACCGAAGCAATAGACCTTGCCCAGGGCGGCCGCGGTGGCCTCGACGTAGAGCTGGCCCGACTGGCTGAGGTATGCCTTCTGATCGTCCATGTAATCCACTTCGAACAGGTTCGTTGTGCCTTCGCAGGAGGAGGGCGTGAAGATCGGCGCATCGGTGAGGACGTAGCCCTGCTCGTGCATGAACAGGCGGGCGGCATAGATGGCCTCGTCGCGGAGGCGGAGAATCGCCGCCTGCCGGGGCGTGCGAATCCAGAGGTGCCGGTTCTCGAGCAGGAAATCGGTGCCGTGCTGCTTGAGCTGGATGGGATACGGATCGCTCTCGGCAATCCGCTGCAGGACGGCGACGCCGGTGACCTGAAGTTCATAGCCGCCCGGGGCGCGGGGATCGGCGTGAACCATGCCGGTGACCTCGAGACTGGATTCCTGCGTGAGATCGGCGAGGGCGGCGAACGCTTCGGGATGTTCCTTTTTCGAGACGACGCCTTGCACGACGCCGGTGCCGTCCCGGAATTGCGGGAAAAGCAGTTTGCCGGATTCGCGAAGATTGTACAGCCAGCCCTGAAGCGTGACCTCCTGCCCCTCGCACGCGGCGATCTGCTCGATGGTGACGACCCCCATAAATCTCCTCAGCCCGATGACTCGCCGCCGGACTCGCGCGGCGCCAGTTTTTCGAGCCGCCCGGTGGCCGCGCCGGCGCGCTCGAGGATCTCTTTCCACGTGCCGGGGTCGTGCTGCTTCAGTTCCAGGACGAGCGGCAATTCCACCCGGGCCTCGCGAAGTTTTCCGAGCGCGGCTTCCCAGTCGATCGAGCCCTCGAACGGAACCAGGTGATCGTCGCGGTCGCCGCGATTGTCGTGAATATGCGTGGTGACGGCGCGCTCGCGCATCAGATCGAAGGAGGCGTCGACGCCCTCGCCGATGTGGGCGTGTCCCACGTCGAAGCAGAGGCGCAGATCGCTGAGCCGCGTCTCGCGCAGGAAATCCACCAGCGCCTGGGGCGCAGCCATCTCGCCGGGCGTATTTTCCAGCGCGATCGTCACGCCGCGCTGCTTGGCGAAAACGACCAGATATTCGAGCGAGTTGAAGGCGGCGTCCTGATAGCGGCCATCGAGCGGCTCGCGTCCGGTCCCCATGTGCAGGACCAGGAAACGGAAGGGAATGCGCTCGGCCAGTTCCAACGACCATTTGATTTCGTCCACGGCCTCGATGCGCCGCAGCTTGTCCGTCTCGGCGATCGAGATCGGCGCGTCGCTTTCACGGCTCGTTCCCGAGCACCGCTCCAAAGGCGCGTGGACCGAGTGAAGGCCCAGGCCGGTTTGATCGAGCCAGTGCGTCAGGGAGTTGGTCGGTTCGGGCGAGCGGTAATTGAAATGGCCCCTGGCGGAAAACAGTTCGATGCCCGCGAAGCCGGCGCGAGCCGCCGCGGCGAGGTGGTCATGGCCCAAGGGCTGGCTGGAGAAAAGGTAGGTAGAGAGGACACGTAGCATGGCGGCGCGGAAAACGTCATCAGTCCCGGGCAGGGCGGGGAATGTGACTCCCTTTCTTCGGCGGTTTTATTGCAATGGCCGGCGAGCAGGCAAGGGGCACGGAATCTCGACCGGGGTTGCCTTTGGATCTCATCGGGAAGAACGACTCTAAGCAAATCGCTACGGCGCGTCAAGAACGGCCGCCTAGGGCCTGGAAATTGCGCCGGCGCTCCCGGACGGGACGCAGTCAACCCGGAGTCCGAGCGGACGGGGAATCAGTTGCGGAAGGACTTGGCGGCTTCGACGCAAACGCGGAGCTTGTCGATGGATTCATCGACGGTGCGCGTCTTCAGGCCGCAATCGGGATCGATCCAGACCTGTTCCTTGGGCAGGATCGTGAGCGCCTGTTCGACGCGCCGGCGAACCGTCGGCAAATCCTCGAGCACGTGGGAATGCACATCGACGACGCCGAAGCTGATGTCCTTGGTGAAGCGGTTGCGGCGGAACAGGTCCAGCAGATCCAGGCCGGAATTCGACATTTCCAGATCGAAATTATCGACGGGTAGATCGAGCATGGCCGGATAGATCAGCTCGAAGGCGCCGTAGCAGGCGTGGGTAATGAAATAGGCGTCCAGGCCGTCGGTGACCCGGTGCATCGCCTCGATGGCGACCGGAAGTTCCTCGGGCCGCACCGATAGCGCCGGCTCGTCCACCTGAACGATCTTGCAGCCGGCCGCGATGAGCGCTTCCACTTCGCGGCGGACCACGCCGGCCAGGGCCATGCAGGTGGCCTTACGGTTGGCGTAGTGCTCGTTGAAGCTCCAGTCCATGATCGTGTAGGGGCCGGTGAGCATGCCCTTGACCGGCTTTTGGGTCAGGCCTTGGGCATAGCGCCACCAGTCGACGGTGATCGGGCCGGGCCACTGCACCTCGCCCGTGACGATCGGCTTGTGGTAATAGCGGTTGCCATAGCTGCGGACCAGGCCGCCCTGGGTGAAGCCGGGCAGGCGCTCGGCGAAATAGGCGACCATGTCGCCGCGGTACTGCTCGCCGTCGACCAGAACGTCGATTCCCAGCTCCTCCTGCTTCCTGATCCAGAAGGCCGTCGCGGCGCGCTCGACCTCGGCCAGCTTCTCCGCGGAAATGGAGCCGCGGCGGAACTGGGCGCGGGCGTCGACGACTTCGTCCGTTTTGGGAAAGCTGCCCACCGAAGTGACCGGGAACAGCGGCAGATGTAAACCGAGTTTTTCGAGTTTCTCGCGATTCATTTTAAATTTCCCAGGTAGCTTTTTACCGGCCCTCGACCGCCGACCGGATCTTCCCGAGCAACTCCAGTTTCGCCTGGGCGCGATCTCGCGGCAGATATTCCAAGCCGCAGGAAGGGCCGAGCCACGCGCTCTCTCCGGCGATCCGGGGGAGCATGCGGGCGATTTCGCGGGCGACGTCGGCCGGCTGCTCGAGTTTCGTGTTGCGGCCGTCCACCAGACCGAGTCCCAGCGGGACGGGCGAACCCTCCCGCGCCACCAGATCAGCCAGTTTCGGATTATACGTGAAGTCCAGCCCGACGCCGTCGACGGGAAGGGAAACCAGCTTGCCGAAGAGCGGGGCGCAGTCGTGGAAATAGACGCAGAGGTGCAGATTCAGTTTGCGCCCACGGCCGCGCGCCTGATCGCGCGCGCCGGCCAGAGTGCCTACCGCCTGGGCGAAAATGTCCCAATCGCCCGGGTGGACCAGAATGGCCGGTTCGTCGATCTGGATGGTTGCGGCGCCGGCGTCGGCCAGGGCGCCAATTTCCGCCGCGAGCGCCTCGGCGTAGGCCCGCGTGCGCGCCTCGATGGGCTTCATATCGGCGGCTTCGGCGAGCGAGAGTTGCGCGAGCGTGTACGGCCCGGTCAGGACCGGTTTCACCTGGAGATTGCCGGGGCCCGAGGCCGTCGCCTGCCGGGCAAATTCAAAATCGGCCACCACGAGGTTTTTCGTGCGGCGCGGCCGGCCTTCGATCACGGGCTGGCGGAAGTAAAAGTTGGTGTCGAAGAGGCGCAGCAGCCCGTTCACCCGCACGCCTTCGAGCTTCCCGGCGAGATAGGAGACGGGATCGTTCCAGCGGATCTGTCCGTCGGTCGCCAGGTCGACGCCCGCGGCCATCTGCTCTTCGAGGGCGCGGCGGGTCATCTGGTTTTCCGCCTCGGCCAGGTCGGCCGCGGTGCGCTCGCCGCGATCGAAGCCGGCGATGGCGCGGCGCAGGATCTGAAGCTCGGCGGAATCGCCGATGCGTGGATAACTTCCGGTATGGGCAAGTGTCAGTGTCATGCGGCTACTTCTTCCAGAAAGAATTCCGGCTCAACCGGGCCGGGGATGAGGCCCGCGACGGCGCCTCGACGGAGCAGTTCGCGGACGGCGGTGCGGCCGACCTCGCCGTAGCTGCGCGTCCACTGGTTCACGTACATGCCGACAAACCGGTCGGCCAGTTCCGGGTCCATGTCCCGGGCAAACTGTAGGGCGTAATTCAATGCCTCCTCGCGATGGTCCAAGGCGTAGGCGATGCTCGCCCGGATGGCGCGCGCGGCCTTCAAGACCACCTCATGCGGCAGGCTGCGCCGGATCACGTTGCCGCCCAGCGGCAACGGCATTTGCGTCTGCTGCTGCCACCAGAGGCCGAGATCGATCACGCGATGCAGGCCGAACTGCCCGAAGGTCAATTGCGCCTCGTGGATGATCAGGCCGGCATCCACCGCGTTTTCCTTGACCGCGCCGACGATTTTATCGAACGGCATTGTAACGGTTTCAATGGCCGGCGCGAAAAGTTTTAAGACCAGATACGAGGTGGTCAGAGGGCCCGGCACGGCCACGCGGCAGCCCGGCAGATCCTTGGGCAGCATCGACCGTGAGGAAACGACCAGCGGGCCGTAGCCGTCGCCAAAACTGGCGCCGCAGTCCATCAGAAGGTATTTGTCCATGATCCGCGGGTAGGCGGAAAAGCTGATGGCCGAGATATCGTAATGCTCGAGCTGGGCTTGCTGGTTCAGGGTTTCGATATCGGAAAGGGTGTGGATGAATTTCAAGCCAGGCGCCTGCACCTTCCGGGTCGCCAAGGCGTAGAACATAAAGGCGTCATCCGCATCGGGCGAATGGGCCAGCTGAATTTCGACAGACGTACCGACTGCAGGTTTCGTGCTCATCTCAGATTCAGCGAACTTGGATTTCCTCCGAGGAACGTGACAGCGCCAACCCCAACTAAGGGCTTGAGCGTACCACAGCCATCGCCCGTCGCAAAATCGGTGGCAGGGAGCGGTTCTTCTCGAGCGCCAAACGGGGGTTGCGGGGCATCCGGTGGCTTTCCTCGGATCAATGGCGTCTCGACAAATACCCAACCAGCGCGGGGACCGACAGAAGTAGGGCCATAAAAAGCCAGCTCAGCCAGTGGCCGAAATTGAGCGTCCAGCCCACTCCCGAGCGCTTCCGGACCACCAGGGCCGGGTCGTCCGAATTGGCGTAGACCAGACCGGCGATCCAGTGACGGTTTCCCTCGCGCGCTGTCGCGGAAGCCGTTGCCGGGGCGGGGAATTCTTCTCTGCGGCGGCGAGCGATGGTCAAAACGACCAATAACACAAGCAGAGGAAGCGCTATCAGAGCGAGCGAAAGCGCCGATGGGGATGAATGAGAGAAAATCGACATGGCGCAAAGCGGCAGGTTCAATTTCTCCCTCCTCCCGCCCCCGGCATCGGCTTCGTCATGCGGACGATCCCCCATTCAGAGGCCCCGATTCAGAGGGCATTGATGATATCCGTGACGGCGGACTGCATGCCCGTTCGGTTGTCCAGATAGGGCTGCCAATAGAGCTGCAGCAGTTGCTGGTAGCGTTCCCAGCCGCGCACGGCGACGTATTCACGGTTGTTCTCGGAAAACGATTTCGACCCCTCGCCCGCCGGCAAGCCCTGGCCGGCAAAGACCTGTTCGAAGACTTTTGCGGTGGTGTAGGAAGCTACCGCGTTCCACAAATCGCGCGGCACGGGCTTGGTCTGCTGGCGGCATTGTTCGATGATCGCCGCCTCCACCGGCTGGGCCAGGACATGGGACGCTTCTCGAAAAACCACTTCCAGCGCGCTCGACCCCTGATTGAGCCCGTTGCCGCTGGCGAGAACGATGTGAAGCGGACCGAGCGTGGTATAGGACCCGGAATTGCCCGCGTAGGAGACGACGTCGACCGGAATCGGACGAGCCGGCCATAGCTGGCCGAAGACGCGCGAGAGTCCCTCGGCGGGCCGGTCGCCGTATCGGCGGACCAGCGCGGCGGCTTGGGAAATCCACGCTTGATTGGCCTGGTTCTGCGCGGCCCACCAATGGGCGCGGTAGACAGGCGCCGCTTCTTCCAGGATGGCGGCAATGGCCGGATCGATGCCCGAGGCGCAAGACGGCGAGGAGCGGCCTGTCAGGTCGGGACAGGCCGCCATATCGCTCAAGCGGTCGTCGATGCGGACCAGAAAGCCGTCGTAGGGGAAATCGCGGTCGGCAAAGTTGTCGGCGTAGTAATCGACGGCTTTCTGCCACGCCAGGCGTTCGGCGGGGGAGAGATCGGTGAGATTCGCCTGGTCCTCGGCGGGAACGTTTGGCGGCGCGCCCCCGGCCGTAATGAAACCGCTTTGCAATCGAGCCTGGAGGTAGAGGAAGTGGTGGAGGTTCACCCAAAAACCGCTGCGGAATTCAAACGAGGGCACCGCCAGGCCGGGGCTTGGCGCCGCTTGCGGAATGGGAATAGAGGACGAGCCAACCACCGGACTCGGAATCTGGGCCCGCAGGCAAGGCGCTGCCATCCCCAGGAGAAAAACAAGCGCCGGCGCCCAATGCCGGAACCGCATTTGGCGGGAACCGGTAGCGAGCATGCCATTTTCCTGAAAGCGCGTGCTCATGCGTTTCGACTGATTCTACCGCGCAGCGCCGCCCGCGCGCATGACGACGCTTCGCGCCGGGCCGGAAATAGGGCCGCACCTTACGGGTCTCATTCAGAGGAGGGTTGCGCCGGAGGGGCGATGACGGGATCGGAGGCGGTCGCGGGGGCGCCCTGGCGATCGGCGGCGTGGAGTTTTCCCTGGTCGTCGAGGAAGAAGGACCGACGGCCGGTTTTGCCGTACGTCTCGGGCACGGCTCCCAATTCGAATCCCCGGACCTGGCCGTGCGAGTCCGTTACCACGCGGAAGCGGAAGCGGTAACCGTCGGTCGTGCCGGAAGCGATCTTTTCAGGCAGGAGCTGCGCGTGTTCGGGCGAAACCCCATTGGGCGGCGCGGGGCCGAGTTGTTCGAGCGTGTTGGGCCATTCCCCGAATGAGGAGTGGAAGGTCTGGATGGCCTGCGCGATATGGAATAGGTCGGCTACGGCCTCCGCTTCGTTCGCCTGCATTTCCGCGTTCTGCCATTGCCGGACCAGCGCCGGAACGTTGATGACGAGCAGGTCGAGCGAAAACAGCCGCCAGCCTTCGGGCTGGCGGACGAGCCCGAAAGTGGCCGTTTCGCCGCCGGTGACGGCCACCGGCAGGAACGCAACGTTCTGATCGATTTTCGCCGGACCCAAGCCGAAATCGACGGTTTCGGCCGGGGTCCGGCACTGGACCGCGATGTGGCCTTGCGTGTCGAGCAAGGCGCGCGGATGACCCGGCATGGACGTCAGGCTGAAGCGCTCGAGGAAAAGTTTCTGTTCGGCCTGGGGCAAGCTGTCGAATGCGCGGCCGCTATCGGCGAGCAGGAAACGGGAAAATCCCTGAGCGTTCTGCCGGCAGGCGGCCGAGAGCGCTTCGACAAGGGTTTGCTGCGCGGAGCGATTCCGCCCGGGCGGGGGTTGCTGCCCGGCCCGGGAAGCCGGCGGCGCCAGAAGTAGAAGAATCAGCGGCGCCAGGATGGAGAAAACGAATACGGGATGGCCCGGGATGATAGAGAGGCGTCGTGCAGCGCGGTGGAGGGCCCGGTTCATGGACTCTGGTGTTCGACTTCGCCTCGAGCGCGCGCCAGGACAACCGGCAACTCTTGGGTGAATCTTCCCTGTGACAGTACCTGCGAGCAACCGGCGGCAGCGGCTTGCTGGGCGAGGTCGGTTTGCGTGTGCGGCAGATAGCCAATAATCAGTGGCGGGTTCTCGCCGCCGTGAAGTTTGGCAATCGCCTCCAGCGGACCCGATCGCGCGTTCAGATCGACGATCACGAGCGCCGGCGGGTTCGCCGCCGCTTCGGCCACCAGTCGTTCTCCATTCGGCACAACCTTTACCTCGACGCCAATATGCTTGGCCACGGTCTGAATGCGCGCCTGAAAAAACAGATTCTCGATCATCGCCAATACGTAGCTCATGGGCACACCCTCGTCACGGTTGCCTTTTTGGTATCATGAATAGCGCCGAAGCACAAGCCCGGCGCGACATTGGCCCAGGGGAACGCTGCGGCAAACCGCTGCCGGGTATTCAATATAGCTAGTCCCGACTTTTGAAAAACAAAAATGGAATTGGGGAAAGCCGCGCAAGCACCGGTGGAGGAAGCGTCCAGACACATACTGGAAGCGTTCGACCGCTTGGGCCTGGCCCGGCTCGGCGCGGCTGATTTGACCGAAGCCGCGGCAGATGGCGCCGCTGCCCGGGCCGCGCTGGCTCGCCTGGTCGAAGCCGAATGCCTGCGCGAAAACTTGGGAAAATACGAGAGAACCGAAGTGGGGCGGCTCGCCGTTGCCGGACCATTGGATTTGACCCTGCTGAGCCGGGCCGGCTGCCATTTGTGCGAACATGCCTTGCGGGAGATCCAGCCGCTGGCGGCCAGATTCGGCGCGCAGGTTCGGGTGGTCGATATCGATAGCGACGGGGCGCTTCGGGACCGCTACAACATCCACGTGCCTGTCCTGTTTCTCGGCGCCAGGGAGCTGGCTCGCCTCGAAATCGACCCCGGCGAGGTCCAGGCCGCGCTTTCGAAAGTGGCCCGGACGAAGTAGCGTGCGACGGCTTGCGGCATCCGTCGGCAGATTCCCGGGGATGCACCTCCGGCGCCGATTCACTTCCCGCAACAGGGTGTTTTTGATAAAGTCTTTCTGGTGTTGAGGGAAGGAAGTCCGAAACCCTACGGCATGAGCGAGCATCTACAGAGTAATCTAGCTATCGGACCGTTATGGTCGTAGATTGTAGTCGGGAGGAAGAAGCGAAATTGGGCCTCGCGCAAAAAGAAACGTTCGCCTTCGGCCCATCCGTGCGGAACGGTGAATCGGTCGGTTCCGTGCTGGAGCGCATTGGCTGGACGCCGCTCGTGCGTCTGGAGCGCGCCAGCCGCCAGTTTCCTCACGTCGAGATTATGGCCAAGGTCGAATGGTTCAATCCCGGCGGCTCGGTGAAGGACCGGGCGGCCTACGCCATGATTCTGGATGCGGAGCGGAGCGGGCGCCTGGCAAAAGGGAAGACCATTCTCGACGCGACGAGCGGAAACACGGGAATCGCCTATGCCATGATCGGAGCGGCCAAGGGATACACGGTGAAACTGTGCGTTCCCGTCAGCGCGTCGCAGGAGCGCAAGCGCATTCTGGCCGCCTACGGGGCGGAAATTGTCTGGACCCCGGCGGACGAAGGCTCCGACGGAGCCATCCGGCGCGCCCGCGAAATTTTCTCGGCCGACCCCGATCGGTATTTTTATCCCGATCAATACAACAACCCGGCCAACTGGCGGGCGCATTATTGCTCGACCGCGGTGGAAATCTGGCAGCAGACGCGCGGCCGGCTGACGCATTTCGTCGCGGGGTTGGGAACGACGGGCACCTTCGTCGGGACGGCGCGGCGGCTTCGGGAACTGGACCCGGCGATTCGCCTGGTCAGTTTTCAGCCCGATGCCTCCTTTCATGGCCTCGAAGGGCTGAAGCATCTGCCGACCTCCATCGTTCCGGGAATCTACGACGCCGGCGTGGCCGATGAAAATCTCTGGATTAAGACCGAGGATGCCTATGAGCAGGTGCGCCGCCTGGCGCGCGAGGAAGGGGTTCTGGCCGGCGTAAGCTCCGGCGCGGCCCTGGCGGCCTGCTTGCAAGTGGCGCAGAGCATCCCCGAGGGAGAGCCGGCGCGAATCGTCACGGTGTTCCCCGATTCCGGCGACCGGTATCTGGAAGAGCGATTTTGGGAAGAGGGCAAGTGATACTCCGGCTCAGCGAAGACCTGACGGAACGGATTCGGGCGCACGCGACGCAGAGCTATCCGTACGAATGCTGCGGCGCCTTGCTAGGGGCTGAGGACGACCAGGGGCGCGAGGTGCGGGATCTGGTGGCGCTTGAAAACCAGCGGCAGGACTCGCCCCGGAACCGGTTCCTGGTCCGGCCCGAGGATGTGATTCGGGTGGACAAGGTGGCTCGGGAGCGGGGACTCGACCTGCTCGGCTGGTATCACTCTCATCCCGATGCACCGGCGCGGCCGAGCGAATTCGATCGGGAGCATGCCTGGCCGTGGTACAGCTACGTGATTTTGAGCGTGGAAGCGTCTCAGCCCCGGCGGATGGCATCCTGGCGTCTCTTGGACGACCGGTCGCGATTCGAAGCCGAGGAGATTATGGCGCAAACGGGTCCGCTGGGCTGAGGCGCGGGCGCGATTACCGGCCGGCAGGCCGAAACGGGAGATTTTCCATGGCAGTGACTGTGATGATTCCAACGCCGCTGCGTCCCTTCGCGGGACGCCAATCGAGCGTCGCCGTCGAAGGACGCACGGTGGGCGAGGCGCTGGAAGCGCTTTCGACACGCTACGCGGAGCTGCGGCGGCATCTGTACGCCGATGGCGGCCGCCTGCGCAGCTTTGTCAACGTGTACGTGAATCAGGAAGATATTCGCAATCTGCAGAAGGACCAGACGCCGCTGCGCGACGGAGACACGATCATGATCGTCCCATCCATCGCCGGCGGGAAAAACAGCAAGGAGTCATTTTCATGGTGACCCGGACCGACCCCAGCAATCCGGCGACGGCCGCAGGAGCCGCTTCGCTTTCCAAGGAGGAAATCCTCCGCTACAGCCGCCATCTGATCATGCCCGAGGTGGGCATGGAGGGCCAGCTCAAGCTGAAGCAGGCCAAGGTGCTGCTGGTCGGCGCGGGCGGACTGGGCGCCCCGCTCGCCCTCTATCTGGCGGCGGCGGGCGTCGGCCGGCTGGGTCTGGTCGATTTCGACAAGGTCGATTTCACCAACCTGCAACGGCAGGTGCTCTTCGGCACCAGCGACGTGGGCAAGCCGAAGATGGAAGCGGCCCGCCGCCGGCTCACCGAGCTGAACCCGATGATCCAGATCGACGGCTACGAGACGCAGTTGACCAGCGAAAATGCCCTGGAGATCCTGCGTCCCTACGACATCGTCGTCGACGGAACCGACAATTTCCCCACCCGCTATCTGGTCAACGACGCCTCGGTGCTTCTCGGCAAGACGAACGTCTACGGATCGATCTTTCGCTTCGAGGGCCAGATCAGCGTTTTCGGCGCGCCGGGCGGACCCTGCTACCGGTGCCTCTATCCCGAACCGCCTCCGCCGGGTCTGGTGCCGTCATGCGCCGAGGGAGGGGTGCTGGGCGTTTTGCCGGGCATCGTCGGCTCGATGCAGGCGATGGAGGTTCTGAAGCTGATCCTGGGAGCCGGGAAATCGCTCGTCGGGCGCCTGCTCCTGTTCGACGGGCTCGAGATGAGCTTCCGCGAACTCAAGCTGCGCAAGAATCCGGAATGCCCTCTGTGCGGCGAAAATGCGACGATCACCAGCCTGATCGACTATTACGAATTTTGCGGCGTGCGGGGCGAGGAAGCGCCGCCGCCCGACCTGAAGGTTCCCGAGATGTCCGTTCGCGAACTGGACGATCGTTTGAAGCAAGGCGAGAAGATCTTCATTCTGGATGTGCGCGAACCGCATGAATATCAGATCTGCAATCTCGGCGGGTACCTGATCCCGCTGGGGGATTTGCCGCGGCGCGTCCAGGAAATCGAGTCTTCCGGACCGGTTGTCGTCCACTGCCGGAGCGGAGCGCGCTCGGCCCGGGCCGTGGAGTTCTTGCGGCAGGCGGGTTTCCGGCGCATCTGGAATCTGAAGGGTGGCATTCTGGCCTGGTCGGACGAGGTCGATTCGTCCGTTCCTAAATATTGATCTGCGCGTTCGATTCCAAAGAGGGAGTGATCCATGGCAACGACTCGCATCACGGTTCGGCCGAACGGTTCCTACCGCATTGAAGGGGAATTCGAACTGCTCGACTCCCAGGGCAAGCCTTTCGGCCTGGGCGGCCGGACCTCGATTTCGCTATGCCGCTGCGGCCATTCGAACAACAAGCCCTTCTGTGACGGCAGCCACACGAAAGCGGGCTTTCAGAGCGTTGTGGAAGCGCGCGACCTGCCGGCCCCGCCCACCCCGCAAAAGTAGTTTTTCGGTGGAGGCGAACCCGGGGATGAACCGGGCCGCGCGGCCATAGAAAGGCGCGCGGCAGCCGCCACTCGGACACGCCCGCCCGTCCGGAATGCGGACCCCGCGGCCGAGCTTCGTGCCCGGGCCCCGCGCCCTAGCATTGACACTCCTCCCCAGCCTTCCTACAATTCCGTTATAAGCGAGCCGGTTCTTTTTCCGTCTGATTTTGCGTTTTTTTAGATCCTGGCGTTCTCATTCGCTTTCCCGATTGAGTTTTCCCGTCCTGATTCGTACTGCTGATCCACTTCCAGGAGGGCGCGATGAATGCCGAATCGGTCAAAAAACTCCGCACACGGTTTCGGGGAGATATCCTGGAGCCGGGTGACCTGGCCTACGAGTCTGCCCGAAAAGTCTACAACGCCATGTTCGACCGGCATCCGCTCTTGATTGCGCGATGCGCCGACGCGGCCGACGTGATCGCGGCCGTCCGCTTCGCCGGCGACCGGGATTTCCCGGTCAGCATCCGCGGCGGGGGCCATCACACCGCGGGACTGGGTGTTTGCGATGACGGGCTGGTGATCGACCTCTCGCGCATGAAGCATTGCCGTGTGGACCCGGAGGCGGGCACGGCGCGCGTAACCGGCGGCTGCACCTGGGGAGACGTCGATCACGCGACGCACGCCTTCGGCATGGCCACCCCGAGCGGCTTCATCTCGACGACGGGCGTGGGAGGGCTGACGCTGGGAGGTGGAATCGGCTACCTGTCCCGGAAGTACGGTCTGACGATCGACAATCTGCTCGAAGCCGACGTTGTGCTGGCGGACGGGAGTTTCGTTACGGCCAGCCGGAAGCAACAGCCGGAGCTGTTCTGGGC
>DATLRW010000031.1:0-16443 GCA_035534495.1 Candidatus Dormiibacterota bacterium | reverse complement strand
GTCTCCACCGAGCAGAAAATCGCCCTGATCGAGAAGCTCGTTCGGGCTGGTGTCACCGCCATCCAAGCCACCAGCTTCGTTCATCCCCGCTGGGTGCCTCAGATGGCCGATGCCGAGGCTGTCGCGGGCGCCCTGAGCCGCTTTCCGGGAGTGCGCTTTTCAGCCCTGATACCCAATCAGAAGGGCTACGAGCGGGCCGTCGCCGCCGGTTTCCACGACCTGGAACTCACGATGGCGGCCAGCGAGGCGTTCAGCCATAAAAACCTGAATCACAGCCTGGCGGCAGGCTTCGAAATGCTGGGAAAGGTGAGCCGCGCCGCCGAGCGGGACAAGGTCACGCTTCGCGTGGGTTTCGCCATGAGCTTTCATTGTCACTTCGAAGGCACCATCCCCACCGCGGCCCTGGTCAACGTCGTTCGCTCCGCGCGCGAACGCGGCCCATGGCATATCGCTTTGGCCGACACCGACGGCATGGCCTTTCCCAACCAGATCAGCGCCGCCGTCAACGCCCTCCAGGAGCAACTGGGCATTGCCCCCGGCGAGCTGGCGCTTCATGTTCACGATACCTATGGCCGCGGGCTTGCCAACGTCCTCGCCGGCCTACAGGCCGGAATCCGCGAGTTCGATACCACCACGGCAGGGCTCGGCGGCTGCCCGTTCTGTCCCGGGGCCAGCGGGAATCTGGCCACCGAAGATCTGGTGGCGCTTCTCGATGGCATGGGCTATCGAACGGGAATCGATATGGAAAAGCTGCTGGACGCAGCGGAATTTGCCACCGCGCTTTCTTCCCGGCCCTACCAAGCCCATATCCTGCGCGCCCAGCGCCCCGCCGCTTGTGAATTGCCCCGCCAGGTCAGCTAACGAAAGTGGCCTGGAACGGCTGGCGATTGCGGGATCATCCGCCCGAAGCCGGCGCGCAGAAGGAAATCGCCGGGCGTTCTCCTGGCATTGTCCCAGGTACAGATCCGCATCGCGGCTGTGGCCAGGGCGATCCGTGGTTGAAGCAAGGGAGCAGGAGGTCCAGCCTTTCGGGCAAAGGAAAGCCCAAAGCGGAAATTCCGTAGGAACGGAGCAAAACGATGAAAAAGGCTCTTGCGATTCTTCCGGCGCTTCTCTTTGCGCTCAGTGCTTTCGGCCAGGCGAATGCCCCTTTTAGGCCCGTTCAGACGATTGCTTTGCCCAACGTGGACGGTTTCCTCGACCACATGGGCGTGGACATCAAAGGCCAGCGTCTTTTTGTTCCGACGGAAATCCAAAAGACCGTCGAAGTCATCGACCTGCGCTCGGGCAAAGTGATCCACACGATCACCGGCTTGCAAAATCCCCATACCGTCCTTTATCGCGCCTCATTGAACGAAATTTTCGTCTCCGACGCCGTTCTCGGCGCGTGTTTGGTTTTCCGGGGCGACACGTACGAGCACATCAAGACGATTCCGCTCGGCCCCGGCGCGGACAACGCCGCCTACGATCCCGTCAGCCAGGATTTTTACATCGATCTTCGCGGCAAGTTCACCCATTCGCCCGATTCCAGACTCGCCATCGTGGACACCAGGACGGCCACGCTTGCCGGGGAGATCACCATTCCCGGCGCGAACATTCAAGCGATGGCCTTCGATCCCGCCGGCCCGCGCATGTATATCGATGTTGCCGACCGCGGCGAAGTCGCGGTCATTGACCGCGCCAAGCGCGCCATTGTCGCGACGTGGCCCGTCCCCGAAGGCCCCTGGCCCTACGCCATCGCGCTCGACTCCGCCGATCATCGCCTCTTCGTCGCCAGCCGCATCGGAGAAAAATATTTCCGCCTCGGCAAGCTCCTCGTGCTCGATTCCGAGACCGGGCGGCTCATCACGACGGTCGAAATCGCAGGCGGCGCCGATGAAGCGTTTTACGACGCGACTCGCCGCCGCATTTACATTCCCGGCGGCGACGGCTTCGTGGACGTCATCCAGCAGCTCGATCCCGATCATTACCGGCCTCTCGCCCGGGTTCCCACCGGCGTCATGGCCAAAACCGGCCTCTTTGTTCCCGAGCTGAGCCGGTTCTACGCGGCCGTCCCCGAGCGCCGCGTATTCGTTAATCCGCTCAAGGTCCCCAAGGTTGAACCCGGCGAAGTGCAGGTCTTCTCCGTTGCGCCCTAGCGCCCGCGCACGGTGGCATGTAAGGCTGCGAAAAGAAGAATCTTCCAACCGCACCGATCGCTTCACTGTTAAGATCGCAGAACGCGTGAAATGAAGTTCGCAGAAAGGCCGACTCGTTGATTCGATTGCGGGCGATCTCGCCATTGACCGCATCGAGTTCATCCATGGCCGCGTCCGCAACAACGGTAAGCCTCAACCGCAGGATTTACTTCAATATTGTCTTCCCCTTGTTTATCGTGTCGGTCCTTGCCTACATCGATCGTGTGAACATCGGTTACGCCGCCCTTACGCTGAATGGGGATTTGCGCTTCAGCCCCGAAGTATTCGGTTTCGGCGCGGGCATTTTATTCGCAGGCTATCTTTTGTTCGCGATTCCGGGGGCGCTGATCGCCGAGTGGACCAGCGCGCGCATTTGGCTGGGATGCATGACGGTCTGCTGGGGCGTGATTTCCGCCATGATGGCATTCATGCGCACGCCGCTCGAGTTCTATGTAATTCGCTTTCTGCTTGGCGCGGCAGAAGCGAGTCTTTACCCCGTTGCGTATGCGACTTTTATTCCACGCTGGTTCCAGCCGAGGGAACGAGCCTTGGCCATTGCCGTGCTTTTGGCCTCCCTGCAGGTTTCCGGGATCGTCGGCGCTCCCTTGGCCGGTTGGATGCTGGGAGTCTCCTTGTTTGGATTTAAGGGATGGCAGATCCTGTTTCTGCTCGAGGCAATTCCGGCGGTCGTGATTGGGGTAGCCATCCCATTCTGGATGGCGGATTGGCCACGGCAAGCCCGGTGGCTGACGACGGATGAACAGGCGCTTCTCTCGGAGCGATACGAGCAGGAAGTTGCCGCCAAAACCGGCGCTCAACCCTACAAAGTGCTAGACGCCCTCAAGGACCGTGAAGTGCTGAAGCTGTGCTTCATTTACTTTCTCTGGATCACCAGCTTCTGGGGCTTCAACTACTGGATGCCGACCGTTCTCAAGAGCGTTTCCGGTTGGTCAAACGTATTTATCGGAGAAGTCTTCGCGATTGCGATGACCATTTCTCTGGTCGTTTCGATATACATCGGGCATTCCTCCTCGAAAAACAATGAAAAACGCTGGCACGGCGCAGTGCCGCTCTTTCTGGCCGCCATCGGCATGGGCGCCAGCGCTTACGTACACGCGCCGTGGGTTTATTTTGTTTTCCTGGTGATCACGGCAGTCGGCGTGTACGCGCCCCTCTCGGTCTGGTGGTCTTACCCGACGGTTTTCCTGTCCGGAGCGGCGGCAGCCGGCGCGGTGGGCATGATCAATTCCATGGGCAATGTCGGAGGATTTGTCGGCCCCTATCTCACCGGCTGGATTCGGCAGTCGACCGGCTCGTTCGCAGCGGCCATGTTGTACATGGCCATGTCGCTAGCCGCCGCCGGGCTGCTCATCCTGACCCTGCGAAAGAAGCTCCCTCCCCACCCGATTCATAATCCGGTATCGTCCACAGCCGCATCCGTCCCGGAGCCGCAATAGCGAACGATCGAACAACAAAGCATTGGGGAAGGTGGAAAACCGCATCGGATGGCGATCAGCGGCGCCGCCGCTTGGCGAGTGGGAATACAGGGATCTGCCCCTTGAAACGATTGCGGGGGCTGGATTTGAACCAGCGACCTGGGGGCCCCGGGCGACGAAGTCGCCCGTCAGAAAAGAAGCCAGCCCGACGTTTTTGCAGTTTGATTGGCTGTGGCGGGGAAAAGCTTGGTTGCGGGGGCTGGATTTGAACCAGCGACCTCCGGGTTATGAGGTGAAAATCCAATGCTAAGTGCCTTAGAATCAATCGCTCCGGAGGCCAAAATCCCGCTTCGCGACCGATTCTGTCAGATTGAGTGCAATCGCATAAACGCGTCTGGCGTCGAGGAGTGTTCTACTGCATATCAGCAGTTTCGTACTGACCGCCGCCCCTCAGCATTCGAGGCAACGTGCAACAACGTGGTCGCTCCTCGAACCTTTCGTGATGCCTTTGACAAGAAGGGAGGTGGTAGACTAGCGCTCGATTCAAATGAGCTGGCCCTCACCAGCGCGAAATGACCGTGAACCCGGAGCGAGGCACAGCTCCGCGGGCGAAAAGCGCCTCGTGTTGTGGAGCGAGTCGGGGATTCGCACCGGCCGGTGGTTCTGGGCGACGCTTACGCTGTCCAGCATCACGATTGTTTCCGTAGTTTTCCTCGTTTGGGAGTTGATCGAGGACCATTTTTTCCAGAACCTCAATTACCGTACCCTCCATTATCTTTACATCACCCGGGGAATCGTCTCCTCGCTGCTTCTCGCGTTCTGGGCCGCTTGGTACGTGCTGCGGGAGCGCAGAGCGAGCGAGCAGCAGCTGCACGAATCACGGGAGCATTACCGCGGTCTGCTTGAGGCGTCTCCCGGCGCTGTGGCATTGTACGACGAAGATCTGGTTATTTTGGAATGGAACGCGGCGGCCGAGCGGCTCTACGGTTTTACCAAAGCCGAGGCGCTGGGCCACTGTCTGGCCACCGTACCGGCGGGCAAGGAATCGGAATTGCGAGCCTTTCTCGACGAGGTCAGCAAGGCAAATGCCGTCCTCGATGTGGAAACCAGGCGGAGGCATAAAGACGGAAGCAGCCTCGATGTCCAGCTCAGTTTGTTGCCCTTTCGCGGCACCGCCAATCAGCACTACTTTCTCGAAGTCACCAACGACATTCGCGAGCGGGTCAGACTGCGCCAGGCGCTGCTGCAACTCGAGAAACTGACCGCGATGGGACAGATGGCCGCCGGCACCGCTCATCACTTGAATACTCCGCTGGCATCGATGCTCCTTCGCGTGCAGATGCTGAGAAGCAGCGCGAAGGGAAGTACGGCCACCGAACTGGAAAAGCTTGAAAACAACATCCAGTTCTGCCAGCAATTCGTGCGGAGGCTTCTCGATTTCAGCCGTCGTCCTCAACCCGTCAAGCAGCCGGAGCCCCTGGGTGGCACCTTGGAATCCGTGGTGAGTTTTCTTTCCCCTCAGCTTCATACCAAACGCGCCCGGCTTACGCTGGACCTGGCGGCGGTCGATGGCGATAGGGTTCTGGCCGATCGCAGTCAACTCGAAGCGTTGTTCATTATCCTGCTGAGTAACGCTTTGGACGCGGTCTCGCCCGATGGAAGTATCGCAGTCCGCTCGCGACGCTCCGGACCGGAACGGATCGAGACCGAGATCGCTGACGACGGTTGCGGAATCAATCCCGAGGACATGCCCCGCGTCTTCCAGCCGTTCTTCAGCACCAAACCCGTCGGCAAAGGAACAGGGCTCGGGCTGGCGCTGGCCAGCAACATTCTCCAGGAACACGGCGGCTCCATTCAGATCGAGAGCAGGCCGCAGCAGGGCACCACGGTCCGCATCGAACTTCCGGTGTGGCGGGGGGAGACGCAGAACCAATGAGGACTTTTCCGAAGGAAGGGCATCCCTGCGGCATCCTGGTCGTGGATGACGATGCGAGCTTGGCCGACACCCTGCGAGATTTCCTGACCAGTGAGGGCTATTGGGTGGAAATAGCTCTCTCCGGCGAAGAGGCGCTCTCGGTCCAGGCAAAAGTGACCGGCATCGGTCTGGCGCTGGTCGATCTGATGATGCCGCTGATCGACGGGTTGGCTTTGATGGAACAGCTTCGGAAACGCAATCCCGACTTGGCCGTGGTCATCATGACCGGATTCGGGACGATCGAAACCGCCGTTGAAGCGATCAAGCGCGGCGCGGAAGACTATCTGACCAAGCCCTTCGACCAGGAGGCTATCCGCAAGAAGATCGGGCGGCTGATGGAGGTTTTCGAACTTCGCAGCCGAGTCACCGAACTCGAATCCAATCTTAATCGTTGCGCTCCCTCGTTCGAATCCCTTGTGCACATCTCGCCGCTCATGCAGCAAGTTGTCGAACAGGCGCGGACGGCGGCGGACACCGAAGCTTCCATCCTGCTCGTCGGAGAAACCGGCACTGGCAAGGAAGTGCTGGCCCGCGCGATTCACGGGGCCAGTCGGCGCGCTTTCGCCCCCTTTGCTCCCTTGAATTGCGGCGCCCTGCCCCGGGAACTCGTCGAAAGCGAGTTGTTCGGCTTTCGGCGCGGTGCTTTTACCGGAGCGTACGCCGACGCGACCGGCTTGTTCGCCTCTGCCAGCGGCGGGACCGTCTTTCTGGACGAAATCGGCGAGATGCCCAAGGAAGTTCAGGTGAAACTGCTCCGGGTCCTTCAGGAAAAGGAATTGCGGCCGATCGGGAGCACACATACATTGCCGGTGGACGTGCGCATCATCTCGGCCACAAACCGCCCGCTCGGCCAATTGCGGACCGAGTATTTGCGGAGCGATTTTTACTTTCGGATTGCCACCGTCAGCATCGAAATCCCCCCGTTGCGCCGCCGGCCGGAAGACCTCCTGGCGCTGATCCATCATTTCGCCAGGATCCTGAGTGAGCGATACGAGCGCGAGATCACGCTGAATCGCTCAGCACTCGAGCTGCTGCTGCACTACTCGTTTCCGGGCAACATTCGTGAGCTGGTGAATTTACTGGAAAGCGTTGCCGCACTTTCGCGCGACGACCCTCAACTGATCTCCGACCGTGATTTGCGACCCTTGCTGCAGGATGGCCTGCCGGAAGGAAGTGACGCAAGCGATGTCGGGCCGGTGCTGACGCTCGATCAGTGGGAACGATTGGCGATCGAGCGGGCGCTCCGCCGGAGCAAAGGTAATCGCACCCGGGCCGCATCCCTGTTGGGCATCTCTCGGGACACTTTGTACCGTAAGCTCCGGGAGTTGAAAGACGATTCCTAGCTGATCCAGGCTCGGAATCTTCGCATGAATCGCCCGATAATCCGACAACGTACAACCAGCCTCTCTGCAAGCGCGTAATGTTTCGCGAGCTGTCGCGAATCATTTGCCGCCTAATCGCTTGATTCTCCGGCACTTGCCGCACTGACGGACAGACAGGCGGCCGCGTCGGCTTGTGGCTACCCACGTGCGCAGCTCTGAGAAGGACATTTTCATGGCGGAAACTCACGAAGAAGTGCAATCACGCCGTCACCCCGTTGTCTGGCTGATCCTGGCGCTCGCGGCTCTGGCGGTCCTCAGCGGCGTCCTTGCCGTACAAGACCGCAACATCCTGTTGCGATGGTCTGTGTTCCTTTCGACCGACATCGAGCAGGGCCACGCCGTGTTCCAGGAAAAAGGCTGCGTTCACTGTCACGCAGTGAACGCAGTGGGCGGCAGTATTGGTCCCGATCTCGGCGAGGGAAAGCCTTCGAGCGTCGCCTTTCTGGTTACCACGATGTGGAATCATGCGCCGAACATGTGGGCCTATATGCGCGCCGAGCGGTTCTCCTACCCAACTCTCGATTACGAGCAGACCGCGCAATTGGTTGCCTACCTTTACATGGCGAGCCGAATGGACGCGCAGGGCGACGCGGAACAAGGACGATTGCTCTTCGCCAAATACCGGTGTAGCCAGTGCCACTTCGTGACAGCAACGCCCGGCCCGCATGCCACGCCTTTGGACGATCCGCACGCTCTCCGCTCACCCATGGTCTGGGTTCAGGCAATGTGGAACTCCACACCCGCCATGGAAGAGGCAACGCGGAAAACCGGTGTTGCTTGGCCCGTTCTCGAATCATCCGATTTGGCCGATTTATACGCTTACGTGCGCTCCGGTCTTCATGATTCTTCGTTTCCCGAGCGTTTCCTGGGCGATCCGAAAAAGGGCTGGCAGCTGTTCCAATCGAAGGGCTGCCTTGATTGCCATGCCCTGAGGGGCGACGGGCCACAAAGTCCCGGAGCCTGGCGGTCGCTTACGTTCATGCAAGTGGGACAGGCGATGTGGAGCAACGCGCCGGCGATGCTTGCGGCGATGAAAGAGCGGGGACTGGCGAGTCCGCGCTTGACGGGTAAAGACCTGGCGGATCTGGCCGCCTTTATCTATACCTTGCGGTATTTCGATCCTGTGGGATCGGCCATCGTCGGCCGCAGCGTCTTTCGTTGGCGTGGTTGCAGTCACTGCCACGGAAGAGAGGCGCAGGGCAGCTCGATCGCTCCCGCCTTGCGTGGCCAGGGACGAAACTACAACTCCATTTCCTTGGCCACCGCGCTTTGGAGCCATGGGCCCAAGATGTTTCAGCGGAGCCAGGAATTGGGAATCGGGTGGCCTCGCTTGCACGCAAGCGACGTCGGCGATCTGCTGGCTTTCCTAAACACCCCGCGCGAGCAGCGGCGGCACTAAAAGTAAGGCAACTCGTCGTTCGCGTTGTCCGATTTTCGGGCATTGTCCGGTTTTCGGCCGGGTTCCTTCTCCCGTTTCTCTACCCAACCGTTTCCTTCGATTCGACAAACCCCCGTATTCCCTCGTAAGCGCGCGCATTTCGCCAGTGAAATCGCGCTGATCGATCGCTCGACTCGGATCCACCAATGGACCGCCGCGTGCTAGGAGAAGGGCCGTGCAGGTTTCCGGAGCAGCAAGGATGTGGTTGCTTCCGTTGCCGACTGCCGGCGGTAAGCGGAACGCACAACAGGGTACCAAGGAGAGCAAGAACAAGATGAACACCCGCAAAAGAGTTTGCATACTCTCGCTCCTGCTGGGAATTGCAATCGCCTCGCCGGGGCTGCTGTCCGCCGGGCAGGTTCCGGATGGGCAAAAACTCTTCGACGCTAAGTGCGTTCGCTGCCACGCGAAGGACGGGAGCGGGAAAACGGCGATCGGCTCGGCGCTCGGCGCCGCCGATCTTCGGAGCGCCGTCGTGCAGAAGCTGACGGATGCCCAGATCTACGCCCAAATCGAAAACGGAAAGGCAAACATGCCGCCGTTCGGTCCCGGCTTGAACAAACAGCAGATCAATGAACTCATGTCTTACGTTCGTTCGCTGGCCAAAAAGCAAGTAGCCAAGAACAACAAGAGGTCCCGCTGAAATCGCGATGCCTATGAGATCGGGCATGGACGCACCTCAGCCGCATCAAGGTTCCGGGTTCCCGCCGGAGGGCCGGGTTGTTGTTCCCCGTTCCACCGCTCGCTGGCGCCGGCGCATCTACTTCCTTCTGCCGATCGCCTGCGGCGTGCTCGGCATCCTCTGGATCGCCCGGGCGGAAGCCGGCCATTTCTCGTCGGCGCAATCGGCGGGCAAGCAGGCAACCAGCCGGGTGAATTCAATCTCCGGGGTTTTTTCTCCAGTCCATCCCAGCATCGGAGAAGCGCTGGACGATTTCTTCGACTACTATCCCACCCCGGTTCAGCCAATCGCCTTCAATCACTCGATTCATATGGCGAAGGGAATGAAATGCACGGCGTGCCATTCGGGAGTCACCCGCGGCCCGGACGCCGGAATCCCCAGCATCAAGTTTTGCATGGCCTGCCATCAAGTCATTGCTACAACGAATTCCCAAATCAAGAAACTAACAGCCTATGCCGCCAAGGGGCAGGACGTTCCCTGGCAGCGCGTCTACTGGTTCTACCCTACCGCGCACGTGCGGTTCTGGCACGCTCCGCATATTCGCGCCGGCGTGGATTGCTCGGTCTGTCATGGGGATATGTCCCTGCGAACCGTCGCCGTTCGTGAAAAGAACATCACCATGCAATTCTGCTTGGGCTGCCACAGGGCGAAAGGGGTCTCGGTCGATTGCGCCACTTGCCATTACTAACTGAGGGCGGTGGGATTCCGCTGCTTCCTCTCCCCCACGGGGGTTTCGCAGGAGGTTGGGAACGATGAAGCGCAGGACGTTCCTCATTTTTTCCGCCACGAGCGCGGCCGGCGCCCTGCTCGACGTGACGCACAAAAATGGCGCGCCGGGCAAGGAGATGATCCGGTTCATTCCGGAAACCAAGCTGGTTCCCGGCATCGCCGTCCACCGCCCAGGCATTTGTACGCAATGCCCTGCCGGTTGTGGGCTCGACGTTCGTGTGATGGAAGGGGACGCGGAGGTCATGCGCGATGGCCAAATGGGCCTGCTCCGCATGGGGCTGGCCAAGAAACTGGAAGGCAATCCGAGCCATCCCGTCAACCTCGGCAAACTTTGTCCACGCGGCCAGGCCGGTCTCCAAGTCACTTACAACCCCGACCGCATCGGGCACCCGCTCAAGCGCGTCGGACCCCGGGGTTCAGGGCAATATGTCGAGATCGGGTGGGAAGAAGCGATCGGAGAAGTGGTCGATCGTCTCAAGCCGCTTGCCGCCCGAACCGATTCGTCGGGGCTGGTGTTTCTCACCCAGTCACTACGGGGCCGGCGTCAGGTTCTCGTCCAACAGTTTCTTTCCGCCTTTGCCGGTTCGGCGCTCGTCCCGTTCGAGTTTTTTGACGATGCAGTGCTGCGAGAGGCCAATCGGCTGAGCTTCGGTCGCTACCAGTTGCCCACATTCGATCTGGCGGGTTCCCGCTATGTCATTTCTCTTGGGGCGGATTTTCTCGGCACCTGGAATTCTCCCGTGGCGCAGAGTTTGGCGTACGGCACGATGCGCCAGGGCCGTTCGGGAGTTCGCGGCAGGTTCGTGCAAGTTGAATCGCGAATGACACAGACCGGAGCCAATGCCGATGAATGGGTTCCGGCGCATCCCGGGAGTGAAGGAACCCTGGCGCTCGGGTTGGCTCACGTGCTCATCAACGAACACCTGCGCCCTGCCGCATCGGCCGCCGGCGCCGGTGACTTGATCGAAGGTTGGAAGGCTGGCCTTCCGCAATATTCCCCGGAAGCGGTGGCGTGGAAAACAGGGGTTCCACCGGCAACCATCCGGAGCTTGGCGCGCGATTTGGCCGCGCACATGCCCGCGGTTGTCATAGTGGGTGGTCCTCCACTCGCTCAGACCAACGGTTTATTCACCGCGCTGGCAGTGAACGCCCTCAACGCGCTCTTGGGCGGCGTAAACCAGCCCGGTGGCCTCCAGTTTTCTCCCCAAGCAGTCGGATTCGCTGCGCCAGCCAACCCCCCACAGAACGCGCTCTCCCTCCAAGAGCTGGCGCAGCAGATCCTCAACGGACGACCCAACCCAGTTCAGGCGCTGCTGCTTTACGGAGCCAACCCTGCGTTCGCCAGCCCGTCCGGCTGGCAGGTGAAAGAGGCGTTGGAAAAGGTTCCTTTCATCGCCAGTTTCAGCAACTTCGTCGACGAAACGACCGGGCTTGCCGATCTGCTGTTGCCCGATCACTCCTATTTGGAATCCTGGCTGGACCATGTCTCCGAATCCGGCGCGAAGGAAGCGGTGATCAGCGTGGCGCCCCCGGCGATGGAGCCTCTGCACAACACCCGCGCCACTCCCGACATTCTGATAGAAACCGCCCATCGGCTCGGCGGCCGCGCTGCGAACGCTTTGCCCTGGAAGAGCTATGAGGAAATGTTGCGCTCCGCCTTCGTCCCACTTCGCCATTTCCCGGGTTCGGTCACTGCGTCTAGCGACGACGAATTTTGGAAACAAGTGAAGCTGCAAGGGGGTTGGTGGGGCGCGTCGGCAGGTCAAATCTCTAAACCGGCTTCCCGTCCCGGTTCCTTCAGCCCCGTCAATGAGCAGCAGCCCGAATTCGACGGCTCGGCAAAAGATTTCCCCTTCCATTTCCTGCCCTTTGCCTCGCAACCGTTCTACGACGGCAGGAACGCAAACCTGCCATGGCTGCAGGAAATGCCCGACGTCCTTACGACGGCAATGTGGGGAAGCTGGGTGGAAATCAATCCGCAAACGGCGCAGGAACTGGGGATCGAGCAAGGCGATCTGGTGGAAGTGACGTCGGCACACGCCGCACTCCAGGCCCCTGCCGTTTTGTCCCCTGGCATCGCGCCGAACGTGGTGGCCGTGCCGGTCGGTCAGGGGCATGTGCAGTACGGACGCTACGCCACGGATCGCGGAACCAATCCGATCGCGATTCTCGGCCCGCAGGTGGAACCGAGCACCGGTGCGCTGGCCTGGGCTGCGACGCGCGTGCGAATCCGCCGGCTCGGGCCAAAAGGCGAATTGTGCCTCTTCTCGACCGGGCCGATTACGTGGGGCGAAAAGCAATTGAAACGCTGAAGTGGTCTTTTCCGGGCCGCGACGGCGAGGAGGGAAGCGAATGGCGCATCGATGGGGCATGGTGATCGATCTCGACCGGTGCACCGGGTGCGAAGCGTGCGTCGTGGCATGCCACGCCGAAAATAACATCGCGACGGTAGGCGAAAAACAGGCGGCGATGGGCAGGACGATGCATTGGATCCGCGTCGAACGCCGTTGGGAAGGGGAGTTTCCGAACGCCCGCGTGCGCTTCCGACCCGTCCCTTGCCAGCAGTGCGACGACGCGCCGTGCGAGCCGGTGTGCCCCACCTACGCGAGCTACCAAAACGCCCAAGGTATCAACGCTCAGATTTACAATCGCTGCATCGGCACACGTTACTGCGCCAATGCCTGTCCTTACACCAGCCGCTACTTCAACTGGTTCAGCCCGGCTTGGGACAAACCGCTCCAGCTCCAGCTGAATCCCGATGTCTCCGTTCGCGAAAGCGGCGTGATGGAAAAATGCACCTTCTGCTTTCAGCGCATCCTGGCCGCGGAGGCGAAAGCACAAGCGGAGAAACGCGAACTGCGCGACGGCGAATTCAATCCCGCCTGCGTCCAATCGTGCCCTTCTGCGGCCATGGTCTTTGGCGATTTGGACGACCCACAAAGCGAGATTTCCCGCCTCTCGCGTTCCGATCGAGGGGTGAAGCTGCTCGGCGAGTTGGGAACATTTCCCAAAGTCACCTATCTAACGAGAGAGTCCTAGGATGGACAAAAGCGATAGCACGCAATCCGGCCACCCGCAGTTGGATCGTGACAAGATCACTCAGGATCTTTTGCGGCCCGTGCTGCACACCTCCCGACGATTTTACGGAATCACCAGCATCCTGGGCGCTTTCGTCCTGGCGGGCCTCGCGGCTTTTCTCTACCAAGCCTACTTTGGTTTGGGTGTATCCGGGCTGAGGCGGCCTGTCTTCTGGGGTTTCTACATAACGAACTTTGTCTTCTGGATCGGCATCAGCCACGCAGGCACTCTGATCTCCGCCATACTGCGGTTGGTGAATGCGCGCTGGCGCCGACCGGTGACGCGGTGCGCAGAAGCGATCACCGTGTTCGCATTGTTGATTGGCGCCTCCTTCCCGGTGATCCACCTCGGCCGGCCCTGGCTCTTTTTCTGGTTGATTCCGTACCCCAGCGAACGCGGCATCTGGCCGAATTTCCGGTCGCCTTTGCTCTGGGACTTCTGCGCCATTTTGACCTACATCACGGGAAGCCTGATCTTTCTTTTGCTCCCGATGATCCCCGACTTGGCCACCGTCCGGGACCGCGCCGCCGGATGGCGGAAGCGGGTGTACGGCTCGCTGGCGCTCGGCTGGCGCGGAACTCCGCGGGAGTGGCATCGCCTGGAAATGGCGATGCGCATCATGGCCGTCGTCATCATTCCCGTCGCGGTCTCCGTGCACACGATCGTCTCCTGGGATTTCGCCATGGTCCCGGTTCCCATGTGGCATTCGGCCGTTTTCGGTCCTTATTTCGTAGCCGGAGCTATCTTCAGCGGAATCGCCGCATTGATTATCGCCATGGCGCTCATCCGCAAGTTCCTTCACCTTGAAGAGTACCTGAAGCCGATTCACTTCGATAATTTGGGGAAGCTTCTGCTCGTCATGAGCCTCCTTTGGGTTTACTTCATCGTTGCCGAGCGGCTCACTGTTTGGTATGGCAACGCGACCCCGGAAATGGCGGTGCTGCTCGCCACCGAAAAGGGTAAATTCCTGCCGCTCTTCTGGGCCATGGTCTGCTGTAATTTCCTGATTCCGTTCCCGATTCTGGCAATCAAGCGCTTTCGGACGATCACCGGCACGGTGATTGCCTCCGTCGCCGTCGTGATTGGGATGTGGCTCGAGCGATTCCTCATCGTCGTTCCATCGCTCGAGTTCAAGTACCTACCCTTTGATTGGGGGCATTACCGTCCGAGCTGGGTCGAGATCACCATCACCCTCTCCACCTTTGCCGCCATGCCTTTGCTTTACCTGCTCTTCGTGAAATTCGTGCCGATCATTTCCATGTGGGAACTGAAGGGCGGCGAGCCGGTTGCCGCTCCACGCGAAGAAGAAGTGCCGGCCTGGACCGGAAGCACAGCGCCCGCCGAAGAGCCTCTTCCCGGCTCCGGCGATTGAAGAGGGGAACACTGATGAATGCGATCTATGGATTGTTTTCCGACGCCGGCTGCGCTCGGAAAGCCCTGAACGCGCTCCGCTGCGCGAGCGCGCGGATGCACATCGACGACGATCAAATCCTTGTCATGTCCTCCGAGCCGCCCGAGGATATTGGCTTGGATTTGCCGCGCCAGCGCACACGCATGCCCTGGCTGGCCGCACTGGGCGGGATTTTGGGCGGTACGGCCGGCTATTCTCTCGTCACCTTCACCCAGCGCACCTATCCGCTTCCGACCGGCAACATGCCCATTATCGCCCTTTGGCCTACCGGCGTCGTCACCTACGAATTCACCATGCTCGGCGCGATTCTGACGACGGCTCTGACGTTTCTCATTACCACGCGATTGCCTCGTTCTCGTCGCGGCCTCTACGACCCGGAAGTCTCCAGCGGCAAAATCCTGATTGGCGTGGCCGATTCCGACAGCAATTTTTGGCGCGATCTGGAGCGCACGCTCTACGAACAGGGAGCGGAACGGGTCAAGCAGTATTCGCACGCGTGACGCGCCCCACTGCGGTCCGGTCGAAGTACGCGCTTCGAACTGGCTGAAAAACTGGCTTTTCAGGCGAAAAGAGAAGGGAGATATGACGTGATTCGTTCGACAAGTATGAGGTTGCAAGTGAATCTGCGCAGTGCCGGGGTCCTTTTGGCAACGTTTTTAGCCGCCGCGTTCGTCACGCCCTCAGCCCGTGCTGTGCCCAGCTATTCCCGGCAAACGGGCTTCCCTTGCCGAACCTGCCATACGACCCCGCCCGAGCTGACGTCTTTCGGCCGCGTTTTCAAGTTGAATGGTTACACGTTCTCCGAATCGAAGAAGATCAAGGCCAAGCAAACCGCCAGGGAAGCCGGCCTCAGCCTGCTCCGGTGGCTTCCTCTCTCCGTGCTGTTCGACACCTCGTTTTCCTCGATGAATGCGCCGCAACCTGGCACCCAGAACGGCAATCTGGAGTTTCCCCAGGATGTGTCGCTCTTTCTTTCCGGCGCTTGGGCGACCCACGTGGGCAGCTTCGTTCAGGTCACCTACGACGCCCAGGCCGATACGTTCAGTTGGGATAACACCGACATCCGCTATGCCAACAGCACAAAGCTCGCGGGAACAGACCTCGTCTACGGCATCACCTTGAATAACAATCCGACCGTCGAGGATCTCTGGAACGACACTCCGGCCTGGGGATTTCCCTGGGTGTCCAGCGATGTCGCGCCCACTCCGGCTGCCTCGGCCATCATCGATGGATCCCTCGCACAGGATGTCGCCGGCGTCGGCCTCTATGGCATGTGGAATAATCACATTTATCTCGCGAGTACGATCTATCGCTCCGAGCACATCGGCAGCCCGCAGCCGCTCAACGGCCAGGGTTCCACGTATAACATCCGCGGTGTGGCTCCCTACTGGCGCCTGGCTTTGCAAGACACTCTCGGAAAGAATAATTATCTGGAAATCGGCACCTTCGGCATGCACATGAATTCGTCCCCGAATACCATCACAGGTTTGGAGGATGGTTATACGGACTGGGCGGTGGATTTTCAGTACGATCGCACGATTCCTCAGTTTCACGACGACGTGCTCTCTCTTCGCGGCGATTACATCCGCGAAAATTCCACGCTGAACGCAACCTACGCTCTCGGCGGTGCCGCCCAGCCGGGCCATCACCTCAATACCGTGCACGCGAACGCCGAATATCATTTCGGCGACCGCGTCTCGGGCACGTTCGGCTGGTTTAACATCACCGGTACGCCCGATCCGCTGCTGTATGCCACCGCTCCGATATCCGGCAGCGCGAACGGCGACCCGAGAAGCAACGGATATCTCCTGGATCTCTCGGTATGGCCGATGCAGAATATAGACCTCGCGGTTCAATACACCGGCTACATCCATTTCAACGGCCTTCGCACCAACTACGACGGTTATGGGCGTAACGCCGGTGGAAACAACACCATCTACATCCTGACGCGTTTTGTCTTCTGACCGCACCAACTTTGCGGCGAGCGTTGGGCTTGGCTGCGAGGTGGAGTTGGACCACCGACCTCCGGGTGATCAGATAAGAGTTCAAGCTACGAGGCGTCGAACCAGTTCCTCGGACAAGGAAAATCCCACTCCAAACGGATTCGGTCAGCTTATCGTCAGTCAAAGAACAAG
>DATLRW010000030.1:0-3329 GCA_035534495.1 Candidatus Dormiibacterota bacterium | reverse complement strand
GGGAGCGGCTCTCGCGCACGCCGCGACCGCCCGGGAAGCCTCCATCACCAGCTTCGGCGCCGTCGCCGATGCCAAGACGATCAACACCAAACCGATCCAGGCTGCCATTGATCATCTCGCCGCCAGCGGCGGCGGAACGGTCGTCGTGCCCAGGGGCGTCTTTGTCAGCGGCGCCCTGTTTTTCAAGCCCAAGGTCAACCTGCATTTGCAGGCGGGCGCGGTTCTGCAATGCTCGACGGACATGGCGAATTTTCCCGTGCGCCGCACCCGCATCGAAGGCCACTTCACGGTTTTCAATCCCGCTCTGATCAATGTCAGCGCTTGCGATGGCTTCCACCTCAGCGGCGACGGAACCCTCGACGGCGCGGGCCGGCCAATTTGGGATCGGTTTTGGCAAGAGCGCGCCGCCTCGCCCGACCCCGGGAACTTTCCCAACCTCGCCGTGCCCCGCGCCCGCCTGGCTCTGATCGAGAGCTCGCGCGGCGTCACCGTCGAGGGCGTCACCTTCAAGGATTCGCAGTACTGGAACCTCCATCTCTACCGCTGCCAGAACATCGTGGTTCGCAACGTGCATTTTGAAGTGCCTGACGATTACAAGCAGCCTCCCAGCACCGACGGGATCGACGTGGACAGTTGTCAGGACATCACGGTGGACGGCTGCTACTTCTCGGTGGGCGACGACTGCATCGCGGTCAAGGGCTCGAAGGGTCCGAACGCTCTGCAGGACAAGAGCAGCCCTCCGGTGGAGCATATCCGGGTGCGTAACTGCACCTATCGCCGCGGTGGTGGCGTGCTGACGTTTGGCAGCGAGGCCACCATCATCCGCGACGTGGTCGTGGAAAACTGCCAGGTCACCGGCAACGTCGTGGTCGCGCACCTCAAACTGCGTACCGACACGCCCCAGCGCTACGAAGACATCCTGTACCGCAACATCACGCTCGACAACACCGCGGGCGCGATCATCACCGTGCTGCCGTGGTCGCAGTACGCCAACCTGCAAGGCGAAGCCCCACCCCAGTCCGTGGTTCACAATCTGACCATGTCGGGCATCAAGGGGCACGCTGGCTCCTTTGGCGTTGTCCGCCCGGTCCCGGGCCGGACGGCGATCAGCGATTTCACCTTTGAGGATTTCGACGTGACCCTCGCGCGCCCGCGGCCGATGATCACGGGGGTGGCCAAGCTCAAATTCGAGCACGTCATCGTGAACGGCAAGCCGGTCCTCTCGGCTTGAGGAGGTGAGTCCGTGGACAAAGATGAATCCGATGGAGCCACAACGGTGGCTCGCCACCTTGCGTTTGAATTAACCCGCCGAACTTTCATCGAGCAAGCAGCGTCGGTTGCGGCCCTGAGTGGCGTCAGCCTTTTCCCGCGCCTTGGCGATGCTGAAACGAGCCTGCAGCAGCCCCCGGCGGCGCCCTCCGCGGCGGATGCAACCAAGCGACGCGAGTACCTCGAAAAACTCCTGAATATCCTGCCACCCGCCCCGGCTTTTAATGCATGGCTGAAGACAACAGGGGAGCTGCCGCCCGATTTTGATGCGCTGCCGCGAGTCAATGATCTGCCGAATCCATTGCGCTTTGTTGATGGCAGAGCGGTCAAGACGGCGGCCGACTGGCAGGCACGCCGGAAGGAAATCGGGGATCTTTACCAGCAGTATCAACTCGGTACGTTCCCGCCCGGACCGAAGATCAACCGCGTCGTCGTGCTTGACGAGACTCGCGGCGAGGGTTATTTAATCCGCAACGTGCGACTGGAGTTCGGTCCCCAAAACCAGGGAACCATGCGGGTGCGATTGATCCTACCCAACGGCACGGGGCCGTTCCGCGTGCTTGTCTGTAACAGTCTGGCTGGATGGGGGCCGGCATTGATTCGGCGGAACTACATCTCCTGTGGATACGCGGGCAATGATTTCATGGACGATGCGGCGCCGCTGGACAAGCTCTATCCGGCATATAGCTTTGCCCTGCTTCCCCGCCGCGCCTGGGCTGCGGGGATCGTGTTGGACTATCTGGAAACATTGCCCCAGGTCGACATGAAGCGGATCGGAATCTTCGGGTACTCGCGCGATGGCAAGGTGGCGGCCATCGCCGCCGCCTTCGACCAGCGCATTACCGCCGTCATCGCGGGCAGCACGGGGGTGGGCGGCGTCCTGTCGTGGCGCAGCGCGGGCGAAAGCCGGTTTGCCGAGAGCATCGAAAGCGATACCAGGGAATTTCCCACCTGGTTTTTGATGCGCCTTCGTTTCTTCTGTGGCCGCGAAGATCGTTTGCCGATCGACGGCAACCTGCTGGTGGCGATGATCGCCCCGCGTTCGTGCCTCATCGAGTACGGTTTGAACGATCAAGTTTCAAACTCCTATGGCGACGAACGCACCTACGATTCGGCGCTCAAGGTCTATCAACGGCTGGGACACCCGGAACGTCTGGGTATTTTCCGTCTGCCCGGCTTTCACGGAGCGAACGATGAGGAAAGAGATCTGGACTGGCTGGACATCCAGCTGGGCCGATCCACCGAGGTGTGGAGCAATGATCGTCTCTTCCCCTGGAGCTTCGATGCATGGCGCACCCAGACCCATCAAGCCTTTGATCTGAACCGTTATCCGGAGCGTCGGCCCGGCGATATCTTGACGGCACGCAATGGCGCCCCAATTTCATCGGTCGCGGCATGGGAGGCCAAGGCCGCGGAGGTCCGGGAATCCGTGGCCTGGATGCTGGGCAGTGAACCCGCGATGTTGCCGCCGGGAGCGGACGTGCCCGCTTTCCTGGCGAGGTTCAGGAATCTCGGCGCGAGGCGCGGCCCAGCTCCAAGCGCGACCGCTGTTTCCAATCCCGGACAGGTATCCCCAAGAATCCACGCCTGGGTCATTCAACAGGGTGGGAACGCTTTTGGGTGGCTGGAACCGCAGAAGAGCCAGACCGCCTCCCGGCCCTTGAACTTCGGCTACGGCGTGAAAGGCACGCTGTACTATCCCAAGGACACGCCCGCGGGGAAAAAACTTCCTGCGGCCATATGGCTGCACGGCCTCAGCTATCCGCTGGGTTATATGTGGGTGTATCACTTCAACCTGCATCCTATTCTGGCGTTGGTGCAGGCCGGATATGCCGTGCTGGCCTACGACCAGAGTGGATTTGGGACCAGGATGAGCGAAACCGGGCCCTTCTACCAGCGTTACCCGCAGTGGTCGCACCTGGGCCGGCTGGTGGAGGATGCCCGGATGGCCGCCGGGGCTCTCCAGGCGGAGGAACTGGTGGAGGCGGACCGGATCTCGATTTTCGGTTTTGGATTGGGCGGCATGGTGGGACTTTATGCCGCCGCGCTTGACCCTCGAA
>DATLRW010000029.1:0-14485 GCA_035534495.1 Candidatus Dormiibacterota bacterium | reverse complement strand
TGGCGAGCGACCTCGTCCAGCACGGCATCTACCTGAACGGCGTGATTCTCAGTTCCACCGTTCTCACCTCGCCCACCATCACCTTCGCGCCCGGCGATGATCTGCCCTATATCCTGTATCTGCCTTCCTACGCCGCGGCCGCCTGGTATCACCACGCGCTCAATCCCGAGCCTTCGAGCCTGCCGAAATTTGTCGCGCAGGCCGAGGCATTTGCCTCCGGACCCTACGCGGCCGCCCTGTTCCAGGGTTCGGCGCTGCCCGCCGCCCAGATCGCATCGCTCGCCAAGCAGCTTTCCGCGCTGACGGGCCTGCCCGCCTCCCTTTGGAGCAAGGCCCATTTACGAATTCCACTGCCCGTATTCAGCCGCAACCTGCTGGGCAACCGGGAAGAATCGACCGGCCGCTACGACTCGCGCTACACGATCCCGGAACTGCAGCCGCTGCTTCCTTTTTCCGGCACGGACAACGTGGGGGCGACGACCAGCGCCATCTGGGGCGCGCTGACCGCCAGCTCCAACCATTACATCGAATCCCGCCTGAACTACCACAGCCAGCGTGAGTATCATCAGCTGAATTACGCGGTGAACGGGCAGTGGGATTGGAAATACAACCCTCCCGTCCAGGATCTTCTCGGCCAGGGCGAGATGTTCTTAAACGTTGCGCCGGCCCTGGCGCGCGCCATGACGAACGATCCGGGCCTCGAGGTGATGGTCAATAACGGCTATTTCGATATGGCCACGCCGTTTTTCGCCACCGAGTACACCTTCCGACACACACAGCTTCCCGCCGGCGCCGAGAAGCGCCTTACCTGGGATTACTACCCGTGCGGGCACATGCTCTACCTGAATCCGAAAGTGTTGCCGGAGATCAGCGCGAACATCAACCATTTCATCGCCGGCGCATCGGCCCATCCCCCATCCCATTAGCGGTCCTCGCGCGGGCAGAGGGTTTCAGGAGAGAAACGGCGCTGGCGCTCCTCTTGACACTTTGATAACCGCCAGCTATTGTCCCAGGGAGCCTGAGACAGGTTCGGCAAAGGTTGGGCCCGGCGAGAGTTTTTTTATTCGCAGTTTTCTTCCGTCTGCTTACTAGGTAGCGGACCCGTGTGCCAGCCGTCGCAGGCCACCGGCTCATTGAGCCGGGCAAATTACGCCCATTTACAGAAACAGGGCTTCTCTGCGGCTCCTGGCCCATTCCTTGTGTGCCAGCCGGGCGGCGCGGATAGCCGGGCGACGGGAGAGGCAATGCGCGTGCGTCCAGCGGTAGAGATGTGCTCTGCGTCCTTGAAGGATTTCTTTTCCAAAAAAATGACGAAAGGCAAGGGCGGCGAGCGGCCGCGTGCGCGGTGCAATCTGCTGGCGGCGTCGGTGTGCGCGCTGGCGTTTGGCGTGCTGGGCCTCGCGCCTGGCGCTCGCGCGCAGGCGGCCGCGCAATTCAGCTATGCGCAGAGCACGATCGGCAGCGGATTGAATCTGCCCGAAGGCGTGGCGGTGGATGCGAGCGGCAACGTCTACATCGCGGACTTCGGCGCCGGCGACGTGCTGAAGGAGACGCTGCAATCCGGCGGCACGTACGCGCAGAGCACGGTCGTCAGCGGATTAAACGAACCGCGAAACGTGGCGGTAGATGCGAGCGGCAACGTATACATCACAGGGCCGTCCTTCAGCGACGTGCTGAAGGAGACGCCGGGGCCGGGTGGCACGTACACGCAGAGCACGATCGGCAGCGGATTGAACTTACCCGGGGGCGTGGCGGTGGATGCGAGCGGGAACGTCTACATCGCGGAGAGCTTAGTCGGCTATGTCCTGAAGGAGACGCCGGGATCGAGTGGCTACACGCAGAGCACGGTCGCCAGCGGATTGAACTCACCCGGGGGCGTGGCGGTGGATGCGAGCGGGAACGTCTACATCGCGGATACGGCTTCTAGCCTCGTGCTCAAGGAGACGCTAGGGTCCGGCGGCACATACACGCAGAGCACGATCGTCAGCGGATTGTATAGCCCCGAAGGCGTGGCGGTGGACGGCAGCGGCAACGTGTACATCGCGGACACCAACAACAACCGCGTGGTGAAGGAGACGCTTGGGTCCGGTGGCGCGTACACGCAGAGCGTGATCGTCAGCGGATTGAATACCCCCATCGGCGTCGCGGTGGACGGCAGCGGCGACGACGTGTACATCGGGGATACCGTCAACAACCGTGTGCTGGAGGAGCAGACGGCCGGGGTGAATTTCCACGCGGTCGCCGTCGGCAGCGCGAGCGCGGCGCAAGCGCTCACCTTTACCTTTACCGCGGCCGGGACGATCGCGGCGCCGTCGGTGGTGACGCAGGGCGCGGCGGGACGGGATTTTGGAGACGCGGGAACGGGAACCTGCGACACGAACGGGACCGGCCACAGCTACAGCATCGGCGACACCTGTACGGTGGACGTGACCTTTGCGTCCACGAAAGCGGGCACGCGCTACGGCGCGGCGAATCTGGTGGACGCTTCCGGCAGCGTGATCGCCACGGCCTATCTCTACGGCACGGGACAGGGGCCGCAGATCGCTTTCGGCCCGGGAGTGCAGAGCACGGTCGTCGGCGGATTGTATCTCCCCGGTGGCGTGGCGGTGGACGCGAACGGCAACGTCTACATCGGAGATATTCACAACAACCGCGTACTGAAGGAAACGCTCGGGTCCGGTGGCACGTACACGCAGAGCACGATCGGCAGCGGGTTGAATCTCCCTACTGGCGTGGCGGTGGACGGCAGCGGCAACGTCTACATCGCGGATAGCGTCAATAACCGCGTGTTGAAGGAGACGCTGCAACCGGGTGGCGCGTACACGCAGAGCACGGTCGGCAATGGATTGTATGTTCCCAATGGCGTGGCGGTGGACGTGAGCGGCGACGTCTACATCGTGGATAGCTTCAACAACCGCATGCTGAAGGAAACGCTCGAGCCGGACGGAACGTACACGCAGAGCGTGATCATCGTCAGCGGATTGAATCAGCCCGATGCCGTAGCGGTGGACGCGAGCGGGAACGTGTACATCGCGGATACCTTGAACAACCGCGTGCTGAAGGAGACGCTGCAGTCGAATGGCTCATACGTGCAGAGCACGATCGGCAGCGGATTGAGTCAGCCCAATGGCATGGCAGTGGACGCGAGCGGTGACGTCTATATCGGGGATACCTTGAACAACCGCGTGCTGAAGGAGACGCTGCAACCTGACGGCTCATATACGCAGAGCGTGTTCCTCGGCAGCGGACTGTATTATCCCGAGGGCGTAGCGGTGGACGGGGGCGGGAACGTCTACATCGCCGATAGCGACAACAACCGCGTGCTGAAGGAAGACATTGCCGACGCCCCGAGCCTGACCTTTGCCTCGACGCCGGTGGGCTTGGCGACCAGCCCGCAGACGGTGACGATCGAAAACATCGGCAATGAGCCGCTGACCATTGAACCGCCGGCTTCCGGCGAGAATCCCGCGATTTCATCCAGTTTCATGCTGGATAGCTCGCTCACCTGCCCGCAGATCGACGCCTCGGCTTCGCCCGCGTCGCTCGCCGCCGGGGCCAGTTGTACGCTGCCGGTGGATTTCACCCCGCTGGCCGCGGGCTCGCTCACCGGCACGCTGACCATTACGGACGACACCCTGAACGCGCTGCCTCCGACCTACGCGACCCAGACCATCCAACTGAGCGGCACGGCCACGCAGGGCACGACGACGACCAGCCTAACCTCCTCGCCGGATCCGGCCTACGCGGGCAACCCGGTGACCTTTACCGCGACCGTCACCGGGGCAGGGGTCACGCCGACCGGGACGGTCACCTTCAACGACGGCTCGACCACGGTGGGCACGGTGAATTTGGGCTTGAACGGGGAGGCTTTGCTGACCACCAGCACGCTGGCCGTGGGTGCGCATTCGATCACGGCGGTTTATAACGGCGACGGGAACTACACGGGCAGCCCGTCGGCCGCGCAGAGCGAAACCATCAATCCGGCCACGTTCTCGCTGAGCATGCCGGGTTCCGCGGGCACGCTGGGCATCGGGCAGACCGTCAATCTACCGGTGACGGCCACGCCGCAGGGCGTGTTGTCATCGCCGGTTTCGCTCCAGTGCAAGACGTCCAACCCGGATGTCTACTGCTCGCTCAACCCGAACAGCCTGACGCTGGGCTCCAGTCCGTCGAGCGTCGTTCTGTACATCTGGCCGTCCATAGGGAGTACGGCCGTGTTGCCGGGCGGGCCGGGATCGTGGAACTGGCCGCTGGCGGGATTGGGTCTGCTGTCGGCGCTGGGCCTGCTGTTGTGGCTGGCGGGACGCGGCCGGATTTCCGGGCGTGTGCGGCGGCTGGTGTGGACGGGGACATTGGCCACGGCGCTGGGGCTGGCCCTGGCCGGCTGCTCCTCGGGCAAGACGACCCCGCCCGCGGCCCCGGGCAGTTACACCGTCACGGTGACCGGCACGTCGGGCAGCCAGACGAGCACGGCGCAGACCAGCGTAACCGTCAAATAGGGATCGCGGCGCACGGCCGGCTTATCGCGCCCCGCCCTGGTATTCGACAAACAGGGCGGGGAACTGCTGCTCGAGCGCGTGGACTTTCGGCAGGTCGCAAATCAGGATGTAGGGATTGCCGGGATTCTTTAGGGCGTAATCCTGGTGATACTCTTCGGCGCGGTAGAAGGCCTGGAGCGGGGTGACTTCGGTCACGATCGGTTTCGCAAACGCCTTTTCGGCATCGAGCTGCGCGATGTACGCCGTGGCGATGCGCTTCTGCTCACCGCTTGCGTAGAAGATGGCGGAGCGATAGGAGGGGCCGACGTCGGGGCCCTGCCGGTTGAGCTCGGTGGGATCGTGGGCCACGGAGAAGAAGACGCGCAGGAGCTGCCCGTAGGTGATCCGCGAGGGATCGAAGACCACCCCCACCGATTCGGCGTGTCCTGTCGTTTCCGTGACGACCTGATCGTAGGTGGCCGTCTCCGCCGTTCCACCCGAATAGCCGGCCTCGGTCCGGATGACGCCCTTCACCCTTTCAAAAACGGCTTGAATGCCCCAGAAACAGCCGCCGGCGAAAACCGCCGTCTCCCTTCCGGCCGCCGCCGCAAGCGAGGCATCGACCTTGGCCGGCGGGACCGGCCGCTCGGACGAAGCGTCCCGGCGCGACCAGATCGCGCAGGCAAATCCCAGACCCAACAGCAAGCTTGACGGCATCGGAAGTCTCCTCGTTGCGGTATTTTCTCACAGCTGCGGCTGCGTCGATCAAACGATTGGGGATGCATCGCGCTGGGGGTGGCGCCAGGAAACAGGCGTTCTTCTCAATTTTCCGAGCGCCGGTTCAAGCTTTCCGCCAGATTTACTAAGGCCTGCGCCCGCTCCGCAACGGGGATATCCACGAATTCGCCGTCTTCCATCAGGAAAGCGCCGCTCCCGCGAGCGGCGGCCGCATGGAACGCTTCCACAATGGCACGCGCCCGGGCGATCTGGTCCGGCGACGGCGTGAATACTTCGTGGATCACCGCAATCTGCGACGGGTGGATGCAGGCGCGGCCAAAAAAACCGAGCCGCTTGGCGGCCAGGGACGTAGCCCGCAACCCCTCCAGATCCTTCACCTGCGGATGTACGGTGGCGACAGGGGGAATCAGTCCGGCTGCTCGCGACACCAGAACAACGTACGACTGGGCGTAGAGCAACTGCAGCCCGGACGGGTCCGGTTCCATGGACAGGTCGCGCAACAGGTCCACGCCCCCAAGTCCCAGTGACACGACCCGCGGGTTCCTGACGATTTCAGCCGCCGCCAATACCCCGGCAGCCGTTTCCACGGCCGGCACGACACGAACCGATCCGGGCGCCAGGCCGGCGCGCTCTTCCGCCTGGCGCAGCGCCCCATCCAGCACAATCATCGATTCGCGCGACTCCACCTTCGGCACGCGAATCCCGTACAGCGCCGGCTGGACGATGGCTTCTAGCTCCTCCCGCCAAAGGTCGCCCGCCAATGAATTGATGCGAACATAAATTTGCGGGCCCTTCATCCCCTCCCGTTTGCGCAGGACTTCCGCGACCATTTCGCGCGCCTTCCGTTTTTCCGCCGGAGGCACGGCGTCCTCCAGATCCAGAATGACGGCATCGGCGCCGACGTCGAATATCTTCTGTAGAAACCGCTCCACATGGCCGGGAGCATACAAATAGGAGCGGGCTAACAGCGGTCGCAGGGGATCGGGCATGATCGCCTCCTTACCGTGTGGCAGAAAAAGTACTTTACTCCCCATTTGGAAGACTTGTAAGGTGGCGGGGCTACCCTGGGGAAGCCGGCGACGTCCGGCGACATGCGGAAGAACAACGCAGCCACCAGGACGCGAGTCAATCCCGTTCGACAAACTCGTCCCACTGACTCACCAGTTGCGCACGCGGTGTCCGTGCCTGCCGGGCATGCCATCGAGCGCCATGGATTGTTCCTGCAGGTTGGAGCGACATAGGGCCCCTTCTGAATCGATGGAGATGGCCGGTATCTCCCGGTCGCCCGCAAGGCCGCCATAACCGGATTCGCCGGGATTGGGCCTGAGCCTCTTTCCGGTGGAACGGGCATCACGGCGCCGGATATGAAATGGGTGGGCTGGCCTTACCGCCCGTGCCGGGCTGAGAACTGCGAGAAGGGAAAGGACGATGGCCACCGTGACCAACGGCAAAATCGATTCCGCCGGGCCGGCCCAATCCGCGCCTGCCAGCCGTGTGCGCTGGCGGATCATGTTTCTCGTGATGGCTGCCGCTGGCCTCACCTACATCGATCGGGTCAACCTGAGCATTGCCGCCCAGCCCATGCAGCGGGAGATGCACTTCAGCACGATCGAATTGGGATGGATCTTCGGTGCATTTCAGCTCGGTTACGCCCTGACGCAGGTGCCCGGCGGGTGGGCGGCGGACTGGTTCGGGCCGCGGCGCGTGCTCGCGGTGGCTATTCTCTGGTGGTCGGTGTTCACCGCCCTGACGGGTTTTGTGCCGAACCTGCCTCTGGTGAGCTGGATCGGCCTGGTGGGCGCGTTCATCGTGGTGCGCTTCCTGGTGGGCGTCGGGGAAGCCCCCAACGCCCCGACGTGCAACAAGATCATCGCCAACTGGATGGGCTCGCATAGCGGCGGGGTGGGGGCCAGCTTTATCTTTCTGGGGACCGGGCTGGGCGCGGCGGTCACCCCGCCGTTCATTTCCTGGATCATGGTGCGTTGGGGTTGGCGCACCTCGTTCTATCTGTCCGGCCTGATGGGCGTGGGCTTCGCCGTTCTCTGGTATTTCTACGTGCGAAACAATCCCGAGGAACACCGCAGCGTGAACGAAGGCGAACTTCGGCTGATCGCAGCACAACGCTCGCAGGCGCGCCGCCGGCAGAAGTCGCCCCGGCCGACGCCCTGGGGAAAATTGCTGCGCACGCGCTCGGTTTGGGCCCTGCTCGTCGGTTATTTTTGCCAGGCCTATCCCATCTACTTCTACTTCACCTGGCTTTTCATCTATCTGGTGAACGTGCGCGGCCTGTCGATCAAGCAGGGCGGGACCTGGGGCATGCTTCCGTATCTGTCGATCGCCTTGCTGGCGCCGTTTGGCGGCGTCTTTTCCGACTACGCTTGCCGGCGGCTGGGCAAGACGGCGGGACGCCGCAGCGCCGTCTGGCTGGGCCTGGTGGTCTCGGCACTCTTTTTGTGGCTCGGCAGCCGCGCATCGAACGGCATTAGCGCCGTTTTGCTGCTGTCGGTCGGCAGCGGGGCGAGCATGTTCGCCGCGACCACATTCTGGGCCACCTGCGTCGATCTGACCCAGGAGTTCACCGGCTCGCTCTCGGGCCTGATGAACATGTTCGGAAACCTGGGCGGCTGGCTCTCGCCGATCATTACCGCCTACGTTGCCACGCGGTTCGGCTGGGAGGCGGCGCTCGATCTGGCTGCCATTGTCACCATTGTCGGCGCGGTCAGTTTCTCCCTGGTCACCGCCGGCCGCAGCCTGGACGAGCCCTCCGCAGCCGGCTAGTGTGGTGATTCAGAAATTGGTTGCCCAAATGGGGCGGAGCTTCAGGGGCTAACGCCCTTGAAAATGCGGGGCTGAATGTCGGAGCTAAAGCTCCGACCCCCTGAAAACCGCGCAACGAACGTCTGAATCACTACACGAGTAGGCATCGTACCCGCGAACAAACGGCAGCCGGGTGACGCCTTCCGGAATCGCCATTCCTGTCAGTTTGTGGAAAGAAATCGAGTGGGGGCGGCTCCGCGCCGGGGGACGAACTTCACCGTTCCGCGGATAACTGTTCGGTTTGAAGTTCCTTTTGGCGAGGCTGCGTGAAGCCGAGTACGGGTAACAGCAGAACCAGCGCCGCGGTCAAAAATAGCGCCACACTCATGATGGCCATGCCATAGGCAACGCTTCCCGTTTTCTGGGTGATGATGCCCAATGTATACGGCCCCACGAAGCCGCCAAAGTTGGCCACGCTGTTGACCAGGGCAATTCCGGAAGCGGCGGCGGCGCCCGTCAGGAATTCCGGGGGTAGCGTCCAGAAGGGGCCAAAAAAGCTGTAGATCCCCATGGTTACGACCGATAGAAGCAAAATTGAAAGTATCGGATTGTTGGTCGTGGGCAGCAGAGTCATGGCGATTCCGCCGACGATCACCGCGCCGGCCGCGTGCCAGCGGCGCTCGAGCAGACGATCCGAGCTGTAGGAAACCAGAACCATCGCCACCAGGCCCAGGACGTTGGGAATCATCACGAGAAAACCAATCGTCGTGTTGGAGTAGTGAGAGGACAGGGATTTGACTTCGAGCGGCATCCAAAAATTGATGCAGTAGTAGTCGCAAAGAAAGGCGAAATAGATCGCCGTCAGGTACCAGACCCGCGGCGAGAACAGGGTTTGCAGTACGGTCATCTGATGCTTGGCCTGTTTTTCCTTTCTCTCCCGTTCCAGTTCGGCGTGCAACCACTCCTTTTCCTCGGCGGTCAGGAACTTGGCCTTCTCCGGATAGTCGGGCAGCACGAAGTAGGTGAGGATCCCGCAAGTAAACGCCGGAATTCCCTCGAGCATCAGCAGCCATCGCCAACTGCTCAGTCCCATCCAGTGCACGTTGTCCAGCACCCAACCGGAAAGGGGAGCGCCGATCATGAGCATGATCGGCAAGCCCGTCATAAACATGGCCACCGTGCGGGCCCGCTCCCGCTCCGGAAACCAGTAGGTCAGATACAGGACGATACCGGGGAAAAAGCCGGCTTCGGCGACCCCCAGCATAAAGCGCGCGATGTCCAGTTGGGTTAAGTTGTGGGCGAATCCCGTCAAGGAAGCCACCAGCCCCCAGGTGATCAGAATCCGCGCAATCCAGATGCGCGCCCCCAATTTGTGCAGCAGCAGATTGCTCGGTATCTCGAAGGTGAAATAACCGAAAAAGAACATCCCCGCGAGAAGCCCGTACTGACTGCTGCTGATTCCAAGCTCGGAATTCATGGTCAAGGCGGCGAACCCGATGTTGTTTCGATCGAGAACGTTGAACATGAAGAGGGTCAGGAGGAACGGTATCAAACGCAGCTGCAGCTTGCGGATCGTCTGCTTCTCGATGGCGGGCCGTGCCAATGCCGCTGTGTTCGTCATGCGATTACAAGTCGAAGCCGCAGGGACGATACGGGATCTGGTGAAAATACCGTTTCCGCCCGGTACGGCTGGCGTCCGAAGCGATGGTTCAAACCCGCTGAAAGGAAAATTGCCGGGAGACGAGATCAAGCCGTCTGCGGCAGCCTTTCAGGGCTGCGCTCTGCAGTGAGCTATCCCGACGCGGGAACAAGCGAGATTCTAAGGCAGCGAGGCAACCAAGGCAACTTGGCAGGCACGCATCCGAACGGCTCCGTGCGCGGCTCGCCGCGGCGTTGACGGCGTGGCCTTTTTTTAGCTGCCCGTTGCTTTTTATGGAAACCCTCCGGTTCCTGTGATACATCATCACGGGGACGAGCCGCAGACAGGCTCGCGATCCCTAACCCATCTTCGAGGGAGGACCGGCTATGGCTGATGCTGTAAAGGTTGCGAATCCCGCTCCCCTGGGCCTTGCCGCTTTCGGAGTCACGACGGTGATGTTAAGCACGATCAACGCTGGCCTCCTGAAGCCGAATGCTATCCCCGTGGTGGTACCCCTGGCCTTTGCCTTTGGCGGGCTAGTCCAATTGTTCGTCGGCTACCTGGAATATCAGAACGGCAACACATTCGGCCTCGTTGCATTTACCTCTTACGGCGCGTTTTGGTGGTGGTATGCGTTTCTGCTGTGGACGATTGGCGCGGGCTGGATCAAGGCTCCCGGCGATAAGGCCATCGGCGTTGCCCTGCTGTTGTGGGGCGTCTTTTCGCTGTACATTTGGATTTCGACTTTCCGCTTGAATATGACGCTGTGGTTGACCTTGATGATGGTCTGGATCACCCTCTTCTTGCTGGCCGGTGGCGATTTGGGAATGGGTCCCGGGTGGCAAAGGCTGGGCGGTTGGTTCGGCATTGCGGCCGGCGTTGGTGCGCTGTATCTCTCTTTCGCCGAAGTGACCAATGCGACCTTCGGCCGGGTAGTGATTGGGATCGGAGGGCCGATTGTGAAATCGTGAGGCGCTTCCGACTCGCGAATCAGTGAGCGGCATGACTCGCCTGGGGGGAAGGCCCGTCAAGAGCAGATAGGACCGTTTAGGGACAGAGCCTGTGCGCGCGACCCCCTGGCTCTCGCTGCAACGAAGGGGACCCGCGCGGCCTGGGGGAGAAGGCATGTCAATTGAGCGTCGGTCAGCATACCGTCGGCTTTTTGAGGGCAGCGAGCGAAGGCGCCAGAGAAATAGGTGGCCGCCTCGTTTCTCGCTCGACGCGATGGATCGGCGACCTAAGTCGGTGAGTTTGCTCGTCCCATTTCCGGTAGCTCTCCCTGAAACCCAGCAAGCGCGATGAATACTCTGGACTCGATGGTCTTGCCATTTTCCGCGGCGAGCGCCAAAGCGCAACAACGGTGCATCCCTTCGATGATGATGATCCCCCGAGCGGTTCGCAGGCCGACGAGATATGTTTCTTGCGGGAAATTGGCCACCATTTCCCGGATGATGGCGTTCTCTCGCACGGCGGGATGCTTCGCGAGCTCCCGGAACGTCCTGTGCTTTGCCCCCTCGTAGTATTTTGCGATCCAGGGGCGAAAAGAACCTCCGAGAAGGTTCGGAACAACCCTGAAGGCACCTGTGATTTCGAACAGCGTCCACTCGAGATCCCGATAGTCCAGGTCTTTCAGCGTGTTCGTTCGCCAATCGTCCCAGGAGGCAAAGCCACTCTTTGTATAATGTTCGATCCAACGAGGGAGTTTCGATTCGCCGTCCCTCCACAGGGAGAATACATCGGCCCAGGCGAGCGGCTTTACAGGCTTGAGACACGCGTCTTGAGGGTTTAGTTTTGCCGGTTCAGACATAGCATCAGAATACCCGATGGAATCAGAACGCGAACCTGCGGCGCGGGCTGAGGAGAAAGGGAATATGCCGGGGGACGGAATCGAACCGCCTACGCCAGCCTTTTCAGGGCTGCGCTCTACCAGTGAGCTACCCCGGCGCGGCAACAATCGAAGATTCTAAGCGAACCGAGCGGCCGTGGCAAAAAAGGAAGGGAGCGGGATCGCCGGAATTTTACGCGGCCCACGTAGCTTTGGCTGGAATGTCCGGTCGGTTCGCGTCACAAAGCGGCGTTTTTTCTGAAAAAAAGCGAAAATCGGCGGCATGCGTCGATCCGCGGCGCCCTCGCGCGCCAGGGTAGCGGAAAAATCCGAAGCGTAGGACCTGGGGCCATGCGGACCGGGGCAAGATGGCGCTCGCCGCGCGAGCTTCGGGATTGGGGGGATGGGGAACGGCTTCGGTTCACCGCCGAAAAAACTCGGCCTCAGGCCTCTTGCTCTTGTTCGGCGACCGGTTGCGTCACGGCAGGGGACGCCGGGGCACGCAGCCCCTTTCGGAAGCCCTGCCAGATCAGTTTGAGAATCGTGCGCCGGTTCTCGAGAATTGTTTTGACCCATGCGAAGCGGCCCATGGAAGGGAAATAGATTCCCCGGAAACAGAGGCGCGCGATCAGGATGTTGATGCGGAAACCGAGCGGCTTATGATTGAGCGAATCCACCGCCTTTTCGATGGCTGCCGGACTGTAAGATTTCATCCACCCCGTTCGCACTTCGTCATGAGCCTGGTCGATGCTCATCTTCAGGGGCGTATGCGCCATGGCAAAGGGGATAAACTCCTGCCAGTGCTTGGGGCGCGTGAGGCGTCCGGCGGCTTCCAGCCGTTTGTAGAGCGGGGTCGAGGGCAGCGGCGTCAGCAGGCCGAAGATCGGCAGTCCCGGCGGCCAACTGCGAATTTCCTTGAGGGTTCGCTCCGCGACGCCGGGGGTGTCGTTGTCCATGCCGAAGATAAACGACGTGATGGCATACACGTTGTGCCGGGCGAGCCGTTCGAGCACCGCGGCATACTCACCTGGCTTGTTGAAGCCCTTTTTTACGTCGGCCAGGTTGGCGGGATCGATCGATTCCATGCCGATGAAGATCCACTTGCCACCCGCCGCCGCAATCAACGCGACCAGTTCCTCGTCGCGCAGCAGATTGGCGCTGATCTGCGCGACCCAGTGCACCTGGGCGCCGGCGGCGATGATGTCGCGCAGGAGGGACTTCGTGCGCCTGACGTTGATGGCGAAATTGTCGTCGATGAAAAAGACGGCGATCTGGCCGCCCTCCCGGCGCGCGCGGGATTTCAGCAGCAGCAGCTCGTTGACCACGCTTTCATTGGTGCGAAAACGGATGGAGTCGCCAAAAAATCCCGTCACCGTGCAAAACTCGCATCCGTAAGGACAGCCGCGCCCGGACTCCATCGGGATGATCCGGAACGTTCCCCAGCCGCCGCCTAAGCGCTTGAGCAGCGGATGCAGCATGCCCGGAAGCAAATTGAACTGGTCCAGCTTGATTTTGTCCCAGGGAATCTCCGGATACGGCTGCAGCGACGGTTTGCGCTCCTGGCCGAATTCGTCCACCGGCGCGTAGACGTCCTTCAGCTCGCCGCGCGCGGCATCCTCCACGATTTTGGGCCAGGTCTGGTCGGCTTCGCCGAGGGCCACCGCGTCGGCATGGCGCGGGCCGCCATCGCGTCCGAGGGCCTCGTCGGCCATTTCGGTGACGTGCGGGCCTCCCATCACGACCTTGACTCCCGCCCCGCGCACCGCGTCCGCCATGCGATACGCCTTGGCGATCATGCGGGTCATCGCGCCGATGCCGACCAGATCGATCTTCTGTTCGAGCACGTAGCGCGCGATGCCGTCTTCATCCATGGGCTGCGCATTGCCGTCAATCAGCACGACTTCGTGGCCGGGCGGAGTGAGGGTTTGCAGCAGAAACATCCAGAGATGCGGCATGAAGTTGCGGGTGACGCCGTTGTCCGGGTTATATAGCAGAATCTTCATTGAAGCGTTTTTTTCATGGTTACCGGAGCGCCGCTGAGAATCTCCGGCTAACCTGCACGATACACTGGACCGCAGTTGAGGGCAACTGGAATCGGGCTTTCACTCCCGGCTATTCCCGCGGGCCGGGGACATTCTGGCTATCGCGGGGCCTGGTCCCACTCCTTCATCCAGTCGCGCTTCTTCAGGACTTCCCGCGGGCGGGGACCGTCGGCCGGGCCGACGATGCCGTCCTTTTCCATCAGGTCGATGAGCCGGGCGGCGCGGCCGTAGCCGATGCGGAGCCTCCGCTGGAGGGTCGAAGTGGACGCGCGGCCCATTTCGCAGACCACGCGAATGGCGTCTTCGTAGAGGTTGTCGTTGGAATCGGCAGCCCCTTCCTCGCCATCCCCCGATTCGCCGTCGACGTCGATCACTTCGGGGTCGGATTCTTCCTTGGGCGGGGCAAGAAGCTCGGTATGGTAGGCCGCCGTTGCCTGCGAGCGCCAGAAATCGCATACGGCGACGATTTCGTCTTCACTCACCAGCGGGCCGTGGATGCGTTCCAGGCGCGATGAGCCGGAGGGGAGATAGAGCATGTCACCGCGGCCGAGCAGGGATTCGGAGCCGTTGGCGTCCAGGATGGTGCGGGAATCGACTTTCGTGGCCACGCGGAAGGAGATGCGGGCCGGGAAATTGGCCTTGATGAGGCCCGTGATGACGTCGACCGAAGGACGCTGGGTGGCCAGCAGAAGATGGATGCCCACGGCGCGGGCCATCTGGGCGAGGCGAGTGATCGATTCCTCGACGTTGTTCGTATCGACCATCATCAGGTCGGCCAGCTCGTCGATCACGATGACCAGGTAGGGGAGCGGGGAATCGGGCCGTTCGCCGCCGGCCGTCTGGGCGGCTTCGGCGGCCGCGGCGCGTTTGCCGATCAGGTGGTTATATTGATCGATGTTGCGCACGCCCTGTTTCGCAAGCAGCTTCAGACGGTTTTCCATTTCGCGGGTGGCGTTGCGCAGAACGTTCGAGGCGACCTTGGGATCGGTAACCACCGGCGTGAACA
>DATLRW010000028.1:0-30693 GCA_035534495.1 Candidatus Dormiibacterota bacterium | reverse complement strand
CCGCATCAACGCGCGCAACACCGGCCAGTTCGAACGCACCCTGATCATCGCCGAGGAGGGCGCCTCGGTGAGCTACCTCGAGGGCTGCACCGCGCCGATGCGCGACGAGAACCAGCTGCACGCGGCGGTGGTCGAGCTGGTCGCGCTGGATAACGCCACCATCAAGTACTCGACGGTGCAGAACTGGTCCCCGGGCGACAAGGAAGGGCGCGGCGGCATCTACAATTTCGTCACCAAGCGGGGCAAGTGCCAGGGCGTGAATTCGCGCATCTCCTGGACGCAGGTCGAGACCGGCTCGGCGATCACCTGGAAGTATCCGAGCTGCATCCTGCAGGGCGACAACTCGGTGGGCGAGTTCTACTCGGTGGCGCTGACCAACAATTACCAGCAGGCCGACACCGGCACGAAGATGATTCACCTGGGCAAAAACACGCGCAGCACCATCGTGACCAAGGGCATTTCCGCCGGCCACGGCCAGAACACCTATCGCGGGCTGGTGCGGATATCCAAGAACGCCTCCGGCGCGCGCAACTATACGCAGTGCGATTCGCTGCTCATCGGAGACCAGTGCGGCGCGCACACGTTTCCCTACATCGAGGTGAAGAACTCCAGCGCCCGCATGGAACACGAGGCCTCGACCTCGAAAATCGGCGACGAGCAGCTGTTCTACCTGCGCCAGCGCGGGCTGAAGACCGAAGACGCGGTGTCGATGATCGTAAACGGCTTCTGCAAGCGCGTCTTTCGCGAGTTGCCGATGGAGTTCGCCGTGGAGGCGCAGAAGCTGCTGGGCGTGAGCCTGGAAGGCAGCGTCGGCTGAGCCGGCACCCGTGAAGGGAGCCCGCGAAGGGAGAAAGATGAGTCTGCTGGAAATCCGAAATCTGCATGCGGAAGTCGACGGCCACCCCATCCTGCGGGGCATCGACCTGCGCGTCGACGCCGGCCAGGTGCATTCGATCATGGGCCCGAACGGCTCGGGCAAGAGCACGCTGGCGCAGGTGCTGGCGCGCCACGAAGCCTACCGGGTGACCGAGGGCGAGGTTCTCCTTAACGGGAAGGACCTGCTGGCGATGAAGCCGGAGGAAGCCGCCGGTGAGGGAGTTTTCCTGGCCTTCCAGTATCCGGTCGAGATTCCCGGCATCACCAATACCTACTTTCTCCGTTCGGCCCTCAACGCCGTCCGCAAATACCGTGGGCTCGATGAAGTGGACGCGATCGATTTTCTGCCCCTGTTCCGGGAAAAGCTGAAGCGGCTCGAAATGGACGAGAAGCTCATGAACCGGTCGCTGAACGAGGGCTTTTCGGGCGGCGAAAAGAAGAGGAACGAAATCCTCCAGATGAGCGTGCTCGAGCCCAAGCTGGCCATTCTGGATGAAACCGACTCCGGCCTGGACATCGATGCCCTGCGCATCGTCGCGGGCGGCGTCAACGCGATGCGCGACCCCACGCGGGCCTTCATCGTGGTGACGCACTACCAGCGCCTGCTCGACTATATCGTTCCCGATTTCGTCCACGTGCTGGTGAACGGGCGCATTGTCCGCTCGGGCGGTCCCGAACTGGCGCTCGAGCTGGAAGACAAGGGATACGCCACGGTCGGCGCGGGGGCCGAAAGCGGCGAGGCGACGGCTTAGATGCCGGCGACCGGGAGAATGGCGGCGTGAGCGCGACGGCGACAATTCCGCATTTGCAGGACTACCTGGCCGGCTTCGGCGAGCTTGAACAGCTGGCGGCGGGACGGCATCTGCCGTGGCTGCGCGAGCTGCGCAGCGGCGCCTTTGCCCGTTTCTGCGAAGCCGGCTTTCCCACCACCCACGACGAAGACTGGCGCTTCACGAGCGTAGCCCCCCTGGCGCAGACCCCCTTTGTGCTGGCCGATTCCGGCCCCGCGCCTTCCGAGGCGCAGCTGGGCAGCTGGCGCATGCCCGACGCCGCCTGCGAGCTTGTATTCGTCAATGGCCGGTTCGCGCCGCAGCTCTCGCGCCTGCCGGAATTGCCCGCCGGCGTTCACGCGGCCAGCCTGGCGGCGCAAATCGCCGAAAATCCGGCATCGGTCGAGCCGCATCTCGGCCGCTATCTCGACATTCGCCGCGACGCCTTCTGCGCGCTGAATACGGCCTTCCTCGAGGACGGCGCCTATGTGCGCATTGGCCGGGGAGCGGTTCTCGAGCGTCCGATTCATCTGCTGTTCGTTTCGGCGGCCGGCGCCGCGCCGCGCATGAGCTCTCCGCGCAATCTCGTCGTCGCGGAACAGAACAGCCAGGCCGCGATCGTCGAAGATTACGTCTCGCTCGGCGGCAGCGCCGATTTCTGCAATACGGCCACCGAACTGGTCGCCGGCGACGGGGCCGTGGTTTCCCACTATCTGCTCGAGCGCGAGCATACCCGGTCCTTCAACATTTCCACCCTCCGCATCCACCAGGGGCGCGGCGCCAATGTCGCCTCCCACTCCGTCCTGCTGGGCGGAGCGATCGTGCGCAATAACGTCCACGCCGTGCTGGACGGCGACGGCGGCGATTGCCTCATCAACGGGCTCTTCGTCGGCTACGGACGCCAGCACCTCGATAACTACATGCGCGTCGAGCACACCCGTCCCCATTGCAGCAGCCGCCAGTTTTACAACGGGATTCTCGGCGATCACGCGCGCGGGGTCTTCCATGGCCGGATCATCGTCCACCAGGACGCGCAGAAGACCGACGCGAAGCAGACGAACCGGAATCTCCTGCTTTCCGACGACGCGCAGATCGACACCAAGCCCCAGCTCGAGATCTACGCCGACGACGTCAAGTGCACCCACGGCGCGACGATCGGCCAAATCGAACCCGAAGCCCTCTTCTACCTCCGCTCCCGCGGACTCGAAGAGGCAGCGGCGCGCCGCCTGCTCCTGTTTGCCTTTGCCAACGAATGCCTGGACCGCATGAGAGAAAGTTCCGTCCGCGGCCATGTGGACGCGATGATCCGCGAAAATCTGTTCCCGAACGCGGCAGGGGCCTCCGACGCGGATGCGGCGGCCGGCATCGCGAAGGAGGGCCAATGAGGGCTACGGCCAGGACGTACTCGAACGCGCCGGGGCCGGCACGGTCCCGCGAGGAGGGCTTCGACGCCGAGCGCGCGCGTCGCGATTTCCCCATCCTGGGGCAACTGGTGCGCGAGCGGCCCCTGGTGTACCTGGATAACGCGGCGACGACCCAGAAACCGCAGGTGGTCATCGACGCCCTGACGCGCTACTACGAGAAGGAAAACGCCAATATCCACCGCGGCGTGCATTTCCTTTCCGAACGCGCCACCGAGGAATACGAAAACGCGCGAAAAACCGCGCAGCGCTTCCTGAACGCCGCCGACGCCGGCGAGATTATCTTTGTGCGCGGGGCCACCGAGGCCATCAATCTGGTGGCGCAATCCTACGGCCGCACGCATGTCGGCGCCGGTGACGAGGTCCTCATCACCGCCATGGAACATCATTCCAACATCGTGCCGTGGCAAATTCTGTGCGAACAGCAGGGCGCCAGACTCCAGGTCGCTCCCATCAATGACCGGGGCGAACTACTCCTCGACGAGCTGGAAAAACGGCTGGGGCCGCGTACCCGGATGGTCGCCGTGACGCACGTCTCGAACGCCCTCGGCACGATCAATCCCGTCCGGCGGATCGTGGAGTTGGCGCACAGCCGGGGCATCCCCGTCCTGCTGGACGGCGCGCAGGCCGCCCCGCATCTTCCCGTCGACGTGCAGGCGCTCGATTGCGATTTCTACGTCTTCTCCGGGCACAAGGTCTACGGTCCCACCGGCATCGGCATCCTCTACGGGAAGGCCGCCTTGCTCGACGCCATGCCCCCCTATCAAGGCGGCGGGGAAATGATCCTCTCGGTCACGTTTGAAAAAACGGTCTACAACAAGCCGCCCCAGAGATTCGAGGCCGGCACGCCCCATATTGCCGGCGCCATTGGCCTCGGCGCCGCCCTGGATTACGTGAGCGGCCTGGGAATCGCGGCCATCGGCGCTCATGAATGCGCGCTGCTCGATTACGCGACCGGGCAGCTCGGCGCGATTGCCGGCGTGCGCCTGATCGGCACGGCCGCGGAAAAGGCGGGCGTGCTCTCCTTCGTGATGGACCGGGTTCACGCCCACGATGTCGGGACGATCCTCGATTCGGAAGGAATTGCGATTCGCACGGGGCACCACTGCGCCCAGCCCGTCATGCAGCGCTTCGGCGTGCCGGCCACGGCGCGGGCTTCCTTTGCCCTGTACAACACCAGGGAAGAGGTGGACGCGCTCGTCCGCGGCATCGACAAGGTGCGGGGGATCTTCGCGCAATGAGCGATCTCGGCGATCTCTACCAGGAACTGATCCTCGAGCACAACAACGCGCCTCGCAACTTTCGCCCGATGGCCACCGGCGCTCAGGCCGAAGGGTTCAACCCGCTGTGCGGCGATCATTTCACGATCTATCTGGATATGGATGGCGACGTGATTCGCGACGTCAGTTTTCAGGGCTCCGGTTGCGCCATCTCCAAGGCTTCCGCGTCGATGATGACGCAGAGCGTGAAGGGGAAGACCAAGGCCCAGGCGGAAGAGCTGTTTTCCCAGTTCCACCGGCTGGTGACGGGACAAGCGGCGGGAAGCGGAGCCGAGAGCCAACTCGGCAAGCTGGTTGTTTTCGCCGGCGTCAGCGAGTTCCCGGTACGCGTCAAGTGCGCTTCGCTCGCCTGGCACACCTTGCGCGCCGCGCTCGAAGGCAAGCAATCCTCCATTTCCACGGAATAGCCACTATGGATATGAACCAGACCATCGCGCTCGGCCGCGACTGCGAAGTCATCGAGGTCCCGAGCGGCATCCGTCGAACGCTCGCCGCGGGCGCCTCGCTCAGAATCATGCAGTCGCTCGGCGGCAGCTACACGGTGACCGATGATCGCGGGCAGATGTTCCGGGTGGATGCCGCCGACGCGGACGCCCTGGGCCTTGCGCCCGCCGACGCGCCGGAAACGGCGGCCATCCTCAGCGAGCAGGTCGTGTGGGACCAGCTCCGGACGGTCTTCGACCCGGAAATTCCGGTGAACCTGGTCGATCTCGGCTTGATCTATTCCTGCGTGATTGCGCCGCTCGATTCGGGTGGCAAAAAAATCGACGTAAAGATGTCGATCACCGCGCCTGGCTGCGGCATGGGCAACGTTTTGAAATCGGACGTCGAAAGCAAGCTTGCCAAGCTGCCCGAAGTGAAGCAGGTGAACGTTGAGATCGTCTTCGACCCGCCGTGGAATCCCGGCATGATGTCGGAGGCCGCCAAACTGCAGCTCGGTCTCGACGCGGACTACAGCCCCAGCCCCGACCCCTCCTCTTTTTCCCCCGGAAGTCGATAACCGTCCACCGTCCCGGCCGGCAACCCCCCGGCAACCCTTGTCAGGCCGGCTTCAGAAAAATCGTACCCAGGGGCGGCAGCGACAGCGACAGCGAATACGGCCGGCCGTGCGAAGCGACAGGAACGGCTTCGACCCCGAATCCGCTCTGCCAACCGCTGCCCCCGTACTCCTCGGCGTCGCTATTCAGAATCACCTTCCAATAGCCGCCTCGCGGAACCCCGACGCGATAGTCGGGCCGGGGAACGGGGGTGAAGTTGCACGCCACCAGAATCAGATCGTCCGCGGAACGGGACTTTCGCAGGAAGGTCAGCACGCTCGCATCCGCGTCGTTGCAATCCATCCATTCAAAGCCGCCGGGAACCGGATCGAGCTGGTGCAGCGCCGGCTCCTGCCGGTAAACGCGGTTGAGGTCGGCGACCCAGCGTTGTAAACCCTGATGAGGAGCGTATTGGAGCACGTGCCACTCGATGCTCTCGTTGTGCTGCCATTCCGCCCACTGGCCGAATTCGCTCCCCATGAAGAGCAGCTTCTTACCCGGCTGCGAGTATTGGTAGGCGAACAGGTTGCGGAGACCCGCGAACTTCTGCCAGTCGTCGCCGGGCATCTTGCCGATGAGCGATCCTTTGCCGTGGACCACCTCGTCGTGCGAAAGCGGAAGAAGGAAATTCTCGGTGAACGCATAGATCATGCGGAAGGTCAGCGTGCCGTGATGAAACTTGCGGTGGATCGGCTCGAGGGAAAAGTATTCGAGCGTGTCGTGCATCCAGCCCATGTCCCACTTCATGCCGAACCCGAGCCCGCCCACGTACGTGGGCCGGGAAACCATCGGCCAAGACGTCGATTCCTCGGCCATGGTTTGCACGTCGGGGAAAGCCTTGTACACACTTTCGTTGAGCTGCCGCAGGAAGGCGATCGCTTCCAGATTTTCCCGTCCCCCGTATGGATTCGGAATCCACTCGCCCTGCTTGCGCGAGTAATCCAGATACAGCATCGAAGCGACGGCGTCGACGCGCAGCCCGTCCGCATGATAGACGTCGAGCCAAAATAGGCCGCTGCTCAGCAGGAAACTGCGCACTTCGTTTCTGCCGTAGTTGAATATGCAACTGCCCCAATCCGGCTGATATCCCTTGCGCGGGTCGGCGTGCTCGTAGAGATGGGTGCCGTCGAAATAGACCAGGCTGTGTTCGTCGGAAGGGAAATGCGAGGGCACCCAATCGAAAATCACCCCGATGCCGTTCTGATGCAGCGTGTCGATCAGGAACATCAGTTCCTGCGGCGAGCCGTAGCGGCTGGTAGGGGCGAAGTAGCCGGTCGTTTGATAGCCCCAGGACCCGTAAAAGGGGTGCTCCATCACCGGCAAAAACTCGACATGCGTGAACCCCATCCGCTGGACGTATTCGGCCAGGCGAGGCGCCAGTTCGCGGTAGCTGAGCCGGCGATTATTTTCCTCCGGCACGCGCATCCAGGAACCGAGATGAACTTCGTAGATACTGATCGGGGCCTCCAGGGAATTGCGTTCGCCCCGCCGGGCCATCCATTCCGCGTCCTTCCATTCGTAATCGAGATCCCAGACGATCGAAGCGGTTTTCGGCGGGGTCTCGGCGCGGAAGGCGAAGGGATCGGCCTTGTCCACGCGGTAGCCGCCCAAGGAGGAGACGATATGGAATTTATAGCTCGCGCCGGGGCCTACGCCGGGAACGAATCCTTCCCAAATGCCCGAATCACGGCGCGGGCGAAGGGGATGAGCGGAGGTATCCCACCCGTTAAAATCCCCGATCACGGCCACCATCTCCGCGTTCGGAGCCCAGACGGAAAACATCACGCCCGTCCGCCCCTCGGCCGTGCACGAATGCGCGCCCAGCTTGCGGTAGAGCTGCGTGTGCGTGCCCTCGTTGAACAGGAAGATGTCGTCGTCGGAAAGAAGCGACGTTGCATGGCCGACCGCGCCGGCCACGCCCGGATTTGCTTGTGAATTCATTTCCACCAATACCTACCCTTCTGTCGGCATACAGATCGAGTTATGGCCGGCCGTTCGAGGGAAACCAGATCGAGATCGCTACTACCAGCCAAGCACCTTACCCTGGCTCGCGTCAACCGACTTTCCAAGGAAATTTCCGCGGATCATTAAAACCCGCCCTCGGCCAGCTCGCAGATTCCCTCGAGCGGAATCGCCACCCACCCCAAACGGTGGTTCAACTCATATTTGAGTTCGTAGACGGCCTTGTCGAGCAGCCAGAGCTTCAGGAAAAATTCCAATTCCGCGGCCGCGCCGGGCAGGAACGCCGCCGCCGCGGCCGCTTCCAGGTAGCCGCGAAGGAATTCGACCGACGCCCACCGCCGCCAGAGGTCGGCGAAACCCGCCAGGGCCGCCAGGCGCGAGGCCGCTCCGGCGCCCTCGCCGATGCGGTTGAACAAAGCGGCATAGGCCGCGTAGTGGAACGAACGCAGCATTGCGGCAACGTCCCGCAACGGCGAATGCTTCGCCCGGCGCTCGGCTAGCGAGCGCGCCGGCTCGCCTTCGAAATCAAGGAAGACGAAATCGTCGCCGGTATCGAGAATCTGGCCCAGATGGAGATCGCCGTGTATGCGCGTGCGGAGCCCGGTGAGCGGCCGCGCGCCCAGAAGGCGGTACCGGTCGAGGATTTTTCCCTCGGCCGCGAGCGCCGCCTGCGCCTTTTCCCGCAGCGCGGCGGGCAGATCGGCCGCGCGGCGCCGCAGCACGCCAAAGGCTTGCCCGGTCAAACGAATCATAGACTCGGAAACTTCCCGCTGATATTCGGGGGAAAACGCCTCCGGACGGAATTCGGGATCGCTCGGATCGGAGCAAAGGGCGAGGTGAAGTTCCCCCGTGCGCCGGCCGAGCGTGTGGGCCGTCGCCCGATATCCGCCCAGCCAGAACCCGGACGCCTCCGCCGGCCGCCGCGCCTGGGCCACCAGGCTGCTCTCGGGCCTTTCGGCCGGGCCGGAACCGAGCCCGCCGCGCTCGACACGGTCGTAAAAACCGTCGAGCGCCACCATGGTTCGCCGCCACGCGTCGCCGCGGTTGGCCACGTATCCTTGCAAAATGCCCATCGTCGCGGGTCCGGCGTCGGCGCGCCGGTATTCGAAGGCGCCCGCCGTGGCTGGCACATGAGCAAACCCGGCGCGCACGGAAAGGAATTCTCCCATTTCGAAGTCGGGATTGACGCCTTCCTCGACATGGCGAAAGAATTTCAGGACGAAACAGCGGCCGTAGAGTATCGACGTGTTGCTCTGTTCGACCTTCATCAGCGAAGGTTCGAGCGGGGAAGCGGCCGCGCGCCGCAACGTTTCCAGGGCGGGCGTCGGCAGCCCGACCATTTCGCCCCGGGCGCCGCCAAGATGCGCGCCTGACGCCAGAACTTCCAAAAGCCTGTCCAGGAAGTCGCGATCCCACAAGGCATCGGTCAAAATCCGCTCGTCGTCATCGCCCGGGAGCCGAAGCGCCGACCGTTCCCCGGGGGCCTCGCCCGCCCGTTCGAGCAGCGGAATCGCGTAGGTTTCCGCGGCCCCGTCCTCGTAGTCGACGCGAACCAGGTGGATCGAGGCCGTCGCGCCCTGGAGGGGAACGGGAATGGAGTCGATGATTTTGGCGCCGGCGACAGGGCGCGTCTTGCCGCCGAACCACCTCTGTTCGGAAAGAAAGCGGGGAAGTTTTTCTTCGAGCGCTTTCTGCGCGCGCTCCCCAAAAGAACGATCGGAACTACCCATGAACGACTCCCTTGGACGCCCCGGCGGGATGCCGGATCCGTTGTTTCTCGTTTTGGCCGCGAAGTCCCGCTACAGCGGGGGAATCTCTTCGGCTTTTTCCTTTTCTTCCTCCTCTTTTTTGGCCCGGGTCGGCAGGAACATCCGCTCGAGCATCGCCTGCGCGACGTTGCGTCCCCCGACACCGAAGGCGATGGCCAGGCTCAGCATGATGGCGCCGAAGGCGATGGTGAAGGTGATCAGGACCGTGCGGCGAGCCAGGGCCAGTTGCTCGAGCGCCATGGCGATGGTGAGAAGAATAATGAGAAATCGCACGAAGCCGCTCACCACCCGCGCCGAGGGCAGATTCGCGTTCACCGCCGCCAGCAGGGCGGCGCGGGAAAAGAAATTGGCCGCCAGCAAGCCCAGGAACAGGATGATCAGGGCCACGAAAATTTCCGGCAGCACCTGGAACAGGCGGGAAATCTGCACATGCAGCTCGGTTACGTTCAGCGCGTCCAGCCCCAGCAGCAGAAACGCCACCCAGACCACCCAGAACACCAGCTGGCTCAGCAGATCGAGCGGCGCGGGCAGATCGGCCTTTTTCAGAATCTGCGTGAGGCCGGTGCCCTCCGATAGCGAGTTCACCCGGGCCAGCGCCATCAGGCGCCGCGCGATGATCTTCACGATAATCGCCACCACCCAGCCGGCCAGGAAAATGATCAGCATGGCGAGAACGTGGGGCAGGAACTGCAACAGCATCCCGTAAAACCGGCCGAGTGTCTGGTTCAGGTTCTGCAGCACGACTCCCTTCATCGCTCACCTCCTGCCTCTGCGCTCCAGCGATCGATCAGATAGGATTTCAGATTCTCGAAATCGTGGCCGAGCGCTTCGAGTTTTTGATCGATATTGGCGGCGTCTGCCTTCTGGTTCCGGAAAACGAAGGAGCTGACCCAGCCGCGGTAGAGCGGGGGCAGCGCCTGCAGCAGATGGTCGCGGTTGATCACCGACCGGTGGTGCGCGGCGGCAAATTCGTAAATCGTCTTCACCCACAGCTCGCTCGGGTAGTCAAACTCGCGGGTGGAAAGCCGCTCCATGTTGCGGATTTCGACGAGCGTCTGCGGCGTCAATATGGATTCGAGAATGGGCATGAGTTGGTCCACCTGGGCGCGGAATGTATCCATGATTCCCCTCTTGCTGAACGGAATGGGCTCGAGCGCCACGTCGTAGGGGAAGCCGTACAGCGGCAGCGCTTCCGGCGCGCCCCGCGTCTTCCAGAATTCCTCGTGCGTATCCAGGCACCGGAACAGCGCCCCGACCACCTGCCGCACGGTGCCGGCCACGTCCTGCCCGTACTGCTTGGCCGCCTGAATCTTCGGCCCGAGGAAGGATTCGCAGATGCGGAAGCCGTCGACGATCGCCGTCGTCGTCATCCAGACTTCCAGGCCAAACGTGGTGATGTCCTCTTCCCACACGTCTTTTCCCAGAAAATGGCAGGCCAGCCGTCCCGAAAGACCCCAGTCGGGCCCGACCAGCTCGCGAATTTTGCAGCCGTAGAGCGCGGCCACGACCGGGGAAACCAACCCCCGGACCAGCAATCCGTCGAACTTCCGGCGCTGATAGACCGGCGCAACGAAATCGAAATTCTCGCGGTAGATCGGGCGGATCAGGCTGTCGACCCACTCCGGCGTTATGCTCAGCGAATCGGGCGAAACGATCGCGCACGCCTTTGCGCGCAACAGATCGGCGGCGGTGAAGAGCGTGCGCAGGGCGGTTTCCTTGCCGGGAATCCCGTGATAGGGGGCGCTGACGCGGTGGAAGGTGCGCAGCGGATTCGAGGTCAGCAGCAGGCCGAAATCCCGCACCGAGGCGTTTTTGAAGATTTCCGGCGTGCCGTCGGTCGAACCGCCGTCGGGATTGATCAGAACGCAGCGCTCCCGCTGAAAATACTTGGTCAGCCCCACCTGGAGCGCACTCACCACCCGCTCGATGGTGTCCCGATTGTTGAAGGTGGGCACCCCGACCAGGATGTCCACTTCTCCGACGGCCGTGAGCTGGCGAAGAAATTCCTCCGAGATTGTGGAAGCTTCCGGCAACTGGCTACCCGCTGGAACCCCTTCCCGGCCGGCCACGCGCCTCGCGCGCGCCGCCGCCGACGGTCAGAGACGGCGAAGACGAAACCAATAGAACTCGTACGACCCCAGCGTCAAAAGATACGGTAGGTCCCCGATCGGCGGAAAAAGATTGCCGCCCGACATTTCAATCGGAATCGATCCCTTCCACTGGCGCAGGTCGAGCTCGGCCGCCTGCGCCTGGCTCGACAGGTTGCCGACGACCAGAATCCGCTCGCCGCCCAGCGCGCGCATGTAGGCGATGACGTGATGGTTGGGCGGCGCGAGCAATTCCATCGTTCCGCGGCCCAGGGCCCGCGTCTTTTTCCGCAACCCGATCAGCCGCTTCATCCACGAAAGCAGCGAATGATCGTAGCGGCGCTGCGATTCCGCGTTGACGGCCTGATAGCCGTAGACCGGATTCGAGATGATGGGCGAATAGAGCTGCTCGGGATCGGCGCCGGAAAACCCCGCGTTCCAGCCGCCATTCCACTGCATCGGCGTGCGGACGCCGTTGCGGTCGCCCAGATAGATATTGTCGCCCATGCCGATTTCGTCGCCGTAGTAGATGATCGGGCTGCCCGGCATGGACATCAGCAGGCCGTTCATCAGTTCGATCCGCCGGCGGTCGCCCTCCATCAGCGGGGCGAGGCGCCGCCGAATGCCGACGTTGATCTTGGCCCGCATTTCCCGGGCGAACTCATCGTACATGTAGTCGCGCTCTTCGTCGGTGACCATCTCCAGGGTCAGCTCGTCGTGGTTGCGCAGGAAAATTCCCCATTGGCAATTGCCGGGAATGTCCGGGGTCTGCTGCAAAATGTCGACGATCGGCTTGCGGTCTTCGAGCTTGATGGCCATGAACATGCGCGGCATCAACGGAAAATGAAAAGCCATCTGGCATTCATCGCCGTCGCCGAAATATTCCCGTACCTCCCGGGGCCACTGGTTCGCTTCGGCCAGCAGCATTTTCCCCGGGAAATGAGCGTCGACGCGGCTCCGCAGGAATTTCAGCACATCGTGCGTTTCCGGCAGATTCTCGCAGGCGGTGTCTTCCCGCTCGACCAGATAGGGAACCGCGTCGAGCCGCAGCCCGTCCACGCCCATCTCGAACCAGAATTTCATCACGCCCCAGATCGCTTCGCGAACCACCGGATTGTCGTAATTCAGGTCCGGCTGATGGCTGAAAAAGCGGTGCCAGTAATACGACTTCGATACCGGATCCCAGGCCCAGTTGGACAGTTCCGTATCCGTGAAGATGATGCGGGCCTTTTTGTACCGTTCGATCGTATCGCTCCAGACGTACCAGTCGCGGCGCGGGTTGTCGCGCGAGCTGCGTGCTTCCTGAAACCAGGGATGCTGGTCGGAGGTGTGGTTCAGCACCAGTTCCGTGATGACGCGGATGTTGCGCCGGTGCGCTTCATCGAGGAACATCCGGAAATCGTCGATCGTGCCGTAGGCCGGATGGATGCCCGTGTAGTCGGAAATGTCGTAGCCGTCGTCGCGCAGCGGCGAGGGATAAAACGGCAGCAGCCAGATGGCGCTCACGCCCAACTCTTGCAGATATTCCAGCTTGAGCGTCAGGCCGCGAAATTCGCCGACCCCATCTCCGTCGGCGTCGTAGAAGGCGCGCACGTGAAGCTCGTAAATGACGGCGTCCTTGTACCAGAGCGCGTCGGTGGCCATGGCCGCGATCGATTCCCCTTTCCGTTCCGCTTTCCGGCCGACCCTTACAAAAAGTAATCGAAGTCCCGCTCGGTCCGCACGCGGCGGCGAACGCGGAAAATGTGCGCGGGAAGAACGTTCGGGTCGAGCTCGATGTAATTGCGGGTGCCCTGCCAAAGGTAGCGCGCGTCGGTCAGCAGGTCGTGCATCTGGTAGGACTGCCGCTCGGGCAAGCCCAGCGGCTCGGGCGCCAGGTCCACCCAGCCCGAGTGCTTTTGATGCGGATTCAAATTCACGACAACCAAAATCGCCGAGGCGCCGTCCTCGCTGGTTTTCGAGTAGGCGATCAGCTGGTCGTTGTCCACGGCGTGAAAATGCAGCCGGGCGTTCGACTGCAGGGCCGGATTTTCGCGTCGAATGGCGTTCACCCGGGCGATCCATTCGCGCAAACTGCCGGGCCGCTCGATGTCCCAGCGCCGGATCTGATATTTTTCCGAATCCAGATATTCCTCGCTGCCCGGCCGCAGCGGGAGGTTCTCGCACAACTCGAATGCCGGCCCGTAGATCCCGTAACTCGCCCCCAACGTGGCCGCCAGCACCAGGCGCGCCTGAAACGCCGCCCGCCCGCCATACTGCAATTGTTCGGTCAGGATGTCGGGCGTGTTCGGCCAGAGGTTCGGCCGGAAAAATTCGCTCACCTCGCTTCGGGTCAGTTCGGTGAAATACTGCGTCAGGTCCCAGCCGGTATTGCGCCACGCAAAATAGGTATACGACTGGGTGAACCCTCTCTTGGCGAGTTCGTACATAACCTTGGGCCGCGTGAAGGCTTCCGCGAGGAACAGCACGTCGGGATACTCGCGCTTCACCTCGGCGATCAGCCACTCCCAGAAGGCGAAGGGTTTCGTGTGGGGATTGTCGACGCGGAAGATTCGCACGCCCTGCCCGATCCAGAAGCAGACCACGCTCCGCAACTCCTCCCACAGCTCGCGCCAATGCTCGGTATCGAAGTTGAGCGGAACGATATCCTCATATTTCTTCGGCGGGTTTTCGGCGTACTGCACGCTGCCGTCGGGCCGGATGCGAAACCATTCGGGATGCTCGCGGACGTAGGGGTGGTCGGGCGAGCACTGAAAGGCGATGTCGAGGGCGATTTCGATATTTTTGTCCCGCGCCGCCTCAACCAGCTCCCGGAACTCTTCGAGAGTCCCCAACTGGGGATGGATGGCCTTGTGACCGCCTTCGGCCGAGCCGATCGCCCACGGGCTGCCGACGTCGCCATCGGAAGAAGCGGTGACGTTGTTCATCCCTTTGCGATGACCGCGCCCGATCGGATGGATGGGAGGAAGGTAGAGAACGTCGAAGCCCATCCCGGCGACGTAGGGCAGACGGGCGATCACATCCCGAAACGTGCCATGGCGTCCCAGCTCGGAGGCGCAGGAACGGGGGAACATTTCGTACCAGGCGCTGAAACGCGCTTTTTCCCGGTCGACGACAACCACCAGATGGCGATCGTAGAACGCGCCTTCGCTGCGGTCCGCATATTTCTCCATCAAGACCGCCACGCGTTCATCGAGCGCTCGCGCCACCGCGGCGCGAAGATCCTTTTCGGCTTCCGCCCGCAGCGCCTTGGCGCATTCCCGCAGCTCGTCGGCTTCGCCGCCCGAAGCCCTCGCGGCGGCTTGCGCCACGAGTTCGGCGCCGATCCGCACGTCGGCCGCGCCCTGCTGCCCGGCTTCGACGCGCTTGAGCAGGTCGCGCCGCCAGGTCTGAAAACTATCGATCCATGCCTGGATCGTGTACACGTGATGGCCCTCGGAGGGAACGCGGAAACTGGCCTGCCAGCGGTCGTTGCCGAGGTCCGTCATGGGAACCTCGCTCCACGTCTCGCTTTTCCCGGGACGATGCAGCAGCCGGGCCGCGAGCACCTCGTGGCCGTCGGCGAAAATATCGGCCGTTACATCGACCCGCTCGCCGGCCACACGTTTGATTGGGAAACGCCCGGCGTCGATTTCCGGCCGCACGCTCGCAATCACGACCCGGCTCGGGTTCATCCCGGTCCAGCGATCATCTTGCGCACCATTCCGGCTACGCATCGGCAATCACCACCCGGTTTGTGGAGTGCCGGGCAACGAGGCGGTCTTGGCAGGAGTCTCCCGTTTTATCAGCCTCCCTTTCCATCGAGAAAGTTCATCGCCCTGCCGGGGGCGAACCTGAACCTTGAGCGGCTTGAAGAGAAACCGAATCCGCTCCTTGAAACTTCCACTCTCGCATCGGAACCGGGCGAAGGAAAGGCTCAATTTCTTTGGGTTCGGAGAGCCGTATCCTATCACATAGGATGCGCTGGCCCACCCGTTCGCGGCAAACAGAGATTCCACCGCAGCCCGTTTCATTCGTTGCCATCGGGCGAAGGTTCTTTTCCGTCCGGCGGCCGATCCACCTCGTCGATCATCCGGGAAGCCGTTTGCGGCAGGATCAGGCCGTCGCGCAGCGCCTCTTCGATGGAACTTTTTTCTGCCGCCTTCAGGCGCAGGCGGATTTGCCCGACCTCGGTCCGAATGCGGCCCTCGTTCTGCCGGGAAAGCGCCGCCATTTCCCGCTGCGCCTGGTCGAGCCGTCCATCCAGTTCATGGCGAAGCAATTCGTAAGCGGCCGTGGAAATCCGGTTTTCCTTGGACAGGCCGTCCAGTTGCGATTGCGCCGCCAGAACGGCCGCACGCCGGACGCGGGCACGATCGTATTCCTCTTCCTTCACCCTTGTGATTCCGAGCAGGCGAAGCAGCGGGCGGACCGACATCCCCTGTACGACGATCGTGAATGCCACCACCCCGAACGTCATCGCCAGGATCTGCGCGCGAAAGGGAAAGTCGGTGGGCAGCCCCAACGCCAGCGCCAGCGACAGCGAGCCGCGCAGCCCTCCCGCCACCATTACGTGCTGCCATCGCAAGGGGATCTTTTTCGTGATCGCGTTCGAAACCGGCGTCAGCGCATAGACCGACAGGACCCGCCCCAGCAAAACCGCGCCGAACGCCAGCAGCACCGGCTCCCAGGCGTGCAGCAACGTCCCGATGCGCACCTGCATGCCGATCAGCAGGAAAACGATTGAGTTGATCACGAACGAAACATATTCCCAGAACGACCACAGCGAAATGCGGGTATGAGGGCTCATCCCGAACCGCGCCCCGAAATTCCCGATCATCAAGCCGGTCGTCACCGTGGCGATCACGCCGGAAAGATGCAGCGATTGCGCCCCCAGGTACGAACCGTAGGCGGCAATCGTCGTCAGGGTGATTTCGATTTGCGGGTCGTCGATCTTTTCGGTGATTTTACTGATGATCCAGCCGACGATCAGGCCCAGCGTCACCCCGCCCAGCACGACGACGAAAAACTCCTCGATCCCGGTCCCGATGGTGAGCCCGCCCTTGGCCGTTCCGCCCACCAAAATCCCGAACAACACCGCCGCCGTGCCGTCGTTGAACAGGCTTTCGCCCTCGACGATCACCTCCAGCCGTTTGGGCACCGCACTGCTTCGGAAAATGGCGAGCACCGAAATCGGGTCTGTCGGCGAGACGATGGCCCCGAAAACCAGCGCGGCCGCCATCGGCAATCCCGCCGCCCAGTGAACGGCAAAGGACGTAATGAACGCGGCCACGAAAACGCCCAGGGTCGCCAGCAACAGGATGGGAACCAGATTCTCCCGCAATTGGCGCAACTGGATCTTCAGGCTGCCCTCAAAGAGCAGCGCCGGAAGAAACACCACCAGCGCCACGCTGGGCGTCAGCCAATTCGGCCGCTGGCTGATCAGCTGATCGATCAGCGGCAGATGAATCAAGCCGAGCGCCAGGCCGCCCAGAACCAGCGCCACCGTATAGGGGATTCGCAGCCGCGCCGTGATGACCGCGACCACCGAGGCCGCCAGAAGCAGCCAAATCAGGAACTCGATCGTGGAAGAAGGGGTCATAACGCCATTCCCGCCGGAAACCGGTCTGGTCGGTTGAGCGGTTCAGAATGTATCGATGTCCCGTGACGGTCGTTCCGACGAAAACGACAGGCTCGGCGCGTTGTCATTCCGATGAGCCCCGAGGGATTCGGGACGACGAGGAATCTCTCTGGTTCCTCCGAGACGTCTCCAAAAGATTCCGCCTCCCGCCATCGCCTGCGGTTAAGTCCCTTCGAGCAGGGCCACCGGCAGCGTGCGCAGCACGCTCTTGAGCGAAAGCCATTTCTTCCGCCGGGCCGATCCCGCCCGGACAGTCTCCCCCGTAAACGCATTTCGCCACTGGCGCGGCGCATCGTCGGGCAGCAGAATGGCGCTCGCGCCCCAGGTCCGCTCGCCGAGCGGCATCTGGTTCAGCTCGACGAGCCGCGTCGTGAACAGGGGCACGGCGGCGATGGCCCAGGCGCTGCCCCTTCGCCGGGCAAACGCGCAAACGTTCTCGTTTTTCTTGCCCGAGGCGCGCAGGGGAACGTAATCGCCTTCCAGAAACAGCTCGGTGTGCGCGCGGCGGAACTCGAGCGCCTTGCGCGTGAGATACAGCTTGATCCGTCCGTCCGGCCAGTGCAGGAGCATCTGTTCGGCGAGCGCCTCCGCCCCGTTGTGCTCGCCCGCCGCCAGCTCGGCCAGCATCCGCTCGCGTTTCGGGAAATCCACCGGCCGACGATTGTCCGGATCGACCAGGCTGAAATCCCACAGCTCGGAACCCTGATAAAAATCCGGAATCCCGGGAGAGACAATCTTCAGCAGGAGCTGCGAGAGGGAATTCAGGGCGCCGTGAAAGGCGATGCGCTTCTGAAACCGCGAGAAATCCTTCAGGAAGCGGTTCTCCTCCGACGTATCGAGAATCCGTTCGACGAATTCCGCCAGAGCCTCCTCGTGCTCGGGCGCGGGCGCGATCCAGCTCGTGTATACCTTGGCCTCGCGAGCCGCCTTCCGCGTGCAGGCGATCAGCCGCTCGCCCAGTCCCGCCACCTCCGCGCCCTCGAGCGGCCACGCCCCAAGCATGGTCTGGTAGAGAAACATCTCTTCGAGGGGCGCGGGTACTTCCCGCCCCGTTTTTTGCCGCTTCTTCGACCGGTTCCACCGCCGCCACCGGAACGCCCGCTCCTCCCATTCGACGGCCAGCTCGGAAAGGACGTCGATGCGCGCGCGCACGTCTTCGCTGCGCTTGGTGTCGTGCGTCGAGGTGGCGTTCAAGGTCCGCGGCCAATGCGCCAGCCGCTCCTGGTTGAACAGGTGAAAAGCGACCTGGTCGAGCGGCGGCTCGATCCGGAGTGGATCGCCGCCCACATCATTCAGCGAAATCAGGCTGTTGTGGACGTACAAGGCGGTGTCTTCGAGTCCCTTGGCCATCACCGGTCCGCTGAACTGCTGCCACTGCATGACGAACGAGAGACACTCTTGCCGCTGCTCTTCCTGATCGGCGGGAAGATCGAGCGTCAGCACGCGGGAGAGGAAATCCGCGGCATACCGGCGGAAGAAATCGTCTTTGCCCCGTTCGCGCGCGGCATCGAGAGCCCGCACGATGTAGGCCCGGTCGCGAGCCGACGCCGCGCCGCTTGCCACATAGGTCCGGTAGACCGGCAGGCAGGCCGTGACGTCGGCCAGCGCCGCGACCAGATCGGCGAGCGGCACGTCGCGGCCATAGCGATCCTGGGCCGCCAGACGCCTCAGCTTCCGGCCGAGACGGCGCAACTCCCGGCCAAAGAGCTGCTCGATCACCTTCCGGTTTCCCTGGTAGCTCACCTCGGTAAACGGCGCGGCTTCGCCGGTGAATTTCGTATAGGCCGCCTCGATCAGATCGAGCCCGTGCGCGTCGATCAGCAGCCCATTGACGGCATTCAAGAAGTCGTAGCCCGTCGTGCCGTCCACCGGCCACTCTTCGGGAAGACGCTCGCTCGCGCCCAGAACTTTTTCCACAATCACATTCGGCGCCGAATTCGCGCCGCCCGCGCGCGCCGCGCACGCCTCCGTCAACCGCTCCAGATAGGCGCGCGGATCGTAGAGGCCGTCCACGTGATCGATTCGCAAGCCGGCCACCAGGCCGTCGTCGACCAGCTTCAGGATCGTCGCGTGCCGCGCCGCAAACACCGCGGGAAGCTCGACGCGCAGTCCGACCAGGTCGCTGACGTCGAAAAAGCGGCGGTAATTGATCTGTTCGGCCGCGATTTTCCAGAAGGCGAGCCGGTAGGCCTGGGCCTGCAGCAACCGGTCGAGCCGGTCGAAGCTGGCCGAATCGCCGCGGATGCCGTTGCATTCGCCGATCGTCTCCTCCAAGCAACGCCGCAATTCCGGCTCCCCGCGGAAGAGCCGCCACAACTGCTCCCGGATCGCTTCCCGCCCGGCCCGCCGCGCCGCCGCCACGTCCGCGCCGGAGGTTTCCCGGCCGGGCAGTTGCCGGACGCGCTCGATGATTTCCTGCACGCCCAATCTTCCGGCGTGCTCCTCGGGCAGCGATTGCCGCGCCTTGGCCTGCCACCATTCCAGAATCGGCAGCGTCGTTTTCGGATCGAGCGGAAATCGCGCCTCTCCGTACAGGAACCAGAAGCCGCTTTCCTCCAGGCGCAGCGTGATCTCCTGATTTTCGAGCACGCGGCCGTAGAGATCGCCGAGCACGGGCAGCACGACCGGTTCCGAGCCGCCGTCCGGGAGCGGTTCCCAGTCGATGTCGAAAAACGAGGCGTAGGGCGAGGACCGCCCGTTCTCGAGCACGTCGGTCCACCACGGGTTCTCCGCGCTGGCTGCCATGTGGTTGGGAACGATATCGAGCAGCAGCCCCATGCCGTAGTCCTTGAGCCGCTGCACGAGCTCCTCGAATTCCCGCTCGGTGCCCAGCTCCGAATTGACCCGTTGCGGATCGATCACGTCGTAGCCGTGAGAGCTGCCCCGTCGCGCCTTGAAGCGCGGCGATGCGTAGAGTTCGCTCACGCCCAGCTCGTGCAGGTACGGCACCAGATGGCGCGCGTCGGCAAACCGGAAATTCAGGCTGAATTGGATTCGGTATGTGGCGGAAAGGGTTTTGGTCGGCGGCATCAGGGCACCAGAACCGATAGCTTGCTGCCCAGCAAACGGAACTGATCGAGCCAGTTCCGCGCGAACTCATCTCCCAGGGAGGCTTCGCTCTGAAACCGATGATAAAGCGATTGCAGGATTCCGTAGAACACATTCTGCGCTTTCCACAGACTCACTTCGAACGGCAGCATCCGGACCAGCGTCACCGCCTGATCGAGAATCTGCAGCCGCTCGAGGCTGGTGGGCTCCTCCCGCATCCAGTCCGCCAGCCGGTCCAGCTTCCGCCGGACCGAATATTCCAGCGTCGCCACGTCCAGCTGCACGCCGATATTCGCCGTCTCGTCCAGGATTTTGCGAATCTGCTCCGCGTCGAGAATCTCCGCTTCCAGGCTCCGCCGCAGCGCCGCGTTGAGCGTGAACTCGGCGGCCATCTGCAAATGCCGCGCCAGGGGAATGCCCATGCGCTTCATGAAGCGCATCAGCGAGGCATGGTTTTCGAACATCTGGCCGTAACTCGCCTCGGCCTCGGCCACCGTCGTCTCCAGGATGGAATTCAGGATTTTGCGCAACTCGTCGCGGAACAGCAGTTCGAGCGTGTACGCGCCGGCCCCGAAGCTCCGGTCCATTTCCCGCACGACTTCGGCGAAATCCCCCTCCTCGAACAGCTTCACAATCCGGTCGATCGAGCTTTCGTAGGATAGCCCGCCCTGGTAGGGGCGCACGCCCCCGCTGATGCTCTGGTCGCCCATATGGACCACGCCGAAGGTCACCTGCCCGGAATCGCCCGTAATATCGGAGGTGATCCGCGCGTGGCCCACCGCCAGACGAATCCTCCCCGCCGCGCGCGTGCGGTAGTCCTCCTGATCCACCGAGTAGCAGTAGACTTGGCTTCGCGATCCGTAATTCTCGAACAGCGAGCTGACCGCGTAATGCGCGCCCACCTTCTCGAGGTTCACCATGGCCGGCCACACCAGCTTTTCGTACACCGTCCGCCCGGTCGAAAACTGCGGCAGGTTTGAGGGCACGCGGTCGAGCCTCACGAGAAACCCGGGCTCCAAATCCTTCTGCACGGCTTCGCGCCCCAGCTGGAGGACGCGGCAGGCGTACTGCAGCACCTGCACGGTTTCCAGTCCGGACACCTCGTCGAAAAACCATCCGCAACTGGTGTACATGAGCATCGCGTGCCGCTGCAGCTCGAGCAGCTTCGCCGCCGCCACGCGCTCGCCGTCCGATAACGGATGGGTCTGGTGGCGCGAGAAAAACGCGTCGACGTTCTGGCGCGATCGGTCCAGGATCACCTCGATGTATTCATCGCGCGCCGCCCAAGGGTCCTTCAGATATTTCGCCCCGATCGACTCGAACGGGCCGGTCATCTGGTCCCGCAGCCAATCGAGCGCTTCCCGCAGCGGCTCGCGCCATTTCTGGTTCCAGTCCGGTTTCTGCCCCGAATGGCAGCCGCAGTCCCGGCGCCATCGCTCGATCCCGTGCGCGCAGCTCCAGGAAGTGTTTTCATGGATCTGCCCCTGAAGGTTCGGCGGATATTTCGCCAGGTACTCACCGTAGTTCGTCAGACGGGCGAGCTGATTCCGCTCGATGTAATGAAGCGCGTAGGACAGCGCCATGTCCCCATAGCGCTGGTGGTGCCCGTAGGTTTCCCCGTCGGTGGCGATATGCACGATCTGCGGCCAGGTCCGCGAATCCACGAAAGCTCCCAGCAGACGGTCGGCCAGATACTCGCCCTTTTGCAAAATTCCCTCGAACGCCACGGCATGGGAAATCGGTCCGTCGTAGAAAAACAGAGCGATCGAGCGCCCGTCGGGCAGCACGAGCTGATAGGGGAGCGAGGGATCGATGCTGCCCCCTTTCACTTCCCGCCACGCCCGTTTGCCGAATGGCCGCACCCGCCGCGCCTGATGCGGCGAGAGGACGGTGAACTGGATCGCGTGGCTCGCCAGCACCGACAGCGTTTCCAGGTCCACCGCCGTTTCCGGCAGCCACATCCCCTCCGGCCGCCGCCCGAAGCGCCGTTCGAAATCCCGGATGCCCCATATCACCTGGGTTTGCTTGTCTCGGGAATTGGCGAGCGGCAGGATCATGTGGTTGTACGCCTGCGCCAGCGCCGATCCATGGCCGGAAAAGTTCCTGCGGCTTTCGCGGTCGGCCGCCAGAATGGCCTGGTAGGTATCCGCGGCTTTCTCTTCGAGCCAGGAAAGCAGCGTCGGGCCGAAATTGAAGCTGATCTTCGAATAGTTGTTGACGATCCTCTCGATGTGGCCGCTTGCGTCCAGAATCCGCGATGCGGAATTCGGGGCATAGCACTCCGCCATGATCCGCTCGTTCCAGTTGTGATAGGGATAGGCGGAGTCCTGCATCTCGACAGCTTCGAGCCACGGACTCTCCCGCGGCGGCTGGTAAAAATGACCGTGAATGCAGATATAGCGCTCCAAATCTTCCCCCTCAGCCAGACTCGCCCTTTCGATAAACCACGACCGAACGCGGCGCCACTTCCAACCCGACGCGCTCCTCGCCCGCCAGCCGCTCCGGGGCCTTGCCGCCGCTCCCGAGCCACCGCTCTTCGCTCGAATCGAGCGCCTTCCGCCAGGATCCGGAAGAAAGCGTCACCGGCAAGCGGGCCGCGCGGTCGCCGAAACAAAGCGCAACCATTGCTTCGCTCTCGCCGCATCTTCGCAAAATTACAAGCGCCTTTTCTTCTTCATGGGCGATGGCCTGCAAATTTTTCCCTCCGCGGGCGCCCAGAGCCGGCGTCCGGTTCCGCAAGCCGATCAATTCCCGGTGAAACTCGCCAAGGGTATTGTGCCGCCCCTTCGCGCGCAATTCCCAAGCGAGCTTCGAGCGCAGGAACGTGGATTCCGCTTGCGGATCGGGAGGCTCGCCGCCCCAGCCGAATGCGGCGAAATCCTCTTTTCGCCCGCGCCGCACCGCCTCGATCAGCTCGCGGTCGCCGTGGCTTACGAAATAGAGGAACGGCGCCGTTTCCCCATACTCCTCTCCCATGAAGAGCAGCGGCAAAAAGGGGCTGAGCAAAACCGCCCCCGCGGCCAGCTTCGCGTCCTCGAACGATGCGAGGCTCGCCAGGCGCTCGCCCAGCATCCGGTTGCCTGTCTGGTCGTGATTTTGCGCGAAAACGACGAACCGCCGCGCCGGGATGTCTCGGGCCGAATTTCCGTGCCTCCTTCGCCGGAACGTCGAATATTGCCCCGAATAGACGAAATGGTCGGTAAACGCCCCGGTCAAATCCGCCAGGCGTCCGAAATCGGCGTAGTAGCCGTTGCGCTCACCGGTGATGAGTGCGTGCACGGCGTGGTGAAAATCGTCGCTCCAGACCCCGTCCAGGCCCAGCCCGCCCCGCTCGCGCTCGCGAACCAGCCGAGCGTCGTTCCGGTCGCTTTCGGCAATCACCCAGACGCGCCGACCCAGCTCCCGGGCCCGCTCGTGCACCCGCTCGGCCAGTTCTTCCAGGAACGGCCGCGCCGACCGGTCGACGATCGCATGCACGGCGTCGAGCCGCAACGCGTCGATGTGGAACTCCGTGATCCAGGCGAGCGCGTTCCCGATGAAATACCGGCGGACTTCATCGCTTTCCGGGCCGTCGAAATTGATCGCCTCTCCCCAGGGCGTCCGGTAGCGGCGCGTGAAGTAGGGGCCGAAATCGGCCAGGTAGTTCCCCTCCGGGCCGAGGTGGTTGTAAACAACGTCCAGAGCGACCGCCAGTCCCCGGGCGTGGCAGGCATCGACCAGGCGCTTCAAACCGAGCGGCCCTCCATAGCTGTCCTGGGCCGCGTAGGGATACACGCCGTCGTAGCCCCAGTTGCGCGTGCCGGGAAACTGCCCGACCGGCATCAGTTCCACCGCCGTCACGCCCAGCGCCTTGAGCTCGTCCAAGCGTCCGACGATCGCCTCGAATGTCCCTTCGGGCGTAAACGCGCCGACGTGAATCTCGTAGAGCAGATACTCGTCGAGCGGCAACCCCTTCCAGGCGCCATCGCTCCACTCGAAACCCTCATCGACCACCATCGATGGGCCGTGGACCCCGCGCGGCTGCCAGCGCGAGGCCGGATCGGCGCGGTCGGTTTCCCCGTCCAGGCGGAAGAAATAGAGGCTGCCCGCCTCCACCCCCTCGGCCATCGCATGATGGTAGCCGCGCTCGCCGGCCCGCATTTCGATCCTTCTCTCTGCCGGCTCGACCAGATGCACTTCCACCCGCTCGGCCCGCGGCGCCCATACCAGAAATTCCGTGCGGCCATCGCCAAGCCGCCGGCAACCGAGCTGCGCCTTTTTCACCGCGTCCATGAAGTAGTCCCTCACCGCGCGAATTTCGCCGGCAGTTTCAAGAATGGCAAACGCATGCGCTCCCGCCACGTTCTTTCGATTGTATCGGTCGATTCCGGTTCGACAAACCCCGCGCGAGAAAAAGAACCGTTCGGTGTTCGGCCGGCGGCAGCGGCCGGGCGGCTTGGTGCTAAACTCTGCGCGTTATGCGGGAACCGCGCAAGTGGCGAGGAAACCGTTGAACGGCAGGTCGGCCACTTCGCCGGCGCGCTGGCGCAAACTGGCCCTTCTGCCCCTGATTGCCGCCACGTTTTTCATCGTCTCCGGCGGACCCTACGGCACCGAGGACATTATTCAAGGCGCCGGCTACGGCGGCGCTCTGCTGATCCTGCTGCTGGTGCCGCTGGTTTGGAGCCTGCCGACGGCGATGATGGTCTCCGAGCTGTCCACGGCCCTGCCCGAGGAGGGCGGTTTCTACGTCTGGGTCACGCGGGCCATGGGCCCCTTCTGGGGATTTCAGGAAGCCTGGCTGACCATGGTGGGCAGCGTCTTCGACATGGCCCTTTATCCCACCCTCTTCGTCTTCTACATCTCCCACTTCTTCCCCGCTCTCTCGGCCGGCCATTGGCCCACCATTCTCGGCCTCGGCATGATTCTGATATGCACGGTGTGGAACGTCTGGGGCGCGCGCGCCGTCGGGATCAGCTCGATTTTCCTGGGGGTCGTGCTGCTCGGACCGTTTGTCGTGCTCGTCGTCCTGGCCCTGGCCCATTCCGCGCCGGCCGCCGGCCTGGCCCGGCACGCGCCCCCGGGCCGCGCCGATTGGATGGGCAGCATTCTGATCGCCATGTGGAACCTGATGGGCTGGGACAATCCCTCGACCTTCGCCGCCGAAGTCGAAAATCCCCGCCGCTCCTACCCGCTCACCATGGCGGTTTCGCTGGTGATGATCGCCCTCGTCTATCTGACGCCCATCGCCGCCGTCGCCCGCTCCGGCATCGATCCCGCCTCCTGGACGACGGGCGGCTGGGTCGATCTGGGCCGTCGTTTCTGAGGCGAATGGCTGGCCGCGGCCATCGCGACCGGCGGCGTGATTGGGGCGTGCGCAACGTTCAACGCGCTTATGTTGTCTCTTTCCCGCATTCCGCTCGTCATGACCGAAGACGGCTATTTGCCCCGCATTTTCGCCCGCCGCAACAAACGCACCGGCATGCCCTGGGTCGCCATCGCGGCCTGCGCCGTCGGTTGGGCGTTCGCGTTCGGATTGGGATTCGTCGCTCTGGCGGTGATGGACGTGCTTCTCTCGGGTCTGAGTGTGCTGTTGGAATTTGCCGCGCTGGTGGCCCTGCGCCTGCGCGAGCCGAAGTTGCCGCGGCCGTTTCGCGTGCCGGGCGGCCTCGCCGGGGCCGTCGCTGTCTGCGTTACGCCGACCCTGCTCATCGGTCTGGCCTTCGTGCGAAACGCCACGCAGCCCGCCGGCCCGTTCAACGCCTTGACACTCGATATGCTCCTGATCGCCGCCGGCCCGGCGATCTACGCGGCGAGCCGTTTCTATCGTCGCCGCGTCCCGGCTCTTCCCTCCGCCATTCGCTGACTGCATCGCGCCCGGCAGCGGCGAGCGCGCCATTCACCACCCTAGAAATTCGCCCCAATCCCCGCGGTAATCGTCAGATTGTTGTTGTGCGCCGGCGTGGTCGTTGTCGTAATCGTTCCCCCGGGCCCGATCACCGTCACGGTGGTCGCCGACCCGGCCGGAATCCGGCTCACGTAGAAATCGATCACGCCCAGATTTGCGTTGAGCCACGAATTCAGCTTGAACGCCAGCGTCGACGTGGTATCGAAGCGGAACTGGCCTGCGCTCGAAAGATTCGGATAGAAATTCAGCGAGTGGTCGAACCGGATCTCGCCGTTGAATTGGATCCCGGCCTGTTCGCCCAGGAGCGCTTCGCCGTACTGCTCGGCCGGCGAGTGGATAAATTTCTGATTTTCAAACGTCGCGCCGGCCAGCAGGCTGATCTTCAGGCGCTTTCCCGCCGTCAGATCGCGCCCGTACCCTCCGCCGTAGGTCTGGCGCAGGGACAGGCTTTGCGACTGGATATGATCGGCCTCGCCGAGCACGAAGAGAAAATTGTGCGGCCGAAAGAAATAATCCTGCCGCAGCGCCGTGCTCAGGCTGTTGGACTTCACCTCCACCCCTCCGCTTTTGGCGTTGGCAAAGAGCATGTTGAAGGTGTAGTTCGTGCGCCAGCGCTCGCTTATGCCGCCGGAACCCATCTGTCGCCGCACGGCATTCACCCCGACGCTCAACGTGCGGGATTGCTGATCGCCCTGCTGCAGGCTGTAGCCAAACGTCGTGCCACCCTTCCAGCCGCGCCACGGCTTGGCGGACGTCTCGGCCTTGACCTGGCGATACGCCGCCGCCGGAATGATCTCCCGCAGGTTTTCCGAAGCGATGGTTCGCCCGGCGCCCCCTGCTTCGACCGTCCAGACCCCGTTCTCGAGCCACGCCCCCTTGCCGGAGATCTTTTTCCCGCCGGCCACAATCGCCACGACCGGCTCCTCGATCATGAGCGATTTCACCTTGCCCACGGGAATCGAAACCATTCCGACCATGTTCGATTGGAAGGCGATTTTGTCCCCCTTCACGCTCACCCATTTCCCCGTCAAACGATCGCCGCCCGTGAACTCAACCACTTGCGCCCGCGCCCCGAGCGCCGCCAGGAGGGTAAAAAGCAGATACCAGCCGAAGAACTTTGCCATGAAAAACCTCGCCAATTGGGTTGATCTTCACAGACAACCACGAAGCGGCCGGCCCCTGCAAACCGAGCGGCGCGGACACTTTCGGCCGGGCCGCCATCGCCTGCGCCATGCCGGTGCAAGCCGATGGGTGCCCGAAGCAACGGGGACAAGAGCTAGGGTGAGCTGAATACGATGGTAATCAATTGGATTTGCGGCAATTTGGTTCCGGTTGACTGGCAGGTTCGCGGTCGATATCTCCAGCGGCGGATGGCGTTAATCGCGGCGTATGTCAAAACGGGCGTCGGGGAATTCACCGGCCACATTCCGCGAGCTATTCCGTCGGTGCCCACCTCCGCGTATAGCTTCACGATTCCGGAGATCCCGGCTCTCTGGGCCTCTGGCGGATATCCCGGTGGAACCATCTTTTCCACTTGCGCCGCCTCGACCTTGTCGCAGGCGGCCTCCGAGGGCGTCTGTTTGGCTCCCTTCACCGGCAAAAAGAGCCGCAAATCCGGTTTTTCCTCCTCGGCGAGCTGCACGACGCGAATCTCGATGAACGGATTTTCGCCCCTACGCCCCACTTCCATGAGCCGCGGAAAGCTTTTCGTTCCAAACGGCGCATATTCCGAGTAGCGAAACGCCATGTTCCACCGGCTATCCACCACTCTCGTCAGGTTCCCGCTGAGCAAATCGAAGCAATAACGCAGCACGTCGGCAGAGATCGTCGCCGTCACGCACGCCTCGCCGGTCGCCGCCGACGTTTGCGGACCGCTGAGCTGTTGTCCTCCCGCGTGCCGCAGCCAGTTCCAAATGTTCACCGCCCGCCCGGTGAGAAATACGGGGAACGGCAGGTAGTTCGCCGTGCTCTTCGTCCACAGCTTCATTTCACTTGAGATTTCGATGTTGTGGTAGCCGGGAAGCGTTATCTCCTGGTGCCACCAGCCGGCCGGAGTCCGGATCAAAACCAGTTTGCCTTCTTCGGGTTGCCCCCCGCCGGGCTCGACTCGAATCCGCGCCTCCAAGCGAAAGGCCGGCGCCCCTTTTGCCTCGATGTTGCTGGCGTCCAGGCCCTTGGTCACCAGAGCCGCGGCCGCCGAATTGCTGGGGTTGCGCGCCCAAGCGGGCATCCCCGCGCTCGCCATCAGCCACGCGGCCGCCGCCAACGCAAATGCCGCCCGCTTCAACGCTTTCCCCGTCGCCATCACTTCCGCCATTCCAAATCCGCAATATTGAATCGGTGATCTAGGATTTGAAATTTCAAATCCGCAATTCGCGATCCCGCTTCTGTCCCCGTTGCTCCTACGATCCAGTTTACGCCTCGCCGCCCTCGGCGCGCTGTCATTCGGAGGAGCGAAACGGCAAGGGATCTCCCTAGTGTAGTGCGTCCAACGCTTCTTTACATTTGGCGGCCTTTTTCAGGATGCGTTCGACCGGGGCACTCCAGACGAAGACGCGTGGGGTTTGGTTATGATTTCTGATGTAGTCGTCGATGGCCTGGGTCAGCTCCTGCACGTTGTGGAAGGAGGCGCGGCGCAGGCACGGTTGGGTGAGATTGCCAAACCAGCGTTCGACCAACTTGAGCCAGGAACAAGCCGTAGGAGTAAAGTGCAGGTGGAAGCGCGGGTGGCGGCGCAACCAACGCTCGACAGCAGGATGCTTGTGAGTGGCGTAAGTATCGACGATCAGGTGCAAGTCCATTTCGCTGGGCGTTTCGAGGTCGACGCGCTTGAGGAAGCGGGTGAACTCCTGATGCCGGTGCTGCGGCATGCAGTCCCCGATGACGGCGCCGTCGAGCGTCGAGAGAGCCGCGAACAAGGTCGTGGTGCCGTGGCGCGTGTAGTCGTGCGTCATCGTGCCGCAGCGGCAGACCCGGCTGGGTTCGGTCGAGGGCCTGAATTTGGCTCTTTTCATCCACGCACAGCACCAGCGCCCGATCGGGCGGGTTGAGATAAAGGCCCACGACATCGATGAGCTTTTCCACGAACCGGGGATCGCGACTGACCTTGCAGGTCGAGATACGGTGCGGCCGCAAGCTGTGCTGCCTCCAAATGCGCCGCACCGTCGCTTCGCTGACGCCTTGCGCTTTGGCCATCGACCGGGTACTCCAGTGTGTAGCGTTAGGCGGTTGGCTGTGCAGTGCGGCTTCCACAATCGCCGCCCTCTTCCGGTCGCTGATGGCGGGGATGCGGCCGGGACGAGGGGCGTCCTTCTCCAAACCGGCGGTGCGCAGGGCCAGAAACCGCCCACGCCAGAGTTGCACCGTAGGTCGCGAGACATGCACGCGGCGGGCAATCTCCTGGTTCTCGACTCCGTCGGCGGCCAACAGGATGATCTGTGCCCGCTGAACGAGGCGCTGCGGCTGACTTCTGGCTCTGGCCCAAGTTTGCAAGGTGGCACGTTCCTGAACGGAAAGCAGGATCGGTTCGGCTCTCCGGCTCATGCCGGGCAGGATACCCAAGGGCAGGCAACAAGTACATATATATGTGACGCACTACACTAGATTTGCCCGCAAATTCTTCTGTAAACCGGAGGCTTAATGGAACTGAGACAACTTCGGTATTTCATCGCCTTATCCGAAGAGTTGCATTTCACCCGGGCCGCGGAACGGCTGCACTTCAGCCAACCTCCCCTAACCAGACAGATCCGGCAACTCGAGGAAGAATTGGGAGTAGAACTGCTGCACAGAACCAGTCGGAGGGTTGAACTTACGGATGCGGGTCGCGCGTTTGCAAACGAAGCACGTCAGATTATGGCGCGAGTGGCGCACGCCGCGGACTTGGCGGCACAAGCAAACCGCGGACTGGTGGGGCATTTAGTCCTGGGATACACCCCGGCGAGAACCAACATCGTTGCAAGGGCCGTAAAGACGTTCACGAACCTATATCCCCATGTGCGGATTTCGTTGCGTGACGTGATAGGACACAATATCCAACTCATCCGCGATGGCCGCGTCGACGTTGGATTCATTGCGCTGCCTAACAATACAGCGGGGCTCGTGGTCGAAACCCTCCTTCATGAACAATTCGTCGTTGCCATGCCTGCAAAACATCCCTTGGCGCTGCGCCGATCCATTTCGATACGCGAACTAGCCGGGGAGCCGAACCTTCTGTTCCCGCGACATGTGAATCCGTTTGGCTATGACATGGTGCTTGGGCTCTGCCAGAAATACAAAATGACCCTGAATATCGTGCTTGAAATAGAGAATTTGCATATGCGCATGGAACTCGTCACGGCCGGATTCGGCCTAGCTGTGGTTTGCGATTCTGCTGCCCAACCACTTCACGGCAACGGCGTGATTTTTCGCCGGCTACAAAATTCGCCCACGGTAGAGTGTGGAATAGCATACAGCCCCGAAAACCGATCCCATGCATTACAGTTGTTCACCGATTGCGTTAAGCAGAAGTTTCTCTCCACGTGAGCCAACTGGAAAAGCTGAACGCCAACCACAGGTCTAATCCCATTGGCCCGCCGCCTCCATTTGACGATTCCGGCCTCGGCACGGAGGCGTCGTGTCAATCTGCGTTCATACCCTAGCAGCCCGTGGTGAAAGTCGGGCACGAAAGATTTCTTGGATTTGTAGCGTGATGTCACTTGTATGTGCAAGGGATCTCCGTAGAATGCTCATCGAGAGTTCAGGAGCAGACTCGATGGCGATGGGAACGCGAAGGCGGAGGCAGCGGCAGGAGCGGCTTTGGATCAGCCAGAGCGAGTTGGCGCAAGGGCCGGGGCACCCGTTTTACAAGCGGGTGAACGAGGTTCTCGATCGAGCCGGCTTCGACCAGTTCGCCGAGCAGGAATGCGCGAAGTTTTACGCGGAGTAGAACGGGCGACCG